>CANIVF010000017.1 GCA_947470895.1 Bacteroidota bacterium
CCAGCGGGATCACTTGAAAGCCTCAGATTAAAAAATCCGAGGCTTTTTGTTTTCGTTTAACAGCATTTCAATTCAGACTTGCTCACTGATTTCAGCTGTGACTTTTCAGCTACGCTTAGGAGCCAAATTATTCACTTGTTTTTTTTTGATTTGTCAAAACGTTTAATAAAAGAGCAATGTTGACAAAAGGGTTCAACCAGCACACCCTTTAAAAATCCATCTCTCATATTTACAAACCTCTCATTGGAGAGAATGTCATTCAGCGATTGTTCTTTCACATTACCCAAGTTAATAGCGCCATTTTTATCTAAGCAGCAAGGCACTACCGTACCATCGGCATGAATACCTATATGATTGACTGTGCCGTGGCAGCGGCCGCGCGTACCTTGATGGGGCAATGAAAAAGAAGGCCATTCAAAACGGGAATCAAAGTGCAGGTAAAGCCTGTTCCAGATTCTTTTGGATTTGATGGCTCCGGTCTCAATATTTCGGTTGATCTTAATATTGAAATACGATTCTATCTTTGAAAAGACTTCTTCATTATCTGAATCATTACTCTCCTGATTCCACAATCTGAAATTGGTATAGAGTTCGGGTCGCAGCGCGTGGGCTGATGTTGCAAATTCAAATAGTGGTAAGAGGTAAGGATCAAGCTCTCGCCCTGAAAAATTGTCTTTAAAGGCTTGTATGGAAAAATTGACCTGTCGTATGCTGCGAGCTTTTAGGATACGTTCCTGATGTCGCTTGATGAGCATGCCGTTGGTCGTTAGATCGATTTGAGTATTATATCGTTCGCACACATCCAATATTTCTGAAAACCTGGGGTGAGCCAGGGGCTCGCCCAATAAATGCAAACAGACAATTTCAGCCAGTGGAGCTACCTCCTTAAGCACCGCCTCAAATTCAAACACGTCCATTAACTTCTTGTCCTTCTCTACTATGGGACAAAAAGAACACTGCACATTACAAATGTTGGATATCTCAAGATATACTTTTTTGAACATGTTCTTATTAACCAGAATTCTACTTCTGCTATTCAATATTGATGATACGCCAAACAAATGTAGTTGTCTTTACCGTAACTGCATATCAGAAAATGGATGAGCGAATACGGATGGCTAAATAGTCAAATGAGATGAACCGTCTTTTAACACCGGGATGACTGAGAAGTCTAAGCAAACTACTCGGGCTTTTTCATTTTAAAAATGACAATTCATTGCTCAATAGTCGCTCATCATTACATTTAAAAACCAAATAACTGAAAATCAGATATTTTGGGATCAAAACAATTAGTAATTTGAGAATGCTAATGAGCAGAAATAGCTCAACTGTATATATTGAAAAACTTTCTATGAGGAAGAACCTCCAAGATAAAGTAGGGTTACGAAAAAAATTCAGGGCCGTATTCACTCGCTTTGGCAAAAAGGTGAATTATAACGGTTACACTGACACCACCATTCTGCTCACTGGAATTATAGATTCAGAAACCAACACAGTCGTGACAGACCACCATTGGTTTGCTTACACGAAAGGGTTTGAAAAAGCTCAACTAAAAGAAGGTGCCATCCTTGAATTTGAAGCACGGGTAAAAATATATAAAAAGGGATATGTAAACCGGAAGCTCTCCATCAACAACCGGCAATCTGATTATAAGCTGAGCCATCCTACCAACATTCAGGTAGTCAGTTAAAAATCTCAATCTTCAGCTCTTCATTTTTTTTTGATGGCTATTTTAAATAGAGGAGCTCAACCATCCCTCTCATCTCAATCTTATAACTAAAATCTTTCTGTACGGTGGTATACATCATCGCCTCACATGTACACTGCACAGTATGTTTGCTTATCAATAAAAGGAGACCAAATGCATATGAAAACAAGTGAGGAACTTCAAAAGGATGTGATGGAGGAGCTTATATGGAATCCCCTCTTGAGAGATGTGTATACACAAATTGGCGTATCGGCAAAAGATGGAGTAATCACGTTGTCCGGATTAGTTGATACCTACACCAAAAAATTAGCTACCGAGCGCGCTGCCCAACACGTTCAGCGTGTGAGAGTAGTTGCTTGTGATGTTGAAGTAAAAGTAACTGGGTTTGGAAAAAGGATAGACACCGAAATCGCTGAGGCTGTTAGAAATGCTTTGCGATGGAACAGCGCTGTCGATGAAGACAAAATAGAAATGACGGTGGATAACGCCTGGGTGTTTATAGATGGGAGTGTGGATTGGGAATATCAAAATAATTCAGCTCAGAATAGCGTGGAAAACTTATTAGGTGTGAAAGGAGTAACCAGTAGCATCACCATCAAATCCAAAACCATTGATGTAAAAGATATCAAAGACAAAATCATGAAAGCATTTCAACGAAATGCCACCATTGATGCCTCAAGTATTAAACTGGAAAGTTCTGGTAGCAGAGTTTCACTGAGTGGAACCGTTCGATCCTGGATAGAAAAAGAAGAAGCGGAAAAGATAGCGTGGTCATCCCCGGGGGTACTTTCGGTAGACAATAGAATAGAAATTGAAACTGAGGTATTGGCTTAATCTACCTGAGATTAAATCCTTGGAAGGGCTGTGGCAAACTTGTCATAGCCCTTATTTTAATAAAGACTGCAAAGGTTCTTTATTATCCCTTAATTAATAAATTATTACTTACGCTACTTCACCGGAGGTTTCGTCAACAGTTCTTCCAACGTATATTTCAACCCATTCTTCATCACGATCTTTACATTCAAAGCATCTTTGATATCCTTCAATGGATCTCCATCTACAATAACAAGATCGGCCAGCTTGCCTGCTTCCAAAGAACCCAAGTCTTTATCTACACCAACAGACTCAGCGGCCCACAACGTAGCAGACTGAAGCGCAGTAAACGGACTAAGTCCTAAAATCTCTACATAAGTCTGCATCTCTAATTGAATACTCAATCCATATGGCATAAAAGGTGAGTCAGTACCTGCCGTAAAATGATTACCTGCAGCAACTAGCTTTTTTAAAGTGGTGGAATATCCCGACAACATCGCATAGGACGATGCCAGATCAGCCTGCATGGTTTTTACAGCGGCCTCATAAGCAGTACGATAATATTCAGGATAGATGGCAACATACTGTGGGTTCTGAAAGAGTGTGGGATATTTCTGTGTCATGATGTTGAATCCTCCATAGAGCGCAGCGGTGGGTGTAATCCGTATTCTGCTTGATGTGATCAGATCTAATACATCCTGATAGCTGCGACCGATTGCTGAACGTACCGGAGAATATCCTCTGCGGCTGGTAGCTCCAATATGTTCAATCGCATCCACACCATAACTTGCGGATGGATAAATTTCGTGAGATGAGATGGGTATACCATTCTGGTGGGAAAACTCTGTGAATCTTTTTTGCAAATAGTCTGGCATACGAACATAGGTTTTCATGAAGTCATAATCCAATGCCTTTACACGACTCAATTCCAATTCGGCACCGGCCGCAGAATTACTGTTTGCAATATTGTAATACACCCGGTTTCCATCCTGAAGAAAGCCTGTAAAAAATTCACGCGGACCAGGTCTTACACCACTGCTCCATAATTCTTTTCTGGCAACGGCATCATAAGGATCGGAACCTGGTTCTCGCACTGACGTGATTCCGAAAGCCAACCATCCACGGCCCGTTTTCTCTCCTTCCGATTCAGACTGATGAGCATGCATATCAAACATACCTGGGATAACAGTCTGTGTGCTGGCATCAATTACCTCGGCTGTGCCATGATCAGCATGCGGAATAATTTCTTTAATCCGGTTGCCTTCAATGATCACATCCACATTGGTGCGATAAGCGTTGTTCACACCATCAAAAAGTTTCCCCGCATGAACCACCTTGCGCGTGGCTGTCGGCTGTTCTGGTTTCCATGTTAATTCCAATGGAATAAATTCTTGTTGCCCCTGGCTAAGATAAACCCGCTTCAATTTATCCGCAGAAAGAAATACGATGCTCCTGGAATCTGCCGTCCAACTTGGATTGTCCGACAACTCATTCGTTAATCGCTGCACCGGGCCAGCTACTTCTCCTAATGGTGTAACCGGAAGAATCCATAGCACACCATCCTGTACATATGCGAGGAACCGGCCATCGGGTGACCATACCGGACCATTCTTACTTCGGGTTGCCAGCGTGCGACCTTCAACCGGTGAAATCCATTTATCAGAACTTCCATCTAAAGAAATGACAAGAAACTTATTTAACCCTTCACGATAACGCGAAGAAAAAGGCACCATCGCAGATAATATAATACGTTTACCATCGGTCGACCAAGTTGGTTGACTCGGTGTAGTCACTGCTGAGTGAATTTTCTTCACATCACCTTTCGCTACATTCACGAGATTAATAGTACTACCACCTAAGAGACTATTCCCCTCTGCCTCAAAGAAGGCAATAGACTTTCCATCAGGCGCCCAGGTAGGGTAGGATTCATTTTGAGGTGTATTGGTCAACTGACGATCCGTTGAACTTGACAAATCTCTCACCCAAAGATCAAATGATCCTTTGCGATCGCTGATGAACACAATTTGCTTACTATCTGGTGACCATGCCGGTTGCATATTAACATATGCATTTTGAGTGATTTGAACCGGAACGGGATTACCAATATTCAGCATCCATATATTTCCCAAGGCAGCAAACACAATCTTCTTTCCATCTGGAGATACTACCGGTGCCATGATACCTTTTACAGGCTTAGCAGTCTGGCTGTCGAAATCATATTTCTTACGCATATAAGAAGGACGATGCAGATACACGATTGCTTCCCACGCTATCGCAGTAGTTTTTTTCTTCACCATGTCTTTCTTTTTGATCTGCCCATCAGCAGTATACAGAACCTCGGTGAGTGAAAGCCAGGTTGCACGAAAAGGAAAAGCATCTTCTTTCGGATCAGTGAAATCCATGATCTTACCGGTAGCAACATCAACCTGATAAAGTCTTGGCTCCACGCCATTGGAAGTATAATAAATAATTTGTTTGCCATCCGGGCTCCAGGATGGAGATGCCGTTGTTGCGTGGCCGACTGCTAATTCTTTTTCAACTCCTTCATCACTTCGTACATAAACCGTAGGTTTTGCTCCACGATCAGAAACATAACTGATTGTCTTTCCATCAGGAGCATAGGAGGGATTGAATTCATTCTTAGGATTACTCGTCAGCGCTTTGAATGATTCTGTTGCCAGGTCCATCTCCCATATATCATAGTTGTTATTTCTATCCGATGAAAAGATAATACGTTTTCCATCAGGAGACCATTGCGGTTCACGATCATCATAAATTCCATAAGTCAATTGCCGCATGTTTCTTTCATCCTTATCAATCGTCCACAGATGCCAGCCTCCATCGCGGTATGATTGAAATACGATTGTATTCCCATCGGGCGACCAACTTGGCTGACGGCAGTCTCCAAGATTATCTGTAATTGCTTTCGCTGTGCCTCCCGAGGAGGAAAGAATAAATAACGTGCCTTGCAAGTCAAACACCAACCATTTTTTATCAGGTGAAACAGCAACGGCTATATTTGTACCTTCGTGAATTGCTACCTTAATTGAATCTGATGATTGGGCCAATGCTGAAAACCCGGCCAAACAGAAAAGTACAGTAAATAATCGCATGCGTTTAGTTTCAGATTTTTTGTTTGAGGTTCTGGCTGGGAGCCCCAGCTGCAGGGAACTCAACCTGCATTTTGAAGCTTATGACTTTTACTTATGCAGATAAGAAAGATAAAAAGAAATGTGATCTTCAAAAGGAAAATTATGCTGGCTGGTAAGATCGGGCTATCATTGGATGATACTCTTTCCAAATTGCGCTTCTACATATTGAACTTGATACATGAAAAAAGTAGCCAAACATTTACTGAGGAATTCATATTAAGTTGCCTTAGGCGAGTGGCACTTGCCCTGATGGAATGAAAACGATCCCCATGTGCTTCATCTCTTCGATGGCGCGCTCCACGTCTCCCTTCACTACATCCACACCACGCACTGCATCTTCAATGATTAGCACATTAAATCCTTTTTTATGTGCACCGAGCGCTGAAGATAGTACACAATAATCAGTGGCCATACCACAGACATATAGATCATCGATTTTATGAGAATGTAGAATTGTTCAAGGCTATTTTTGGTGGCTTCAAAAGCAGAGTAACCATCGTCTTCCGTGCTGGTGCCTTTCAAAAAGACTTCCTGAATTTTATCTGCCTCAAGTTGAGGATGGAAAGCCGCACCAAAAGTATTCTGAACACAATGTAGAGGCCATTTCTCGAAATGCTTCGTTTTTTCAGGATGCCAGTCATTAGAAGCAAAGACTGTTTTGAATCGATCCATCAATTCATTAATTATTGGAACCACGTTCTCTCCACCCAGAACTGCGAGCGTGCCTCCATGGCAAAAATCATTTTACACGTCTACGATTAGCAGCACCCTCATAGGCTGGTATCTAAAATCATCGCTGGCTTCCTCACTACGCATTTTTGAAATACAGTTTCTTATTCACCAATGCATCCCGCACTTTCAGTAAATCAGCACTAGCGCCTACTTTATAAATATGAGGATATTCAAATCGCTTATGTTCATCCGGTAAAAGAGCTAATCGTTCCTGTACATAAGCAGCAATCTCATACGGTGTTTGTTTAGCCATCAGAACCTTACCGTATTTCATCACACAACTTAATAGTGATTCCTTTGTTAGTCCGCTTAATGAAATTTGCTTAGTTGACTGGTGAGGGTGCACCATCTGGTCAATCTCTGTTTCCTGCTCCCCCACGATTGCATCCGCATAAAATTTATTCTCTCCATTATAATACCGAAATACTTTCTTCACATCAGGAATCAGAATTTTTTCAATATTTTCAGAGATCTTAATCCTGGGTTCTCCATCATACTTAGATAGTTTATAAACTCCGTCAAGCGCAGCGTCTTCACGGCCAATTACTAAACTTGTGCCTACACCAAATACATCAATCTTGGCTCCTTGTTCCAGTAAACTTTTAATGATGTGCTCATCCAACTGATTGGTGGCAACAATCTTTACATGATGAAGTCCAGCTGCATCCAGCATAAAACGTGTGTGCTTACTAAGATACGCGAGGTCGCCACTATCTAAACGAACACCTTTTACACGGTGACCTGCCCTTTCCATTTCATGTGCTATCTTAATCGCATTAGGAATACCTGATCGGAGCGTGTCATACGTATCCACTAAAAAGATACAGTGGTCCGGATAGATCTCACCAAATTTTCTAAATGCTTCTTCTTCATCATCAAAACTTTCAACCCAAGAGTGGGCCATCGTTCCTGATGGATTTATTCCAAATGTAAATGCACTATACACATTCGATGTGGATTCGGCTCCACCAATTACCGCTGCACGGCTGGCATGAATTCCACCAAGGCCCTGGGCTCTTCGCAAGCCAAATTCAATCACACTTCGGTTGCCGGCAGCATGTTTTATGCGACTGGCTTTTGTAGCAATGAGAGATTGAAAGTTTAAATGATTCAGCGTCAGCGTCTCAATGATTTGAGATTCCAGAATGGTTCCTTCCACACGCAACACCGGCTCGTTAGGAAAAATAATCTCTCCCTCCCTAACGGAATGAATTGTTCCTTTAAATCTGAATTGCTTCAGATAAGTCAGAAAGTCTTCCTTAAATCCTCGTGTTCGCAAATAGGTTATATCTTCTTCATCGAATCTATAATCTTTAAGTATTTCTAACAAATCATCCAATCCTGCAAATACCACATAGCCACCTTTATATGGAAGCTTGCGAAAGAAATAATCGAAACATGCCTTCTTTTCAGCCATGCCCGTAAGGAAATAGCCTTGCGCCATGGTCAATTCATAATAATCGGTATAGAGCGCTGCGTGTTGATGTAATGATATCATCATGAAAGTTAATTATTTTCAGATTGAGGTTTTCAAGCGCCACAGATTCACTGATTATACTTCTCCTCTTTCGTGAACTATTTTATAAAGTCTTAATTCTGTCCGTGAATAGGCAGGTGTGATTCAATTGATTAATGAAGATTTCTATCGCCACAGATTCACTGAACAATTCAAGACGTTAGAAGTGGTTTTAAATCTGTGAATCTATGGCTAAGAATTATGCATCACTTATAGTTTAACTTTCGTAGTGCCTCCTGTTTGCATAGAGATATCAACAGGTTTGTTAGTTTTCCATGCTCCTCGTGTAAAATCAGGGATGTCAATAGATTTAGAACGGTTTGCTACTGACTGCTCACTGAGCGGTGCAATGGCACTCCACAATGCTGCATCATACACATCGATATCAAGTGCAAGGCCATTGCGCAAGCAATCAATCGTTCTCCAATCCATCAGGAAATCCATGCCACCATGTCCGCCAACTTGTTTGGCTAACTCACCAATTCTCTTGATAATTGGTGGTTGATATTGATCTTCTACTTTTTTGTATTCAACCTCATCAATCCAACCTTCATCGCCAAATGCGATTCTTGCCGGATCAGGATATTTAATCACCGATCCCTTAGTTCCACTGATTTTGAAAATACGGGAATAGATATTCGGTGAGGACACATCATGTTGCAACATAATCGTGCGACCCAGCTCGGTGCGTATCGTTGTCACATTCATGTTTCCTCGGTATGTTTTGTTTGCATATCCCTTATAGAAATCATCCTTTGCTGCAAGCTCTTTCGCTTTAGCACTCATGCTAAAATCAGCTGTTGATGTCGCCACAAGGTAATCCATCCGATCACCTCGATTGATATCGAGTACTTGTGCTACCGGACCAAGCCCATGGGTAGGATAAAGATTTCCATTTCTGAAATTCTCTTTCAAGCGCCACATATCATAATAAGCGGCCTTATCAAAATTTTGATTGAGCAAATCATGATTATATGCTCCCTCACCATGAATGATTTTTCCTAACAAACCCTGTCTTGACATGTTGAGCGTAAGCAGCTCAAAAAAATCATAACAACAGTTTTCCAGGATCATGCAATGCTTGCGCGTTTTTTCAGATGTCTCCACCAGCTGCCAGCACTCGTCAACTGTTTTTGCTGCGGGCACTTCTATGCAAACGTGTTTTCCCTGGTTCATGGCATACAACGCCATCGGTGCATGCATGCTCCATGGTGTAGCGATATAGATCAAATCTAAATCAGAACGGTCGCACATTTTTTTCCACTCCTCTTCTTTTCCTGTGTACACTTCAGGATTATGACCAGAGCCTTCCAATGACTTCTTTACTGCATTTACTTTTTCAGGACGTAAGTCACATAGCGCTTTAATATCTACGCCATCAATTTTACTCATTCGGTTTACGGCACCAGGGCCTCTGTTTCCAAGTCCTACAAATCCAATGCGAACGGTTGCAATCTTTGGAGCAGCAAAACCACTCATGTTAAATTTAGGAGGACCTACGAATGAATGCGGCAGATCATTACTCTTTCCTTCCGCATTTAATAATCCTATTCCTGCCATGCTTAAACCAGCAAGGCCTGAAGCCTTTAAAAATTCTCTTCTTTTTTGTTTCATCTCTTTATCAGGTTATTTCTTATCTATAAAAAATCAAATTATTTCAACCATTTATCAAACCAATCAAAGGCTTCCTTCTGCATGTTGGCGTCAAACTTATGAGGGCCTGGGTGAAATGAACATTTATATTTATCAGAAGCTTTTGCCTTCGCATACACTTCGCTCATGATCGCATCCGCACGCTGCATTTCAGACAAGGTATATAAATCATCATGGGTATCATTCAATACCAGTGTTGGCAATGGAACGCGCATGCCCAATATTTCAGGAAAGTCAAGTTCGTTTGGCGAAACGGGGACGTACGTCATCCAGGTATGCGTGAATGATTTATCGAATATAAAATCTTTCCACGTGGTCATGAATCCCACGCACACCGCACATTTAATTCGCTCATCCATGCCTCCCATAAAAACAGTACGCATTCCTCCGCCTGATAACCCCGCACACCCTACACGCGAGGCATCTACATCATCACGATCACATAACACATCAAGCGCTCGTTGATCTTCCGCTAAAAATACACCCGGCCACGTAGTGCCCGCACTAAACAACGACTTCGCCATAATGTGTTCATGGTCGGAAGCCCATTGATTATAGGCTTCAATGTTTTCAGGCTTTTCTGGATCAAGATCATTTAATCCATTGCGCAAATGTTCGGGCACATCGGCAAGAAGCACTCTGCGACTTGCAAATGGAAAAGCATCGGGTACAACAACAACATACCCTCTCTTTGCCACTTCATTGGCCCATGCAAAACCTCCATAATAATCGCGTTGATAATCCTTTATCACCGGATGACTCTGATCTGATGTTTTGGTGATTTTTCTATTACCAAAATATTTGTTGGCTCCATGATCATGAAAAGCAAGTATGCCTGGAAGCTTGCACTTTGCATCTTTAGGTTTAAGTATGATCGCCTCTGTTGGACGACCATATGGCAATTGCCAGCTTACTTCTTCAATGATGAGTCCGTCATACTCATACTTTTTCTTCACGATCACCTTCGGATGCGTGCCAATATTGGGTGCCGCCAATCGCTCCGCCATTTTTGCCCTAGCCTTTCTTCTCCATTCATCCACGTTTGTAAATTCCTTTCTTCTGAAGGAAAGGCTGGGGAGTTTATTTTCTATTAGTGAAACAGCCCATGGACCATACACACCAATGAGGCTCGTGTTTTTTTCTTCCGGATTCATACTGATATGTTCATGATGATTTAAGTCTTTAGTAACAGCTAACTCAGCAAAAGTGCTCCACGATCCTGGCGCTAATAAACCAAGGCCCGTCAAACCGCTGATCTTCAGAAATTCTCTTCGTCTGGATTTATTTTTCATGATTACAAATTGAATATCAATTACACGCTCTAAAAGTTAATCAATATTCCTACACCTTAATAAAGGTTTTTTACGGACGATCATTTCAAGTTATGAAAGAAATCGAAGGTCTGATTCTATCCCTTATAACCGGAATTCTTTAAAACATCTTCCAAGCGAATGGTTGCACCTGCGTTACGCTTGCTCTCATCGGCAGCTTCCATGAAGGCATAAATCTCGAGCGTCTCCCTCGCATCTACTGGTGAAACTTTTGTTTTAAAGAACTCGCCTATTTTTACTGCCAATGCATCATAACCATCGAATGGCCCCAGGTTAAGATTACCTTCTGTGCCATAGGCCGTGCCGCCATAGTCATGCTTGCCATTGCGCGTTCCTCGAAAGGTTCCGAGTCGGCCATCCTTCCATTTACCAACCACTACATCGGCACCTTCAGTTTGAAAGCGAGTGACGGTTTCGCATCCTACGCCCATCACCGTGAACAATACTTCAACGCCATGAATGCCATACCAAAATAAATCAGGATGATGCGCCTCCAATGTTGCCGGGCTAAACGCATCGGCACCCAGCACCTTTCCTATTTTGTTTTCATTACGAACTGCGATCACATTTTTCATGTAGCGCAAAGAAGATGAAGAGAACAAAGGAATCTTCTTTTCAGAAGCTTCTTTATAAATAGTAACGGCATCTTTTAGTGAACCCGCTACAGGCTTGTCAATAAAAACAGGTTTGCCAGCTTTAAAAACTTCACGCGCTTGCTCAAGATGAGGACGGCCATCGTTGGTTTCAAGTAACACCACATCAACCATGCTCAGCAATTTTTTAATAGAGTCTACCACTTCCACTCCATATTGTTGCACTAGTTTGATGTACTCAGGAATGCGATCAACGCTGCTTTTAATATCAACGCTGCCTTGCGGATAGGCTGCCACTACCTTGAATCCCATTAAAGCAGAATCTGTATTTTCGGCATTAAATAATTTTGCAAAAGCCGGAGCGTGTGACGTATCTAGGCCGATGATTCCGATTCTGATTTTCTCCTCTATGGATTTGGAGTAGGTAGAAAACGGCATGGATGCTAACCCTAATGCGACACCACTCATAGCCGATTGCTTGATAAATTTTCTTCTGGATGTATTCATAATTCGATCTATTGTGAAATAATCTTGATGAAGTGATCTTACACTTTGAAAAATATTTTTTGCTTATATAGAAAATATAATAAAAGCCACACCAGCATTAATGCCCCAAAGCTTTCAAATACCGAATGCCATTTTTCATCAAGACCAATATAGAGACCTTCAAACAAAAGTCTTGACGTGTGGCGGAAGTTTACAAAACGGTAAATCATATAAATGGTAAGGCTGTTCATTCCGATCACTATAAAAAAGAATGACCACTTTTTCACATTAAAGATATCAATGATGGCATAGAACGCAGCCATGAAAACAAATGCCATACCACCCGTAAGCAAAATGAATGAGCTACTCCACAATCGCTTGGCAATTGGAAAATGAAGACTCCAGATAAGACCAAGAGCAATGCACATGACACCGGCTATCAACAAGTGTGTAAACCTTTTCTTATCAGCGACAGCATAGTTCTTTAGAATTTCTCCCGCATAAACGCCTAACAACGTAAGACAAACAGCAGGGAATTGGGTGATGATACCTAATTCATCATACGTGCCTTGCAGCAATCGGCCTGGGAGAAACGTGCGGTCAATCCAGCCCACTAAATTTCCTTCGAACGTCATATTGCCAGCACCATAACCTGGCACGGGTATGAAGATGGCACAGACATAATAAAGCAACAGCGTTCCTGCAATAATTAAAAGGCGTTTGGCAGCATTGAAATTTAAATACAGCACCACGGTAACGAAGCCAGCCAATCCGATCCGACCAAGAACGCTACCTAACCGAATATGTGGCCAGTCGAAAAAAGGGAACGGTGCATTTTTATCGAGCATACCCAGTGCAATCAGGATGAACATACGCACAAATGCTTTTTTATAAAGTTCATTTTTTGATACACCTTGATCGATTGCTTTGCTCAGCGAAAATGGAATGGAGACTCCCGCGATAAATAAGAAGAGCGGAAAAATAAAATCATAAAAAGTAAACCCAATCCAAGCGGGATGTTCAAATTGCTTTGCTAGTACATCTACCCATGCCAAACCCGTCTTCCCATCGAGCTGATGAAAGAAAGCATCGGCACCACATATCATGATCATATCAAATCCGCGCAAGGCGTCAATCGATATCAGGCGTTTATTGGTTAGTGATGATTGAGCTTCCATATCAGCGAATCATCTATAATGTTGGCTCCCATCCTTTCTCATAGTCACGCTTCCAGAGTTTCATAGCGTCACTATCATTCAGGATGTATCCTGTTTTAGCATCCGTGTTAAGTGAACGACCAACGCGATACGAAATATTGCCGAGGTGGCAGAGCAACACACTCTTTGCAATTTCGGGGTACGGTGAAAATAATTTTTCTCCTTTGTCGATACTATTAATAAAATTAGCAAAATGAGCTTTATCCATATCAAAACCCGGACCTTTCTGATCCACCACGGTGTTGGTGGTTGGCTCAACACTTTTTATCAGCTTATTATTTTTATCATAAATCTTATAAGAGTTATCCAGCAGTTCTAGCGTTCCGCTTTCGCCATGAAATGAAACGCCCGAGCCCATATCATTAATTACTCTGCGGTTGCAACTTCTTCCTTCCCATAGAATAGTTTTGCCTCCTTCAAAATCAAACGTAGCCACTTGGGTGTCGGGTGTTTGCCAATCGTCTTTGTATTGAAAGCGACCTCCAGTAGAGTAAGCTTTGATCGGATAATTTACGTTGAGGCCCCAACGAGCGAGGTCAACAAAGTGAGTTCCATTATTCAACATCTCACCGGTTCCCCAATTCCAGAACCAATGCCAGTTATAATGAATGAGATTATCCTTAAACGCTTTACGCGGAGCTGGACCTTGCCACAAATCGAAATCAAGCCACGATGGAATGGCTGCATCTTTACCAATTCCTATGGAGGAGCGATCGTTGGTATACCATGCGCGTGCGTAATATACATTGCCGATAACGCCACCATGAAGTTCTGCGATTGCCTCTTGTACTCGCGGCCAACTTCTGCGTTGATTACCCATCTGCACAACCTTCCCATATTTTACTGTTGCCTGTGAAAGCAACTCTGCTTCAGCAGGATTATGACTTCCTGGCTTCTCTACATATACATGCTTGCCTGCTTTTAATGCAAGTAAGGCGGCTGGTGTTTGCCAATGATCAGGTGCCGCAATGGAGATGGCGTCAATGCTTTTATCATCCAATGCCTTGCGAAAATCGGCAAGGCCTTTGGGTTTGTTTTGCACACCGGCTTTCACGGCCAGATTAATTCCATTGTCGATGGCGCGCGAATCAACATCGCAGATATAAGCGATCTCCGCATTAGGCAACTTAGCGTAAGCTTCAATGTGCTGCGAGCCACGTCCGTTAACTCCCATGATAGCAACCTTGTATTTATCTTTAACGGGATACGTTGACAAAATATTGAATGAACTGGCCGAGGTTACAGCATTCAATCCCAGACTTCCTGTAGCCAATGTTTTTATGAATGATCTACGGTTGATGTCATTTCTCATAGTGAGCTTCCTTTGTTGAATCGATGATCAAGTTACATGTGTGGATATTCATCACAAAAAATATCATGATGAAGATGATACTTTTTATCCCACTATCCAACGCATTTTATTAACCGGGCAAAAACAATTCAATGAACGGTCAGCCCGAATAGACTTCCTTTCCTTCTTTAATTGCCTTGACCACTTCTATCTGCCCATCTTCAGATCTTTTCAATACGACAAGATCCGCAACAGCATCCTTTTCAAACACAGGAACATCTGAATGCAAAAGTTTTTGAGGGCGAATAGAAGCCATCTCCCAAGCTTCTGAAAGAGTAGCCAGATTATTCCTTACTAAAAATGAAACACATTCTTTCAGGTTGGAGGAAGATCCTGCAAAAATGGTTGGGTTGTTTCGCAAGTGAAGCTTGCCTTCTTTGGTTAATGTCACCTGCCCACCAATGTGAAGATCATAATCACCTGGCGGCATTCCTGCTAAAGAAACACTATCGCTCACCAAAATCATCTTTTCATTCTTCACTTTTTTAAAGACCTGAATCACTTCAACAGGTAAATGAAATCCATCTGCTATAACGGAAGCACTGAGTCGATCATCGGAAAGTTGCGACCATAAGTAATTGGGAAATCGTGGAATGACCGGATGCATGCCATTTCCCAGGTGCGTGGATAACTTAGCTCCTGCACTTATTGCATCCAGAACTTGCTGATGCGTTGCCTGCGTATGACCGATGGAAACCAGCATATTATTTTTTACACATTGCTCAATAAAATGATTTGCATTTTCCCATTCCGGGGAAAGGGTGATGATACTGATCAATCCGTCTGCATCCTCTTGCCATTGTTGCATCAAATTCCAATCTGGTCCACAAACAAATTCTTTTGGATGGGCGCCTCGTGGTCCATCTGCCGGAGAGATGAATGGCCCTTCCATGTGCAACCCTTCAATACTCCATCGCGACAGTTCATCTGTTTTCCGAAGAGCGACAACTTGTTTGATCAACTTGCTAATCTGCTCCACAGAATTGGTAATGATCGTGGGGTAATGCGTGGTGACGCCCGCTTTGTACAATAGCTGAGTTACTGGTGAAAGTTTACTCGCATCCGTATATAGTTCATTATAATCAATACCACCATAGCCATTAACTTGTATGTCTGTAAAGCCAGGACCAATAAGGAAATCATTTGTTTGTTGTGAAGTTGGCTTGACACTTTCAATACGTTCATCAACGATGTTGACTTCTATCGGTGAATTATTCTGAAATGAGCGACCTTGAAGTTTCATGTATACAATTTCCGTATTATTATTTTATCTCAAGCTTCTGAACTCGATACATATTTAATTTTCAAACTCCCCGATCTGTGTCCTCACAGACCAAAATAGACTTTCCATAGCTCAAGGCACAGACGAGCAAATAGTGCGTGTCTTATTTCACATACAATAGGATCACATCTTTTGTAGTTAAACTTTGTTTAGAGCTATTTTTAGCACCATGATCTGAATAAGTGGCACTCAACATAAATGCTCCTTTTTGTACAGAACCATCCCGTGATTTTAGTTTAATGGAACCTTCTGTTCCTGTGTAATAATTCAAATCAGGGTTTTGAGCATTTTCTAAAATCCAGCTTATAATATCTCGCGATTCCTGAACGGAAAGTTCTGGATGTGTCGGCATGCTAGCGCTACCCCATACACCCGTAGATCCCTCCAGAACACGCTTTGCTAATCGCTCAATATTCGAAGCGTTTTGAGGATAGCGTTTACCAATTTCAGTAAATGAAGGGGCAATTAATTTTCCATTAAAAGCATGGCAATTGAAGCAATTTGATTTCTTCATCAATTCAAGACCCTTCGGATCAATTTTTGAGAGCATGGATACTTTGGCCGCATCAAGTAAATACCTTACTTCAAGAAATACTTCGTTGCCAGCAATCTCATCATACTCAGATTCTCCATCTTCTTTATCGGAAACTTTGATGCGATAGCGCATTTGCGAATTCAAGTCATAACTACTTTTATTTATCGGATCAAGAATCTTGACAACAGGTGGATTGTTTTCTTGCTGGGCAATGGCATCAATTGGTTCTACTGTACACCAGGCAATCACAACAAACAAAAACGAACAAATAGTTCTTAACATAATTTTATTGATGCCTCTCATTTCTATAACTCATGAATCTCGTTGGTGACCCGTTGTGCGGAGCGAAGGCATGACTCCATCCCACGACTAAGATTGTCAGCATACGTTCCAGCAAAGTACATCCGTCCTTCTGGCTTGGTTATCTGTGGCCAGAATTTATGCATCTCCCCTATGGGAAAAGGTTCCATTTCACAACTTGGGGCATACTTGTCCTTTGTCCAATCCTTGGTCAAGCCCTCCACAATCGTATCATGTTTGCCAGGATAAAGTTTTCTGAAAGACGCTAACACACGCTGCGGTGATAGCCCACCCGGACCGTACGCTTTTAAAATGACACGACTTGTTTCAATCTCATTGGGTTCCTCCCATATCTGCGAAATATCGGGATGCTCAAATTCGATGTTGATACTCTTGAGTCCATCGTCTAACCAAAATTTAGAACTCGCTTCAAATACATAGAAGGGATGAGAGCTGTACGCCATGTTGTCAATTACATATTGTTTTTCGGGAGACAGCGCAGGTGTTACCTGTATGTTTCGAAATACTTGCAATGAAATACAGTTCACCAGAAAATCAGCAGACATTTTCTTTTCCTCATCAAAGCCATATGCTTTGTAGGTAACGGTAACTTCGCTTTCTGTTTGCTGTATGGATTGTATCGGATGATTCAACAATACGCGCTTGCCCAGTTGTTTTGCGAATGCATTAGGTAATTCCTGGTTGCCACCTTGAAGTCGAAATGTTGTGCCTTCGGAAAGTGGTATTCCTCTGAAGCGCATGGTAGACAATCGCCATAAATGATAGAGCGCTGAAATATCTTGCCCACCAAGAAAACGAAGAGCCGTAGGCGAAGCTCCTTCTTTTTTGTAGAGCTCAGCAGCAGAGATCTTGTCGAGATGATCAAGGCCTACACCGAAAGGTTGATTTTCATCTTTGAAATGGGTGAGATAAGAATTCAGAAAGAGTGACTTGAATTCGAACCAGGGATTTTTCGAAAGGAATTTTACTTCGCGTTCATTGAATCCAAACTTTTTGAGCACGACTGGATCCGCCAACTCATCTTCAGAATAAAACTTGCCATCAATCATTTTGAGTGCATGTCGTCCGGGAGCCGCATCAGAACCTTCTGCGTGAGGATATGCCAACACGGAAAGATTGAATTCCTTGATGTAATCAAAGAAATGTTCATAGCCTGGTTTAGTGATGTGATCCGCTCCGAAATCTGCATACAAGCCATCCGACAATCCATCGCGCCCTGTGAATACGTGACCTCCATGCCTTCCGGTTGCTTCCAACACTACCACCTCATGGCCTTTCTTCATGAGCTCGTATGCACAGCACAGGCCCGATATTCCACCGCCTGCGATAATCACTTTTTTTTGCTGCGCCAATGGAAGTTGATTCATCATTCCATGTTCGTCTTTTGCCTGAAGAATGCCCGGCACAAGCAAAGAACTTCCCATTCCCGCTATGGCTGTACTGATAAACTCTCTTCTTTTTAAATTTTTCATTCGTTAGAGATTTGATACTTCAAACTCAGGGACCTACATCTTTACATAACAGGGTACGGCTTTATATTTAAAAACTCCACTTTCTAATCCGATGTCCATATACTGCATAAAATACCAGGTATAGATAGCAAGGAAATAAAACCCAGTAAGCAATTCGTACATCATACAAATCCGCAAAGTATCCATAAAACAAAGGCAAGATCGCGTTGCCACATAAACCCATGATCATGATGGAAGCGCCCAGTTTGGTAAATCTTCCTAAGCCATCTAAAGCAAGTGGCCAGATGCCGGCCCACACTAATGAATTCGCGAGACCCAATAAGACGACAAACCAAATTGAAATATCTATAGTATGACCCAAAAGGGTTACCGGACCATGGGTGAAAATAATAAGTAATGTGAAGATCACTCCAAGTAGCGTGCAAATCCTAAACATGTTCACCTGACTAATGAATTTCGGAATAAGTGAAATGCCAATCACATATCCACAGATCGTAACAAAGAGCGTGTAGGATGGAAATACTTTAGCTTCCATTAAATCGATGTGCATGTAATTGGCGTATCCAATAATGGTATCAATGGCGATCACCTGTGTGCCCACATGTAGGAATATGGCAAACGCACCTAAGATGAGGTGAGGAAATTGAAATATGCTTGTCTTTCCGGAATTTGCGATAGCGACATCGGAACTTTCATGTTCAGTGTCAATCTCTGGTAGTGGAGAGAAACGCACCATCAAGCCAAGGCCAAATAATACTATTCCCACGATGGAATAAGGTATAATTACCCTACGTATTAATTCATCAAGAGCAGCATTCTTTTCAGCTTCCCCCATGGTGGATAATTGATTGAATAACTCTGTGTCGCCTACGCGTAAAATAACAGCAGCAAAAATCAACGGAGCCAGTATACCAGCTCCCTTATTGCAAATGCCCATGATGCTTATGCGTTGTGCTGCTCTTTCTTTTGGGCCCAATACCGTGATGTATGGATTAGCTGCAGTTTGCAGAATCGCTAACCCTGTTCCCAAAGTAAACAAGCCGAACAAAAATATTTCATAGGTTCTGCTTACCGCAGCAGGAACAAAAATGAAAGCCCCAACAGCCATCACCCAAAACCCAATCATCATTCCTTTTTTAAATCCTACCGACTTCAACAAATAGGATGAAGGCACCGACATGACAAAATAAGAAATGTAAAAGGCGAAGGTGACTAGGTATGCTCTGAAGTTGCTGAGCTCACAGGCAATTTTAAAGTAGGGAATCAGAATAGAATTCACCCAAGAGACAAAACCAAAAATGAAAAACAACACTCCAATGATCAGAATGGAAATGGTTGTATCCCGTTTGCTTAACGAACCGACTTGTATGGATTGAATGGGTTTGTTCATTTAAATAATGATCGTTTTACTAATAACATCCTTGAACTTGCCATCTTATCTAACGTTACAGGACTTCTCTTCTGAATATTTATTTCCTTCTGATTTGCACTTTTTCAATCGGCTTGAGATAAGGGGTAATTGCTTGTGCTAGTCTTATGTATCCTTCCGCATTGGGATGTAAGCCATCGGTAAAAAAAAATTCATTGATTTTACCATTCGCGTCAAGAAGCACTTTGCCTGCATCGAGGTAACGCACATTCATTAATCCAGAAACTTTTACTATTCCCTGGTTTAGTTCAGAAATTTTTTGCTCATCTTTTCTGCGAGGGTAAATTCCCATTAATAAAATCTCCGCCTTAGGTTGCCGGATTTTAATGGCGTGAATTAGAAATTGTAATCCCTCAAGAATTTCCGCATTGGAATTCAGTGAAATGTTATTCGTTCCAATCAGTATGACAACCTGGGCAGCTTCGTAGCCAGAGAGTTCATCGTGATACACACGCCACAAAACATTTTCGATGCGATCCCAACCATAACCAAAATTGCGAACACCTAATGGCTCCATGAGTTCATTCCATGAATCAAGGCCGTTCGCTATAGATATTTTCGGTTCGCCACCCCAGAAATGAGTGATGGAATTGCCAAGAAATACAATTCGTGGTGATTTCATTTTATTTAACGCCAGTATTTCGCGATGACGATTGTCCCAATCGTATACATTGGCATCCCTGTTTTGAATACTGGGTTGAGTCGTAGTTTGTTCACCCCAAGGTTCATGTAAAATGTTGCGTATTATCTTTTCATATGCATTAGCATATTGTTGCATACCCAAATCATTGGGGTGAGTTCCATCAACTGTTGCATCTAACGATAATCCAATTTCTTCTTTCGATAAGAGATACAAATTATTATGCCCTTCGAATTTTAGTTGTTCAAATGCCTGGCGCTGTGCTTGGTTAAGTGCCGTATAACCGAGTTGGTGAGATGAATTAATTGCTTCATCGCTATAGCCACAATGCTCCACCAGTAAAATTGGAGTCAAAAGATTTTTCTGGCGAAGTTGTTTGACAGATTGTATAACTAGATTTTTTACTTGTTCAGATTTAGATGCGTCCGATGCATCCAGATTGGGCAAGCAATCTAATACATACATTTTAGCATCGATCTCTCCTATGAAGTCTGTCACTTCCTTCTCTAACCTTCCATTACCGGAAAATCCAAGATTGATCAACGGGCGATCCAGTTTTCTTCCTGCAATAGCAGGCCATGCCATACCCGGACGAGAAGCACAACCACCTTGTGCGATGGAGGTTCCATATACTACAATAGGTTTCTCATCTCGTACAGGCAATGGATCAAATCGTGTTCCTTTGGGAACTCCAATTTCCATCCATTTCACCGTATTATACAAGGGAAAATACAAACGATATTCGCGACCCTTCTGATGATACGTGTCATTAGGTGTTAATCCGTTAAACCGATATTCAATGGTATCGCCAAACGTATATCTGCCCGAACACCATAACCATTCTCCATCTGTGCTGATCGCATATAAATCAACACCACTTACGCCAGTGGCTGGCATATGTGGCATTGCTTTTTCTCCACTCACATTATACCGAACAATAATCTGATCTGCATCAGATTTAAAGCGCAGCATTAGTCCCGCAGAATTCCGTGATAAATCCCAAACGTCTTGCCGCACTAACTTTTCCGCTATTGCTGGGAGCCGGTCGTATGGATTCTTTACTTCTTTCCAGGCTTGTCCTTCTAGTACCGGGAACTGATTTTTAGCAGGATTCCACCAGATGTAATTGGATTCCTGGGAATAACCTGAGTTTACCTGAAAAAAAGTGAGCAAGAAAAAAACACGAAGACAATTATTCATAAAATGAAGTATCGGTCAATATGGATTCCATCCTTCCTTTAAAGAGATTAACAACCTATCTGGATTTTAATAATAGCGATGCAGAAGCATCATCCAGAAAACAAGTACAGTAGTTATGCATCTGCATGGCCGTGGCCGGGAATAAATGACTCACGGGCTGCTCAATGGTATTCTTCACAGCAACAGCTTTTCGTTGATCAGGTACAGAGCAAATAATATGTTTCGATTTTAAAATCTGTTGTATCGACATGCTGATCGCTTTCTTCGGCACATCGCCCATAGTCTTAAACCAACCTTCACCTAACTGTTGATTACGGCACGCTTCATCTAGCTCCACCACGATATAGGGTGTTTCAATTTCAAAATCTGCTGGGGGATCATTAAAAGCAAGATGCCCGTTTTCACCAATGCCCACAAAGGCTACATCAATCGGATGATTCAAAATATTATTTGACAACCGAACACACTCACTTTTTTCATCCACTTCACCATCGATTAAGTTAACTTCTTTCAATGGTGGAACCTTAGCGATAAATCTTTCTTTCAGATACTTTCTAAAACTTGCCGGATGAGTGATGGGCAATCCGATGTATTCGTCCAGGTGAAACATCGTTACTTGACTCCAATCAATACCGGTTTCAGCAAGTAGTTGATTCAATGTTTCAAACTGACTGGTGCCTGTAGCTAAGATGATATTAGCAAAACCATTCTGTTCAATCGCCTGACGAATTAGTGTTGCTCCTGATTTACCTGCCGCGATCCCTAATTCTTTCGGGCTACTCTTTATTACTATTTCCATTTAAGACTTTTTTATAAACTATTTGATTTCAGCAGCTGTTTGTCCAGCCGAGGTTACACCGGGTGGCAATTCTATAATCTTCAGATTACGAAAATGAATTTCGGCACCTTCAGCTTCCAGACATAAGTATCCTTTTTTTTGTGAGGATTGGCTGATGCCATTCACAAACTTTCCATTTACAGAAAGTTTAATCACGCCATCCACACAGATCACTTCATAGGTATTCCATTCACCTCTTCCTTTACACAAGTTCTCAATGGACTTGCTCCGCTCTCCTCGCGGATTATCCGGAATGGTTTTCACACCACCCACGCCAAATAGTTCTCCATGAACGTAAGCAATAGGCGGAGTTTCACCGTTGCGCTTATTCAGGTTTACCCAATCGAGTTCAAGCATTTGCACTTCCACACCATCAGGCAATCGGGTTTCAGGATCTGGATTTGCCGCACTCCAAACAAACACCCCAGAGTTTCCTCCTGGTTCAATATGTTGCCACTCCACATGCAGGATGAAATTTTCATACTGCTTTTCAGAACGCATCACGCCAATTGGATTGCCCGTGCTAATCAGTTCTTTGCCCTTTACCTTCCACGTGTCCGGACTTGTGTTTACATCCAACCATAATAAAGGAACTTCTTCTTTCTTTGATTTTGATATTATTGATTCCAGTGGAATCATGTTGCCAAATGAAATGGGTTTGGGCTGGGAAAAAGATTTCGTTGCAGGTGAGAATATAAAGCAACAGATTATAATAAACAGATTTGTTCTCATTGGCTTTGTTTGGATTAACGATCTCAGAATGCTTTTGTAACACCAGGCATGGCAACAGGTGATGTGTGCCATTTTAAATCCCAACTATATTGATCAATGGCCGGTGAGAGTGCCACTTTTGAATTTATGGCATCGTCCCATGTTATGGTTTGTCCGGTATAAGCAACCATTCTTCCCAAAACTCCCAGCATAGAACTTCGTGCCATCACTTCGCCATCATTCATGGGTTTCCCATTTCGTATGGAAGCAAATAATTCATCATGCTCCGTTTGATACATGTCATTTTTCTCGCCCGTGTATTGCCAATTTACTTTACCAGTAATTTCATGTTTGCCCCCACCAATAAATGCGTTGCCCTGTGTACCCGATACTTCAACTCGATTCGTAGTACTACATCCATCTTGCTGTCTGCTAAAATGTATTCCCTTAAGGTCCTTGCCATAATCATACTCAATGGCAAAATGATCATACGCATTGCCATAAATGGGATCAACTCGTGTCTGTCTTCCACCTGTACCCATAGCACTTATCGGATTTTTATCTCCCAAAGCCCACGACATCATATCTAAACTATGAACCATCATCTCATTGATGAAGTCTCCCGACAACCAATCGTAATACAACCAGTTTCTCAATTGATATTCCATATCCGTCCAGCCCGCCTGTCTGGGTTTTGACCAGAGTTGCTCACCATTGCGCACGGTGTATACATTTTTGATCTCACCTATTTCACCATTCAGCACTTTTTGAAATAATGCTCGCTTTGGAAAATCATACCGAAAGCAAAATCCCGACACAACGGATAACTTTTTTTCTTTTGCCTTTTTTGCTGCTGCCAATACTTTTCGCACACCCGGGGCATCGATCGCCACGGGCTTTTCACAAAAAGCATGTTTACCAGCTTCGATGGCAGCCATCATATGATCTGGCCTAAAAGCAGGAGGCGTGGTAAGCAGCACTACATCGACATCCGACTCAATTACTTTTTTATAAGCATCGAAACCAATGAACCGATGCGTCTTGTCAACCTTTACTTTTTCAGGATACATTTCAACAAGCGCGTTGTACGACTCATCAAGTCGATCCTGAAATACATCACCCATAGCGGTGAGCACCACATTCGGATCCGCTTGCAACGCCTGACTTGCAGCGCCTGCACCTCTGCCTCCGCATCCAATCAAACCTACCTTCAATGTATTGGTACTTCCTGCAGGTTGCTTCGCCAAACCCATCTGTGGAAGTAAGGTGCCTGCCATCACAGCTGCGCTGGTAGATTTTAAGAATCCTCTGCGACTAATTGCAAAAAACTTTTCGACATCTTTTTTCATACTTTCGGTTTTATCGGGTCATGAAGTTACCGACATTCTATGTCAGTTTCTAATCTAACCAAACATAGTTTTTTAAGGGAATAATGGAAATGAAATTTTGACTGGCGGTGGTTTTGTCCGGCTACCGCTTCATCAACTTTATTAGTTTTGTCCCTGACAAAACTAGGCTGCCTCATGATGCTTGATACAGACGTGCCCTTAAAACAAATTGCAACCACTGTCTAGCCCTTATCAGAAGAGGAATAGAATGATTTCTCTGCCCTCTGTACTGAGTGTTCCGCCAGAAGAAAAGAACAGCTCATGGTATCCGGAGAAAGGGAAAGGTACCTATGCTTTGTTACCGAAGGTATTCAACGTGTATATTATTATAATGACATAGAGAGGGAAGCAACGCTCGTATTCACTTATGCCCCCTCTCTTGGTGGTGTATTGGATTCCTTACTGATGCAGTTACCCTCCAAATATCATTTTGAAACCCTCACGCCATCAAAATTTTCTTCGAGCACCTTTTCCTAAAGTTCATGCACACATGAAACGCCATGCAGCCATTGAAAAATTCGTGTGCAAGGGAGTAACCGCATCTACTCTCCGGTGTGATGGATCGTCTAGTGGAGCTGCAATGTTACTCTGGCGAAGACCAATTCAGAAAATTGCTTCAACGTAGTCCGCATATTTTACAATTGATCCCACATAAATACCTGGCCAGATATATTGGTATTGATGCCACCATCTTCAGCAAGCTGATGAATAGCATTCGCACCTGGATGCTCAGTAAAATTCTTGGTAAATACCAAGAATAGCAGTTCAGGCGATCTGCACCTTTGCATCATCACATTACCTATTAATTATCATGACAAATCAATTCGCAGACCAATTATTAAAGACACTTGAAGACCAGGTAGAGGATCATGTAAATGATCCCGTGAAGATTTTTCAAAACCTGTCTCCACAACAATTACTGAAGCCTGCTACAAATGGAGGCTGGAGCATTGCGCAATGTTTATGGCATCTGAATAGTTATGGAGATTATTACTTGCCTAAAATAAAATCAGGACTGATTAAAAAATATCCGGCCAATCCTGACATTAAAAGCACGTGGCTCGGCAGCTACTTCACACGCATGATGAAACCGGGTGCGCAAATGAAAAAATATAAGGCATTTAAAAATCATATCCCACCTGTTCAGCTGGAGGCCGATAAAGTAGTGGCCAAGTTTATCCATCAACAAGAGCAACTTTTGAGCCCCTGGAAACAAGCATGGAATACTGATTTGAATCGCGTGCACATCCCGATCTTCATATTGGGTTGGATGAAACTTAAATTAGGCGATGTATTCCTGTTCATTATTGCGCATAATGAAAGGCGTTTTCAGCAGGCAAAAAGAAATCTTACGCTACAATGTTTAGCCAATCTTGTTATCCTATAAAGCAAATCGCGAATTAAATAAAACCAATCTGTGTTATTGAGAGTATACTTGCATAGTATTTCCTGATGGATCAGGAAATTTTGTCAAACTCCATGAAGATCACCCAAAGTCAAAAACATGTTCATCAGTCATTTCCCGTATTAGAAATGTCATGCGCAGCTTGTGCTGTGAGCGTTGAGTCGATGTTGAAATCAACGAAAGGCGTTATCGATGCAGGCGTGAACTATGCCAACCAATCGGCCTGGGTAGATTACGATAAGGAACTGACTACTCCTACAGAATTGCGAAATGCGGTTCACTCTATCGGCTATGATTTAGTGGTCGATGCCGAAGACCCGCAAGCCGTGAAGGAAGAGTCTGCTCTAAAAAACTATGCAGACATCAAGCAGCGCACACGCTGGTCCGCCATTCTGGCCATGCCAGTGGTGATCATCGGAATGCTTTTTATGGATCTTCCGTATGGAAACATGATTTCGATGATCCTCACAGCACCGATCGTATTCTATTTTGGAAGAAGCTTTTTTATACACGCATTCAAACAAGCTCGGCACGGCAAAGCCAACATGGATACCCTGGTTGCTTTATCGACAGGTATTGCGTTTGGCTTTAGCGTGTTCAATACTTTCTTTCCTCAGTTCTGGCATGTACGAGGCATTCATCCACATGTTTACTATGAGGCTGCTGCCGTGGTGGTGGTATTTATAACGCTGGGGAAACTATTAGAAGAACGAGCCAAATCAAAAACATCCAGTGCCATAAAAAAATTGATGGGGCTTCAGCCAAAAACGATACGCATTCTTGTGAATGGAATTGAACTGGAACTGCCTATTGCTTCAGTAAAAGTGGGTAACATCATTATCGTTCATCCAGGTGAAAAAATTCCGGTGGATGGAGTAGTTACTTCAGGATCATCATTTGTAGATGAGAGCATGATCTCGGGCGAACCCTTATCGGTAGAAAAAGACATTGGTAAAAAAGTTTTTGCCGGCACCATCAATCAAAAAGGAAGCTTTCAGTTTGAAGCTCAAAAAGTAGGTGGCGATACCATTCTTGCTCACATTATTAAAATGGTGCAGGAAGCACAAGGCAGTAAGGCGCCAGTACAAAAACTGGTCGATAAAATTGCCGGCATATTCGTGCCCGTTGTGATGGGCATTTCTATTCTCACTTTTATCACCTGGATGCTGGTGGGTGGCGATGATGCTTTCACACATGCCTTACTTACTTCCATCACCGTGTTGGTGATAGCGTGCCCATGTGCGCTTGGCCTGGCAACACCTACCGCCATTATCGTCGGTGTAGGTAAAGGTGCGGAGAATAATATACTGATTAAAGATGCTGAAAGTTTAGAGCTCGCTCACAAAGTAAATGCCATCATCCTCGATAAAACCGGCACAATAACAGAAGGTAAGCCACGGGTGACGAATATGTATTGGGTTGAAGTTCCAAATTCCTCTTCTTATCAGGATGTGATGTTCAGTATGGAAAGTCAATCAGAGCATCCGCTATCGCAAGCAGTTACTGCTTATCTCAAAGAAAATAATGCTCAATATGTTTCATTGAATAAGTTTGAAAGCATTACAGGAAGGGGTGTAACCTCGATCGGTGATAACACTACTTTCTTCATTGGAAACAGAAAACTCTTCGAAGAAAGAAATAGTAACATACCACTAACCATCACTGCGTTGGCGGATGAATGGCAGGCCGAAGCCAAGACAGTGATTTATTTTGGCACTCAGGAAAAAGTGCTTGCCCTTGTCGCCATTGCCGATAAAATCAAAGCCACTTCTAAGGCTGCCATCGAAGCGATGCAACGAAAAGGATTGGATGTGTATTTACTTACCGGAGACAATCAACACACTGCGCAAGCTGTTGCTAAACAAGTTGGTATTAACCATTTCAAAGCAGAAGTACTTCCTTCAGATAAAGCGGACTTTGTAAAAAAATTACAAGATGAAGGAAAAATTGTAGCCATGGTGGGTGATGGTATCAATGATTCGCACGCTTTGGCTCAAGCTGACGTGAGTATCGCGATGGGCAAAGGCTCTGACATTGCTATGGATGTTGCCAAGATGGTGTTGATTACTTCCGATCTTCAATCGATACCCAAAGCATTAAATCTTTCTACGAAAACGGTACGCGGAATACGGCAGAATTTATTTTGGGCATTTATCTACAACGTGATTGGCATTCCCATCGCAGCTGGATTGCTTTACCCCATCAATGGTTTTTTACTTGACCCCGTGATAGCCGGTGCCGCTATGGCGATGAGTTCTGTATCGGTTGTGAGCAATAGTTTACGTTTGCGCGCAGCGAAGATCTAATCACTTTTTGATCTTTATGCTCTTCATGGACTGAGCCGTCTTCACGGCTTCATAAGCATTCACTAATCCACCGGATGCACTGAGTTGATTAAAGTCAACTCTACCACCACCTGGCTTTTGCACTTTAAGATTATCAAATTTTCTTGACGACTTCATTAAAATATCTTTTACCTGCAGGGCTGTTAACTCTGGAAAATAAGACATAAGTAATGCAGCAACACCAGCAGCGGCCGGGCTCGCCATACTGGTTCCATCATTATTTTTATATTTATTACCTGGCACCGTTGAATAGATCTCAACACCCGGAGCAAACAACGAAACCATTTTCTTTCCATAGTTTGAAAAACTGCCTACTAAATCTTCATCATTTCCGGCAGAAGAAGCTCCTACTTCAATCCAGTTTTTTGCTTCCCTACCATCCAGGTAAAACTTAGATGGATAATTTTTATTTACATCAATGTCTTCCGAATCATTACCTGCAGCATGAATGAGTAAAACTCCTTTTTGTTCTGCATACCGCACGGCTTTATCCACTGCTTCTTTTTGCGGAGAAAACGATTTACCAAAACTCATGTTGATAATCTTTGCTCCGTTGTCAACCGCATAGATAATGGCATTGGCTATGTCTTTGTCGCGCTCATCGCCATTGGGCACAGCACGCACCACCATGATTTTTACATGATCAGCTATTCCCTTAATACCAAGATTATTTTTCCTGTCTGCAGCAATAATACCCGCAACATGAGTGCCATGGTCAGGGTCAGGACCTTTCACATCATTATTTCCATAATTTCTTTCTTGCGAATTATTGATATTATCACCCACGATAAGACGAGAATCAAAGTCCTCATTGTATCCATAATTTACAATGACACCATAATAATCCATGGCTTCCTTTAGTTCCGTCAGGTATTCATCAAGATCTGCATCATCACCCATGTTTCTAAACATGCTTAATAAAAAACCTTTAGCGAATAGAAGGCCAGGCTCACTCGTATTAAACTGCCTAACTGCTTCTGGGGTAATTTTATCCACCTGAAGCAACTTCTTTAACGTGTCGATACTAAAGGTTATGCTTTTATACATGCCCGAGTATAACTTATACTGCTGCACGTTTTTGGCTTTCAGTTTTTCAAACTTGTCCTTAATCTTCAGAAAACTTTCATACTCAGACTTCTGCTTTTTGGGGATTTTATTGGCGTCTGCAGTTTCGTATTTAGCTTTGAGGCGTATGTACTCACGGGTGAGTTCGTAGGTGTCGGCATCCACATTTCCTTCTTTTCCGCCAATAAAATTCCAGCCATACACATCATCGATATAGCCGTTCTTATCGTCATCAATACCATTGCCAGCAATCTCTTTTTCGTTCATCCATATCACACTTTTCAAATCTTCGTGATCGATATCAATTCCTGAGTCAATCACGGCTACAATCACCGATCGTGAAGGTTGATCTTTTAATAATGTTTGATAGGTTCTTTCTGCGCTTACACCCTGAAGGCTATCCATTTCCGGGTCCTTCAAAAACCAATCCTCGGGAATTGTTTTGATGTTCAGAGATTGCGAAAACGCAGGAATAACAACAACTAGTAGAAATATTACACTCAATAATCGAATCTTCATAACAGCAAGCATCTATTTTTGATCTGGCACGATAATCGTAAAGGTCTATTAATCAGCTCTTTTTTTATTTTTCACAGATCTGATTTTCATCAAAATTAATCAATGGAATGAAAAAAGGTGTTAGAAATTACCTCAGTAAGTTTGCCTGCAAGAAAACAACTCACCTTAATTTTATACGTGCAATATTTGAATGTATTTAAATCCAAGATTATGATCGAGTTCTGCCTGTTAGGAGTTATGCTTTTCTTTACGCTATTTTTCTATACAGTCGTAAAATTTCAAAAACTAAGCCCTCAGCAATTGGCTGAACAAGTCTGATAACCATATGATGAGCGATTACCCGATCCTATGAGGTAAAAATTTAAATCGCGGCTTTAATCCTCAAGTTTCAACACTCCAAAAGACGATGGAATGTGAAAATTTGGTGTTGGTGAATCTGGCCTCACCCAACTAATCCATTTTATTTTTGAATTATCTTCGGTTATCTCAACACAATCACCGCGATACACCCCTGCCTGTATTCTGTTCCCTTTTATAAGCTCAAGTTGCTTCAACGATTTTTTGCTGATGGCTACCTCTACGGTATAACCATCGGCAACTTTGTTTGCCTTAATAATCAATTCACCGGCCGGCCACGACCACGTTGGTGTAAATTTTCTATGGTATTCTGCCATATAATCATACACCCTTCCGTTGGGATCCATCTCTAAACCATAATACGGTAACATTTTATCATCCTTTCTGAAAAATATTTCAACACGATCCGATGACACAACCTCTAATTTTTCATTCGTCTTTACCAACACATTGATGTGATCATCCTTTACCTGATACAGCAAATAGAGCCAATTCTCACTATGAAGAGCCTTAAATGAGGTGAACGAAGGTGTTTCCTTTTCCCATGGATAAATAAAATCTGTCAGTTCAATGGCATTCTTCCATAGTGGACTTTCGCCCTTGCCAGTGATGACGAGTTCTTCTCCCTTAAGTTTCCTGACAGAATATGTTTTAACCTTGTCTTTAGTAGTGTTTGATAAAAGTCCGGCTGCCATAATGATTAAAAATAAAAAGCGAATCATAGTTGAATTATTTAGTGATCGGTGAGCATAAAATTGAATAAAAATCACGTTGAAGCTTTAAGAAGTTCTTCTTGAATTCGTTTTGCCACAATCTTCTCCTGGCCCGGCTTCAACATAAAAACCGTAATACGAATACTATCTTCCTTTTCCCAACCAATCACTTCAATGGAAGGACTTCCATTGCGCAGTCGCTTTCCAAACTCATCACGGGTAACGTTTACTTTTTTTCTATCCCAGGAAATCTCCAGCGATGGTGTGTGATTGGCAACAGGAGGCACAATCACTGCCGTTGTGACACCTTGAACTTTTTTTGCAGCAGCATTGATCACCTCAATCCGCTCTTCCCATGTTTTCCAATCCTGAGCGTGATCCCTTTTAATATAGCTGTCCAAGGCAACATACATACCGATCATTTCTTCTTTGTTCACTTTCATGCCACGGCCAATATTTCCTCCAGCCGGAGGGCCATTTAATCGTGCAGCAGCGATCAGATCTTTTTTGCCCATCAGAATTCCGGTGCTTTGAGGTCCGCAAATCGCTTTACCACCAGAAATACAAATCAGGTCAAAACCCATCACATTATACTTCCAAAGATTTTCCACAGGAGGTACATCGGCCGCCATGTCAATCATCGTTGGGATGTTGTGTTTCTTTGCAAGATCTAACCATGGCTGATGTTGAATTTTACCAACCGGTGCTTCGCGGTTTAAAAACCACAACATCGCAGTCTTTTCATTGATTGCATTTTCTGCTTCTTCCAGAGTTTCAACAGAGACTATAGAAATACCGGTGTTGGTCAGTGCATGATGATATCCGTTGATGTGTGTGTTTTGTATGATCACCTCCGACTTCATTCCTGTTCCTTCGAGCTTGGGTAGTTGCGATACTTTTTTGGGATCCATTCCTGTTAACACACCCGCAGTGCCTAGTACCAGAGCAGACCAGCAGCCAGCAGTTACCATAGCCGCTTCTGCTTTGCAGAGCGCAGCAATCTTTTGCCCAACTTTATCATGCACCTCGTCCAGCATCACATACTCTTTTGAAGCGCTTTGTATAGCTTCCATCACCTCATCGGGCATTAAGGAAGCAGTCATACTCGTATAATTGCCAGCAGCATTAACGAATGTGCGAAGGCCTAGTTCTTTGAACAAATCCCGCTTTGCAGAAAGAGGAGTTGCATGTAAAAATTCGAGTGGAGTACCAACCAGTAAACCAGTGGCAAGAGGTGCCAATGATAATCTCTTTATTATTTCTCTTCGCTTCATGTTTTTGTATTACATCGTTTAAAAATCCCGAGCAAGGCTGATGTCTAAGAGACAGAAGCCTGTTGCAATATCTCCTTAATTCGTTTTGCTACCGTTCGCTCTTCTCCAGGTATCATCTGCCATGTGGTGATATCAATGGATTCACTACCGCCCATAGTTTCGATAGATGGGTGTCCTTTTCGTAAAGCATCACGCGCTTCATCGGGTGTGATTTTTATTTTTTTTGCATCCCAACGCAACCGTAATGAAGGAACGTGATTAGCAATTGCCGGAACATGGAACTCTGGTGTTACACCTGCAACCGAAGTGGCTGCATCAGCAATCATTTTGGTTTGATACTCCCACAATGTCCAATCAGCCTTATGATCTCTGGATAAATAAACTTCAATGGCTACCAGCATTCCAAGAATTTCTTCTTTGTTTACTTTCATGCCACGGCCAACGGTGCTTCCATTAGGTGGTGCATTTTTGCGCGCGGCCTGAATAAGATCTTTTCTTCCCAATAAAAGGCCAGCACTCTGCGGACCACGCAGTCCTTTTCCACCGGAAAAACATACGAGGTCAAATCCCATCTGGATGTACTTCCATAAGTTTTCTGCGGGAGGAACATCTGCAGCACAATCGTTCATGGTTGGGATTTTATATTTCTTACCAATCTCCACAAACTCTACATCTTTAATCTTTCCATCCGGATTGGCATAATTCAAAAACCAAAGCATGGCTGTTTTCTCACTGATGGCTGCTTCCAGTTCTTTTCTTGTTTCTACTTCAATTATTTTAACACCAGCATTGCGAATGGCGTGATCATAGCCAACTCGATGACTCTTTTGTCGGATCACTTCTGTTTTGATTCCAGTCATATCTGTAGGAATACGATCTGCCTTTTCAGGATCTCCACCGGTAATAACTCCTGCGGTACCCAATGTGATCGCTGAGAAGGCACCAGACGTAACCATAACGCCTTCGCACTTAAGTAGCTCCGCTAAACGCTCACCTACGCGATCCTGCAACTCTTCCAGTTTTACAAATTGTAGTGCGGAGTAGTTAATGGCTTTGATCACTTCTGGATGAGGAAGAGATGCTGTAAGTGCGGTATAGGTTCCGGCTGCGTTAATAAATGTGCGAACTCCAAGTTCTTTAAAATAATCGCGATCATAGTCCTTGCTAACAGTAGATGAAGCTAGCGTTTCACCGGATGCAACACCCAATAAGGGTAAGGTCATTAATCCTTTAAGAATATCTCTGCGCTTTGTCATTTCATTTCTTTTTTAGTGCAGCAATACAATCAATTTCAACGAGTGAGTCACCTGGTATTCCTCCCGCAGCGGCAATGGTGGTGCGCACAGGAGGATTCTTTCCAAAGCGACCACGGAAAACCTCGTTCATCTCCTTGTAATCTTTCAAGTCATTCAAATACACATTCACTTTAAGAACACGATCCATCGATGAGCCTGCCTTCTCCAGTTCACCTTGCAATTCTTTCAACACGTGATCAGTATGCGCTTTGATATCACCTTCAAAGTGTGCACCTTTTCCAGCAATGTAGACCAGACCACCATAAACCTGTGAGCCAGAGAATAAGGGTACCTCTTGATCATAAACTACATCACCGGTTTTAATTTCATCATCTTCGTTGTTGTCAGATGCATTGGCACTGGCTGCTGATAGTCCTAGCAGGCCAGCTGTTCCGAATAAAATCTTTTTGAAAATTGAGCGTCTATCGGTTTTCATGATTGTTAGTTTTTTTTTGTGACTATTAAAAAATAGTGAATGTTATTCTATGTTTATTTTTTGCGCAGTTTCCTTACTTCCCCAGCGGTTATCTCATCATGTTTGTTTCCGAAGTTCTGTCGAATGTACGTTAATACCCCAGAAGCTTCATCATCCGTAAGAAAGGAATGCTTCGGCATAATGGCATTATAGCCAACTCCATTTACTTCGATGTTTCCTTCAAGTCCATTGAGCAATACATTGATGAGTTTTGTTTTATCTCCTTTCACCCATGAAGCATCCACTAAAGGAGGGAACCTGCCTTCTGCTCCTTTTCCATTATGCTGATGACAAGACGCGCAATAGGTTTGATAGATTTTCTCCCCACCCGTTACTTGTCCTTTCTTTAGATTATCATCTATCTCATGGGGAGTTTTGATATGAGATAACGATTTTCTGGCTTCCATTTTGGCAAGATCAGCTTCTCCAAAACTCTTTTTATCTCCCTTATACATCACCCTCCAGATTTTTCCCTTCACTGTTTCTGACAGATAAAGAGAACCATCTGGTCCCATGGCAATCGCCATTGGTCTGTAGGGTGCATCGCTTACATCAACCAAAGCATTTTCACCTACGAAACCATCGGCAAAAACTTCCCATTTTCCTGTTGGCTTTCCATTTTCAAAAGGAATGAACGCAAAGAAATATCCCGCTTGGGGATAAGGTGCGCGATTGGTTGATCCGTGAAAGGCAATGAAGGCTCCGTTCTTGTAACGATCGGGAAACTGATCACCTGTATAAAAGAAAAGATCGTTGGGTGCCCAATGTGCAGGAAAGCCGATAAGTGGTTGAGTAAAAGAAGCACCGTTTCCTTCTTTGATACCATCACCACCGTATTCGGGATTTAATACTCGTTTTCCCTTATCCTGATCATAATAACAATAAGGCCAACCGCCATTGGCGCCTTCTTCGACTCGAAGAAATTCTTCAGAAGGATAAACAGCACTTTGCCACCTGCTGTATTCGTTAGGGTTGCGTGAATTTAAATCATCGCGACCATGCACTGCTACATACAAGGTATTGTCTGCTTTGTTCCAATCCATGGCTACAATACTTCGAATACCCGTTGCATATCGTGTGCCCCCATCCTTTTGAGTCTGTCCTATTTTGCTGGCGCTGAATTTCCAGATGCCACCATGTTCTTCAAGTTGTGAGCAAGGGTCTTCACCAGGCTCTCCCGGAACACGGTTTAAAATCTGGCAAACATCACCTGGCGCACCAAAGGGAACATATAAGTTTCCTGCTTCATCCAGTGCAATGGGCTTGGCGATGTGTTCATAACCATGCTTGTCGTTTTTGTAATCATCTTTAACAATCATTTCAACTTTCCCATCCGGAATGAGTTGACCCGGGGTAAACTTTACCCGGTATACTTCACCCGCGGTGCTGAAATACATATAGCCACGGTGAATGCGCATGGCTGTTCCGTAACTTCCCTGATCGTCATAATCGCCAAAGTATTTAACCGTGTCGGCCTTTCCATCGTTATTAACATCGCGCAACGCAACGATGCCTTTTGGTTTAGCTCCTCGCAACTTCACATAAATGTCTCCATTGGCACTTACTGCCATGTGACGTGCACTACCAACACTATCGGCCACTACTACAACGTCAAATCCAGCCGGAACAACAAGGCCCCCATGATCGGGATCACCCTTTGGTAATTCAATATTATTTCCGCAACTGGTTATTAAGAAAGCTGCACTAATAAAGGCAATATTCTTAATGATTGAATCTCTCATGCGTCAAAGGCCTTTATTTATATAGTGGAGCAGCGAGTCCGTTTAAGTCCCAAACGATTTCGCCATTAAGAACAGTAAATTGACAAGTGAGCTTTTTATCTCCCATTACTTTGTTTCCACCAACATCTACATAACCGAACGTACCCTTATCAACACTAAACAAAGCTACATCAGCAAGAGCACCGACACTTATATGTCCTAGTTCTTTCTTATTGATCATCTTTGCTGGATTCCAGGTGGAGCATGCGATCACTTCGTTCAGGCTCAATCCGATATTAAGCAGTTTAGACATTACGTTGGCCATATCTTTCATTCCCCCGTTCATACTTCCTGTATGTAGATCAGTACTGATCGAATTTGGTTTTAGACCTTGCTTAATTGCTGGTATAGCTTGTTCAAACATAAAACTGCCACCACCATGACCTACATCGAAATTCACTCCTCTTTTTTGCGCAGCGGTTGCATAGGCTTGAACCTTCCCGTTTTCCACAACGTGCATTCTTCCTTCTGTTTGTCCATAGCAATGCGTGACGATATCACCAGGTCTTAGTTTCTCTAATAAAAGAGTCTCCCACGAGAGCACCGGTTTTGCTGCACCAAAATCAACCATTACCGGAACACCAGCTAACTCGCCAGCTTTCACAGCACGGTCGGTAGGTTCCCATTCAGAACTCATATAATGTGCTAGTTTAATCCCAACAATCAAATCAGGATATTGCTTCACAACCATGGCCGTTAGTTTAGGATCCATGTCAGCAATATTTTGTTCATGAGCACCTCCACTCATACCTGCGCCCACTATATTCAAGAAGGCGAACATTCTGGTTTTGGAATTGGCAAACGCCTGATTTTTAAAATCAGCAAAATTTCTCCAGCCTGCACCCCCTGCATCTACTACGGATGTGACTCCAGCACGAAAAGTAAAGCCATCCGGAGGAAGAGCTGTATAACTATCACTCAAATATTTATCTGGCTCAGTACCAAAATAATGGTGGCCGTGAATATCAATCAAACCAGGCACCACATAGAGCCCTGTGGCATCAATTGTTTTTAATGCCTGCTTTGAAATTTTAGGAGCTACTTCCGAAATTTTGTTTCCAATGATAGCCACATCCATGATGGCATCAATATTATTTTTGGGGTCGATAACATGCCCATTCTTTATCAGGACATCAATAGTTTGAGATTGAGCACCTACGAAGGAGCACAATAAGAATAAAATGAAGGATAGTTTTTTCATAAAGTTTAGTTTATAGGCAGATAATTAAAATTGAAGATTCATTTTGATTGAGATTACCAGGTTCTGTCTTTCATAAAATTTTCTAACTCTTCCATCGTAAGGGGAACGAGACCTGGATTTTCTTTCACCCACTTTAAAAAGTCTTTCTTGATAGCTTCGGTCCAGGCGGTATCAATCTGGCCCGGGGTGTAAACACCCGCTTTTAATTTGGTGATCGCAAACTTATCGCGCAGTTGGATAAACTCTGCGTTGATCACCACCTCCTCAGCAAGGTGCGCTGGAATAAAAACAACTCCTTCTTTGCGGGCCAACACCACATCCCCGGGAAGGACAGTAACTTCTCCAATAATTAATGGATGATTGATTCCCATTAACATAGTCTCCTGCAAAAAAGAAGGATGCCATCCACGCACATAGGCATTGAATCCGGTGATGGCACCCAAGCCATCGATATCACGTGCACCAGCATCGAAAATTACTCCGGTGCCTGTCTTTGAAAAAATGGAGTTACCTAAATTATCACCAATCAATGTTCCGTCTTTTATCTTCTCAAAACAATCGGCTACATACACATCTCCTTTTTGAAGCATGTCAATAGGCCACGAATTCATAGGGCCAACCCGGCCATCTTTTTTTCCTTTCTCAATCATGCGCGCCTGAAGGTCGGGCCGCAACGGCACATATTGAGCGGTAAGTGCTCTACCAACAAAAGGTTCATCATCACGGAGTCGCTGCCAATTTCCATCATACTGATTATTAAAACCCTTGTTCCTCAAAATGCCCCATGCCTCTTCGATTGCAACATTTTTCATACGCGTTATAAGTGCGTCTGAAACTTTTGGTCTGCCATCGGCATAGCGCTCTCCTTTCCATTCCCGTGTTAAAAAAACAACTTGCTCGCGATCGAGCTGCTGAGCGTTGAGCGAAAAGAAACTAATAAATACTATTAATATCAATACATTTTTCATGAGCTGAATATTTAATCTATTACTGGCTTATAATGCGTGTGGTTAAAAGCGATTCTGTAAAATTTTCTTATTTATGATGCTTTTCATTTTGCTTTAGTCTTAATGAATTCCTGATGCGATATAAGAATCAACATTTTGTTGAGTGATTACTTCGAGCGGAAAAAGTTCAGTACGTGGAATTTCTTTTTTGAAAAGCAAATGATTAGCCATGTGACTGATGCCTTGAAAAACCTGTCGTTTAGGATTTTGATTAATAAGAAAATTGATCAGCCCACCTTTTAAATGCTTCAGGTTCTCTTCCAGCATGTCATACCCAATTAATCGTATAATAATATCGGGGTAGTCTTTTAAGATCCTCGCAATAGTTGACACTGCCTTGGATGTGGTCACAAATATTCCGGTGATGCTTTCCCTCAAGATCAGCGATTCAATTTTACTGGTAAACGATTTATCACCAGAATCCAGATTCAGGCTGGTTATTTTATATGAATAGTGAATGTTCTTTTCATAGAATTCCCGGAATCCTTTTTCTTTTTCCATCAGATAGACCGAATCCTTAACATCTTCTCCAATATGTAAGATGACAATCTCTTCAGCCGTTTCATTGCCTATACTCATTAATTGACCTGCTAGTTTTCCACTTTGAAATAAATCCTGACCAATAAAACTTAATGGCTTTGACTCTGGAATGTTAGTATTAAATAAAACATAAGGAATACCCTTTTTCTGCAGTTGGCCAAAAACCTGAAGTGCCTGCGGATAAAAAATGGGTGCGATGACCATCCCATCGGGCTTCGATTTTAACGCCTGATTGGAGATAAGCTCAAGCGATAATTTTCCATCATGGGCATAAAAAAACGGTTCAATGGCCACTCCATAATGTCCCCATTCACCGATGGCCTGAATGATTCCTGCATTAACCTCTGCCCAGTAAGGATCCAGATTGGGTTCTGGAATGACCACCGACACTCGAAAATTCTTAGACCTTCTGAGCGATCTGGCGATCAGATTAGGCTTATAATGTATCTTTTTGAGCACATTATTGACCTTGATGAGAGCCTTTGCCGATACATTACCGCGATTATGCAAAACCCTGTCCACGGTTCCCTCGGAAACCCCAGCCATTTTTGCAATGTCTTTTATTCGAATATTGGTTGATATCATCAAAAAGTATGGGGGTCAACTGTTTTCGCACACAATTTAACTGTGCGCGAACACAATTCCCACATTAAATTTTGATTTTATTAAAAGTAGGACTAATTTACCTATTGATTCATGCAGAGTTGCATGCAATCCAATTAAACCCAACTAATTATTTATGAAAAAACGATTACTTAAACTCACGTGCCTGATCATGCTTCTGAGCGTATCAGTGTATGCGCAGAAAGTGACCGGTAAGGTTACCTCTGAAACAGACGGATCTCCCATGCCAGGAGTTTCGGTTCTGGTGAAGGGAACATCTACAGGTACTGCCACCGATTCCGATGGTAGCTATGCTTTAAATGTTTCTGACTCTAATGGCACTTTGGTCTTCTCCTTTATAGGATATGTGACCAAAGAAGTTTCCCTTCAGGGAAGATCAGTTGTTGATTTGGCCTTGTCAGAAGATGCCACGCAACTCAGCGAAGTTGTAGTTACAGCTTTGGGAATCTCCCGTGAAACAAAAACGCTCGTTTACGCAACTCAACAAGTAAAGCCTTCCCAGCTAGTGGAAGTTAGAGATGCAAACAACGTGATGAACTCTCTGCAAGGCAAAGTTGCCAACGCAGTGATTACGCAGGGTTCTGGTGGTCCTGGTTCTGGTGTTCGTGTTGTACTTCGCGGTAACCGCTCAATTCAGGGAAGTAACAATGCTCTTATTGTGGTAGACGGTGTTCCTATTACTAACGGAACTAACGGTACCATCAACAGTGACTTTGGTGGTTTACAAGGTTCTGACGGTGCTTCAAACATCAACCCTGATGATATTGAGTCAATGACCATTTTGCGTGGCGCATCGGCAGCCGCTCTTTATGGTAGTGCAGCTGGTAACGGTGTAATTGTTATTACCACAAAAAAAGGTGGTAAAGATAAAGTTACAGTATCTATTAACTCAGGTGTTACGACAGAAAGACCTTTTGTAATGCCAAATTTCCAAAATCAATATGGCCAAGGTAACTCAGGTGTATTGAAATCTAACTCAGGCGAAAGCTGGGGAGCCAAAATGGACGGTCAGTCATTCACAGGCTATATGGGCGAACCTCGCACTTATTCTGCTCAGAACGATAACGTTAAGGATTTCTTTAGAACTGGTGTTTCTCTAAATAACTCAATCAACGTTTCTGGAGGGTCAGAAAAAATGCAGACCTATTTATCTTATACAAGTAATAAGATTCAAGGAATTCAACCTCTCAACGATCTTAATCGTCACTCCATAAACCTGCGTATTACGAATAATATTGGTAAGAGAATCAAAACGGATGCAAAGTTGACTTACATTCTTCAGAATAGAGATAACATCTATGAAACAGGAGAATCTGCTCTTAGCCCCGTTCTTGCTATTTACCAGATCCCACGCAACGTAAGTCTAAGCGATGCTGAACATTATCAGGACCTGAACAACGTAGGTGTTCCTGTGCGTGCGCCTTACCCTGTTATTAACCCTGCCTTGTATCAAAACCCTTACTGGATTGTTAATAATACAGTAACTAATGAAGTACGAAACAGAATCATGGGATTCTTGTCTGCTTCTTATGATATTACCGATTGGTTGAAAATAAGCGGTAGAGCAAACACCGATAAGTACACCGATGTGATGCAAAGATCATTCAATGCTGGAACAGTAGGCCTTTCAAGTGCTGGAGGTTCTTATAGCAGACAAGAAATCAATGTTACTCAATATTGGTTTGATACCATGATTGAAGGAAAAAACAAATTGACTGATGACCTTAAGATAGATTACCGTATTGGTGCCATTATTCAAGACAATAAATATGATGCGCTTTATACTAATGCAAATGGCTTAAACGTAACAAACAAGTTTGGTTTGAATTTCGCAACTAATCCAAATTATGGTCAGGATGCCAGCCAGGTTCAAACACAGTCTGCATTTGCTCAGGTGAACCTTTCTTTCAAGGAAGCAATCTTCTTAGATGCCAGCTTGAGAAATGATTGGAGCTCAACACTACCTTCTCCTTATTCTTTCAGCTATCCATCGGTAGGTCTTTCAGCAATTCTTTCAGACTTAATGACTATACCTGATGCTATCTCATTTTTGAAAGTTAACGGTAGTTATGCTGAGGTAGGTAACGGAGGTCGTGCTCAGTTGCGTTTTAATACTTATGGCTACTCTCAAGGTGGTACGAATGGATTTATTTTTAGAGGTTCTACTCAAGCTATTCCTAATTTATTACCAGAAATTGTTAAAAACATAGAACTTGGTCTTGAAGCTAAGTTTCTGGAAAACAAGCTTGGCATGCAGTTTACGTTCTATAAGAGCAATTCATTCAACCAATTGTTGCAAGTTGGTGTGCCTGTGGCAACTGGTTTCTCTTCTAAGTATATCAATGCTGGAAATATCCAGAATCAGGGTATCGAATTGGTTATTAACGGATCTCCTTTAAAGGATGGCCCTCTTAAGTGGGATATTGGCTTCAACATGGGTATGAACCGTAACAAGATCATTGAACTTACAGAAACAGTTAAAGAGTTTACATTAGCAGGCGGCTTCGGTCGTTCGGCAACTCCTGTTGTAAGAGAAGGTGGTAGCTACGGAGATATGCAAGGATTTTTCTGGATGAATACAGCCGATAAGTATGATACTAATGGAAAGTTACTAAGTCACTCTAACGATGGAACTCCAAAGGTAACCGCAGATGGCTCACCCCTTTCTTCTCTTACTACTGGTACTTATGGAGACCTTGGAAACTTCAATCCTAAAGCTACACTTGGCTTAACTAACACATTCAATTACGGAAAACTCTCTCTAAGACTCCTGATTGATGGTCGTGTAGGTGGAACTGTAGTAGATGGAACAGAAATGTTCCTTGCTTACAATGGTGCACCTGAAGTTACTTCTCAACACAGAGAAGGTGGATGGATTCTTGGAGGCGTTGGCGCTGACGGTTCCACCAAGATAAACACAGCGATAAACGCACAGCAATTCTGGACAACCGCCTCAGGTGGCCGCTATGGTTCTGCTGAATTCTTTACTTACAATGCAACGAACTTCAGAGTACGTGAACTTTCAATCGGTTATACTGTACCCGTTCCTGAGAATTCCGTTTTCAAAGTGGTGCGCATTTCAGCTGTTGCACGTAACTTGTTCTTCCTTTACAGAGGATATTCAAAACTTGAAATCCCAGGAATTGCGAAACGTAAAATGGCATTCGACCCTGACATGTCACTGGGTAATGGTAACTGGCAAGGTATTTCTTACGGAACATTACCTTCAACACGTAGTTTAGGATTCAACCTCCAGTTAACTTTCTAAGCTTTTAAAATTTAAACTGAATGAAAATTGATATGAAAAAAATTATAAACCTCTTAAAATCGTACGGAGGCTATTTGTTTCTGTGCAGTGTTGTACTGGTTGTGTCGTGTACCAACGACTATGACGACATTAACACCAACAAGAATGCTCTTTCAAAATTGGAAACATCACAACTCCCTTTCCTCTTTTCGAAAGCGCAATCAACGGCAACTAATAACGGTTGGAATTATCAGGTCGCTCAGAATTTATTTCACGATCAGTATTGTCAGTATTTCTCTAATACGACTACATACTTCCCTTCTGATCGTCTTGTAATCCGTATGGACTGGATCAGAGCGGCATGGAACCCTATCTACAGCGAAGTAGTTCCTCAATTGCAGACTCTGCTTGAGCAATATGATCCAGCTTCTGCTGAATATTCCATCGCTCAGGTTTGGTGGGTATACACTTTCCATAGACTGACTGACACCTGGGGCCCTGTACCTTATTTTAATGCCGGTGTTTCTGGCACAGGCGTACCCTATGATGCTCAGGATAAAATCTATGATGATATGCTGAAACGATTGGCTACCGCTATCACCGTGTTAAACGGAAAGAAAAGCGAGCAGCCATTTGGCACGTTCGATCTAATCTACAAAGGAGACGTGAACAAGTGGATCAAATTTGCAAACACCTTAAGACTTCGTCTCGCTATTCGTATTTCTAAAGTAGATCCTGCAAGAGCAAAAACAGAAGGTGAGGCAGCAGCAGCTGGTGGTGTATTAGCAGATAGCCCCGCAGATGATGCTTTGATTTTCAGAACCCTTAAGGGTGATGATTTTAATGGTCTTACTGTAATGGACTGGAACGAGTTTAGAATGAGCGCAACCATGGAATCTGTTTTGAAAGGATATTCCGATCCTCGCATGGGCGTATTCTTCAGTCCTGCAGCTTCCGGTGGTTATCATGGACTCCGCAATGGTCTTTCATCTGCTGATATGGCTGTTGCCCTTAATGCCGCTGATAACAATTCAAATAAAGGTCCTCGTTGGGATAAATCTATTCCGTCATCCATGGAAACTCCTTCCAATGTAATGGCCACGGCAGAAGCTTGGTTCTTACGCGCAGAAGGTGTGATGCTTGGCTGGAACATGGGCGGTGGAACCGCTGAATCATATTACAATCAGGGTATCACCGAATCTATGAATCAGTGGGGTATTACCGATGCAGCTGCTATCGACACTTATATAAATAGCGCTGCTGTTCCAGTTGCTCCTGGCGATGCACAGGGTTCACCTGCTGTATCTTCAGCTCCTGTGAAATTTGGCGCGACATCAGATCTTCAAAAAGAACAAATCACCATTCAAAAATGGCTTGCGTTGTTCCCTGAAGGCGTAGAAGCATGGGCCGATATCCGCAGAAGTAGAGCATTCAAATTGTATCCTGTAGTAAAATCAGACAATTCTGACTTGCCAACGGCTGCTGATATCAATGCTCCTTCAAACAACTGGATCAGAAGAATTCCTTTCATCACAGATGAAAAGGTAACCAATGGTGCAGAAGTAGATAAGGCGGTTCCGTTATTGGGTTCCGGTGGTGATAAGATCACAACTCCACTCTGGTGGGATAAAAACTAATTCAATCTATTTCTTAATTCAAAAGGTCAGTAACTTTACTGACCTTTTGTTTTTTTAAGCCTTTACCATTTCCTATGAAAAGATCATTTGTATTGATTTTTTATGCTTTGTTATTGATAGCCTGCAGCCAGGATAAAGAACCATTATTCAAAACCATAAACCCTGCAGAGTCCGGCATTCATTTTTCGAACACCATTACCTATGCGGATTCTCTTTCGGTCATAGACTTCGAATACATGTACAATGGAGGCGGAGTAGCCGTGGGTGATATCAATAATGACGGTCTTCAGGATCTGTATTTTACAGGTAACATGACATCCAGTAAACTTTATTTGAATAAGGGCAACTGGAAGTTTGAAGACATCACTGAAAAAGCAAACGTAACAACATCCACCTGGGCTAGCGGTGCATCCATGGTAGATATCAATCAGGATGGTTTTAAAGACATCTATATCAGTGTTGGTGGAAATCGAAATACACCAGAGAGCGAGCGAGCGAATATTTTATTCATCAACAATGGTGATTTAACATTTACTGAACAATCCGAAAAATATGGATTGAACGATAAGGGCTATGGAATACAAAGCACGTTTTTCGATTATGATCTCGATGGAGATCTTGATATGTATCAATTGCGCAATTCGTTTGTCAGCTATAGTCGCAATTCCTCCAGACCTAAAGTGGTGAATGGAGAAGCGGCATCCAATGATAAACTTTTTAGAAACAATGGCGACTTAACTTTTACTGATATAACCAAAGAAGCAGGAATCCTGATTGAAGGTTTTGGTTTAGGAGTAACCGTTTCAGATTTCAATGATGATGGCTGGCCCGACATCTATGTCTCAAACGATTTTATCACCAACGATCTTTTGTGGATCAACAACCAGAACGGAACGTTCACCAACCGGGCTTCCAACTATCTCAAACATCAAACCTTTAATGGCATGGGCAACGATGTGGCTGATTATAACAACGATGGTCTCGTTGACATTGCCGTAGTGGATATGTTGCCCGAAGACAACAAGAGATGGAAACTTACACCTCGAGGAAACGGGTACGATGAATTTGAACATGGCCTAAGTGTAGGCTATGAACCTCAATACGTTCGCAACACGTTGCAACTTAATAATGGCAATGGCACCTTTAGTGAAGTAGGTCAACTGGCCGGTGTAGAAGCTACCGAATGGAGCTGGAGTGTTTTGTTTGCCGACTATGATAATGATGGGCTCAAAGATCTATTCATCACCAACGGATATGGAAAAGACATCACCAACCTGGATTTTATCATGTATGGTGATGAAACACAAAACATGGGATTGCCCACTGCCGACAAAGAGCAGCGTCAAGCTTTATTGAATGAACTACCTGGAATAAAAATTCATAACTACATCTACAAGAATAAAGGAGACCTCACGTTTAGTGATGAATCAACATCATGGGGCATGACAGAACCCACCTTTTCAAATGGCGCAGCCTATGCAGATCTCGATAACGATGGAGACCTTGATTTAGTCGTTAACAATATTGATGGCGAAGCCTCACTGTTAGAAAGCCAGGCTAACAATGAAAAAAATAAATCAAACTATTTAAGAATTGCTTTTGAAGGCCCTGAAAAAAATTGGGAAGGCTTTGGAACAAAAGTCTACCTGAAAACAAAAGGAACATTACAGTATCAATATTTTTCGCCCTTTCGGGGTTATCTGTCATCAGTAGAACCATTTTTACATTTTGGATTGAATCAGAATAAGGTTGTTGATAGCCTGGAGATTATCTGGCCTGATGGAAAATATCAGTTGCTTACGCAAATGAATTCAAACCAATTGATCAAAGTTTCCTACAAAGACGCTGGCAAAAGACCAGAAAAAAATATTACTCCAATCAAAACACTTTTCAAAATAGCAGCCGAAACAGGAATAGATTTCCTTCATAAAGAAAATCCATTTATTGATTTTAAAGTACAGCCATCTATACCCCACATGAACTCTCGCTATGGACCAGGCATTGCTGTGGCCGATGTAAATGGTGACGGGCTTGAAGATTTTTATATTGGTGGTGCCGCAACCTACGCTGGTGCTTTATTCATGCAAAACTCGGAAGGGAAATTTAATCGTCAACATTCAACGGGCATTGATAGTCTGGCAGAAGATACAGGCGTGTTATTCTTTGATGCAGATTTGGATGGAGATCTTGATTTATACATAGCCAGTGGCGACACCGAACAGAGCAGCAACGCTCCTATCTATCAGGATCGTTTTTTTGTCAACGATGACAAAGGAAATTTTAGCCTTGTCCGAAATGCATTGCCTGTTGAAACAACCAGTGGATCATGCGTAGTGGCTGCCGACTATGATCGTGATGGTGATCTTGATCTGTTTATTGGAGGAAGAATTACTCCAGGGAAATATCCGATGCCAGCAGAGAGTTTTCTATTGCGCAACGATACTAAAAACGGAGTCCCCAAGTTTATCAACATCACACAAGAAATCATTCCCCATATAAATCAATCCGGCATGGTGAGCGCTGCATTATGGAGTGACTTTGATCATGATGGTTGGATGGATCTGGTGATTACGGGCGAGTTTTTACCCATCCGGTTTTATCGAAACAATAAAGGAAAGTTTGAAGAGCCAACAAATCTTGAAAACTCTTCAGGCTGGTGGAATTCTCTTGCTGCCGGTGACTTTGATTTAGATGGTGATATCGATTACCTAGCGGGCAATCTCGGGTTGAACAGTCATTTCAAATCAACTGCTAAAGAACCACTGTGCATATACGCCAAAGATTTTAATAAAGACGGCCGCATCGATCCAATCATGAGTTACTATACACAAGGAATAAATTATATTGGACATCCACGCGATGTTCTCATCGATCAAATAAATACCATGCGTGGAAGATTCCGAACCTTTACAGCTTATTCAGATGCAACTTTCGATCAATCATTTCTTCCCGAAGAACTGGATGATGCCTACGTAGTTTGCGCTCAAACCTTTGAAAGCAGTTACATCGAAAATATCGGTAATGGAAAATTCAGAATGAAAGCACTTCCACTCGTTGCCCAGATTGGACCTATCTATGGAATGATCACAGAAGATTTTGACAATGATGGGAACCTTGATGTACTGCTTAGTGGTAACTCCTATGCCCCCGAAGTTATTTCCGGAAGAGATGATGCTATGATCGGACTTTTATTGAAAGGCGATGGAAAAGGAAATTTCATTCCGATGTATAATACTAAAAGCGGTTTCGTGTCAGATCTGGATTCAAAGGGAATAGTAAAAATTATTCTTGCCAACGGTCAGAGTTTAATTGTGGTTGGAAACAACTCGAATAAAGCAACATCATTTATGGATGAAATACCGTCAACGTATGTGAAAGCCAACACCAACGATGTGACTGCCACCGTCACGCTATCAGATGGAAGAAAGTATCAGCACGAATTTCAGTATGGATCTAGTTATTTGTCTAACTCGAGTCGCTCGTTAAAATTGTCTCCGAAAATTTCGGCTATTATGATTACCGACTATCAGGGAAATGAAAGATCCATTCAAATAGATAAGTAACATAGCGAACTCGACTCGATTTGATGCGTTACACCTTTTTACTTTTGGAAGAAGTGACCAGGAGTACTACACCAAATAAGAAAATCGGAATACAGAGATACTGATCTACCGTTAAAGGAACACTCTTGATCAGTGGTCTTGTTAACACATTCATGAACTCGATCATAAAATGAATGCCACTGATTGACATGATTACCAAACCAGCCATTCTTCCTGACTGATGTTTTTTAAGGTGCTCGTTCCAATACCAGATTAACACAATCAATAAAACAAGAAACACAACTCCTTCATAAAGTTGAAGAGGATGCCGGGCTAATCCGATGGTTTGAATCCGTGCCATATAATTATTTGCAGTATCCACAAAAATGGTATAATGCAAAGGCTCCGTGCCAGGCTCAAAAATCTGATCAGACAATTCGAATAAATACGTTTTAACATCTCCAATCAGAAACTCATTGACCAATTGTTCCGTTGCTCCATCTTTAAAAAAGACATACGCGATCAAAGGCTCATAGCCAACTCCCTCGTGAAGCATCGCTTTCCCTTTCATCACCGAAACGGTATCGAGCGGATTTTCACCATTAGGATTTCGCATGGCGCAGCAGGGTACGTTTAGCAGACCTTTTTCTATTTTATCAACAGCCAGGATACCAGTCGGTAAATCGGTAGGTTTTCCAAAAAATTCAGATTGAAACACGTTGCCAACACGAACAAAAATAATGATCACGAGCACGAGAACTAACCCTTTGTCGAGCAACCATAAAAATGGCCTGCTTTTAAGCTTGGCATAAATCAGCAAGGTGATGATTGCACCAGCTATAGCACCCAGCATAGAAAACTGGCCGATGCCCACAAACTTAAAACCCTGACTAAATTCGAACGGGAAAAGAATCTGAGCTGGCTTATTGAAAAGAATATCAGGCTCAATAAACGCAACATAAAAAAGACGTGCGCATAATATCGCTCCAACCAAAGTGAAATTAAAGACCGATCCCACTTCGCCAGAATTTGCGCCTTCCTTTTTAAACATGTAAGAAAGAAGCTTTCTTCCGGCCAAAACTCCAACCACCAATAAAATAGTCAACCATTTAAGTTGAAATGGGCCGAAGGAGAAAATATCGGGGTTAATATTCCAAATAAAGTTCAATATCATAGCGAATTAAATCAAGGTTCAAGTGGTCACAAAGTAAAGATTCTTTAGCGAGTTTGCCATTGAATAACCGGTTGAAAAAAACAAATATTAATTGAGCCAACTCTATAGAAAGGTTCTTAAATTACTGTCCATTACATCTTAGCATATCAGTCAATTATTATGAAAAAAATCTACCTCACGCTGTTCTCATTCCTGATGTTTCACCTTGTGAATGCGCAGTCCACCGCGTCAATAAAGGAAAGCATCAAAACATTCAAGACTTATCCCTTCAGCGACCCCAACCCAATTCCGTCTAAAAGTCTGATCTACCCTTACTTTAGGTACGATGGCTTCACGGATAAGCCCGTGGATAAGCAATGGAAGGTGGTGGAACTTGAAAATCAATACATCAAATTGATGGTTTTGCCAGAAGTGGGTGGAAAAATATGGTCAGCCTGGGAAAAGTCAACGGGGCTTCCTTTCATATACAATAATCAAGTAGTAAAATTTCGTGATATAGCGATGCGTGGCCCCTGGACTAGCGGGGGTATTGAACCAAACTATGGCATCATAGGACACACACCCAATTGTGCAACACCAGTAGATTATCGAATAGAAAATAAAGCGGATGGAAGCGTAAGTTGCTATGTAGGCACATTTGATAAACTGACGCAAACGTTCTGGACCATTGAAATAAATCTTCCAACTGACAAGGCTTACTTTACTACACGATCTACCTGGCATAATGGAAATTCTTTGGAACAACCCTACTACACGTGGATGAACGTAGGCATGCCTGCAAAGGGGAACCTTGAATTCGTGTTTCCTGGAACCCGCTACATCGGCCACGAAGGTGAATACGCGAGTTGGAAAATCAACCAGGAGAACAAAAAGGATATTTCCTTTTATGAACAAAATAACTTTGGAACGTACAAATCTTACCATGTCTTCGGCAGTTATACTGATTTCTTTGCATCCTTTTACCACGATCAAAATTTTGGTATGGGCCACTACTCATTATATGATGAAAAACCCGGAAAGAAAATATGGATCTGGGGACTATCCCGCCAAGGCATGATCTGGGAAAATTTATTGTCCGATACCGATGGTCAATATGTAGAAGTACAATCTGGAAGACTATTCAATCAATCATCTGACAATAGTATATATACACCATTCAAACACCGAGGTTTCTCGCCATACGCAACAGATGTTTGGACAGAATATTGGTTCCCAATCAAAGGAACAAAGGGAGTCGTTAAAGCAGATCCTTACGGATCGTTAAATCTTAAAGCGGAAGGTGGATATCTTAAGTGGCTATTCTCACCATTAGAGTCAATCCATGAAACACTAACCATTTCGAGTGGCGACAAAAAAATTGTAGAACGAAAAATCGCTTTCAATCCCCTTCAGATTTACAAAGACTCAATTCAATGGTCGGGAGATGCTAAAGCAATAAAACTTACCATTGGTGATAAATTTTCTTATGATGCAAATCCTAAGGCTGATAGTCTTTCAAGACCCGTTACCTTACCAGGAGATTACAAATGGGATACCCCATACGCACTTTACACACTTGGTAAAGGTGCACTGCAAACCAGGGATTATGTAAAAGCAGAAAATAAATTTTTAGAATGTCTTTCAAAGGATCAGTATTTCTTACCAGCACTTATCGAAATGTCCTTCCTGCAACTAAGAAAGATGGATTACGAAAACGCACATAAGCTTGCGATGAAAGCGCTGAGCATCAATACCTACGATCCGGCTGCCAATTTTGCCTATGGCTTAGCGAATGTTGCTCTGAACCATATTGTTGATGCGAAAGAAGCTTTTGGTATTGCCTCAGCCTCAATAGAATATCGCAGTGCGTCTTATACAGAATTAGCGAAGTTATACTTCAGAGAAGATCAAATTAAGAAGAGTTTTGAGTATGCGCAGAAAGCCATTAGCGAGCAACCGAAAAATAGTGATGCGTGGCAGATTATCGCTGCCATATACCGAGTTCAGGGAGAAAAAGAAAAAGCAATCGCATGTTTTGAGAAAATTCAAGAGATCAACCCGCTAAGTCATTTTGTAAATGCCGAGAAGCTTTTGTGGAGTATGTCTGCCTCACAGGATTTTACGAAACAGATCAGTCAGGAAATGAAGGATGAAATTTTTCTTAATCTTGCAGATTGGTATCTGACCATTGATCGCTATCAGGATGCTCTCGCCATATTGAAGCAAGCTCCACAGCAATCAGAAATTTTGTATTGGCAAGCCTATTTGCTAAAGAAGAATAATGACGCATCATACTCATCAGTACTTGCCCAGGCCGATCAATCCTCCACTACACTAGTATTTCCTTATCGTGTTCATGCTGCAGATGTGATGGCATGGGCGATTCAAAACTCTAGTTCATGGAAGCCAAAATATTTTCTGGCCCTTATCCATTGGAATGCCGGAAACACCAAGAAGACAAAAGAATTACTTCAACAATGTGGTAATCCGGACTTCGCTCCGTTTTATGCAGCAAAAGCATCACTCTTTGCTGCGGAAGAAGAACAGGATCTAATCAAAGCAACTCAATTGGATAAGAATGAGTGGCGTTATGGGAAACTACTGGTCAATCACTATCTCAATGCAGGCAATCCGCAAAAAGCTTTAACGATAGCCATCGATTATCAAAAACGTTTCTCAAATAATGATGGCTTAACATTTCTATTGGCAAAATGCTATCTCGTTAATAAGCAATATCCAAACAGCTTGAAGGTACTTACCAGTAAAATATTTTTACCCAATGAAGGTGCAACGGAAGGTCGTCAACTTTATCGTGAATCGTTGCTAATGATGGCATTTGATAACGTGGAGAAAGGAAAGTATAATCAAGCCATATCGAATATTGAAAAAGCAAGACTATGGCCCGAAAATCTGGGCGTAGGAAAACCTTACGATGCCGATATTGATGAACGCTTCGAAAATTTTCTCCATGCGGTGTGTCTCGAAAAAATGAAAAAGAAATCAGAGGCTGATAAAATCTACTCTTCACTACATGCTGAAATGAGTCAGATTAAAAATGGCAACTTGTTGATCAATGCCTTTGCTTTAAGAAAAAGTGGAATGGACGAGAACGGTGCGAAACTGCTGGAGCAATGGAAAGAAAAATCAACCGACAAAACCATTCCAAAATGGTGCATTCAGGTTTACAAACAAAACGCACAGGGAGAGAGTCTTCCAACAAATAATGATCAATTTAGATTGCTATCCCGATTATCAAATTATCTAAGTGCAAAGAATTAATAGAATGAATAAGAAAGTTTCTTTAACGATAGGTCTGATCTCGGTTCTGTTATTTCATCAGTGCGCAAAACCTGAAAAGGATACGCTATTTGTGGAAATGCCTTCCGATGAAACCGGGATTACATTCAAGAATGAAGTAATACAAAGTGCAGACAACCACATTTTGAATTATAGCTATTTCTTTAATGGCGGTGGCACTGCTGTTGGTGATTTCAATAATGATGGGTTGGTGGATATATACTTTATCGCCAATCAAACATCAAACAAGCTATACATCAATCAGGGAAACTTAAAATTTGCAGACATCACAGACAAAGCAGGCGTTGGTGCCACAGAAGGATGGAAAACCGGTGTGAGCCTGACGGATATTAACCAGGACGGATGGCTTGATATTTACGTATGCCGTTCGGCCGTGGGAGATTCATTGCTTCGAAAAAATCTTTTATACGTAAACAATAAGGATCTAACATTCACAGAACGAGCTGCGGAATATGGTATTGACGACAGCTCCTACTCTACCCAAGCGGCCTTCTTTGATTACGACAATGACAACGATCTCGATTTATTTGTTCTTAATCACTCCTTGCAGCGCTATGCCGGCTTTAACAATTTGCTCAATAATGCCAAAGGACAAAGAGGTGATAAATTTGGAAGCAAATTTTATCAAAATCAAAATGGAAAGTTTATCAACATATCCGATCAGGCAGGCATGATCAGTAATGTGTTGAGCTTTGGATTAGGCGTGGCGGTAACTGATTTGAATCAGGATGGATTCCTTGATATGTACATCTCTAATGACTTCAACGAAGAAGATTATTTGTATATGAACAATGGTGATGGAACATTCACCAACTCGATTAAAAAAGCTACCGATCATGTTTCGCTTTTCTCTATGGGCTCGGACGCTGCCGATATTAACAATGACGGACTCATTGATATCTATACGCTGGATATGTTGCCCGCCACGAACGAACGAATCAAACTTTCATCGGGTGATGATAATTATGATAAATATCAAATGCTGATTGGTGCCGGGTTTCATCATCAAACCACACGCAACATGCTTCAGCTGAATAATGGCGATGGCACGTTTTCTGAGATCGGTCAGTTTGCCGGTATTTCCAATACCGACTGGAGCTGGTCTGCCTTGTTCAACGATTTTGATGGCGATGGTTGGAAAGATCTTTACGTTAGCAATGGCTACGAAAAAGATTACACCAATATGCAGTTTTTAAAATTCACTGTAGATGAACAACTCAACGCACAGCAAACCGGTGCACCCCTCAGCGTGCAGGTGATTTTAAACAACATGCCTTCTATTAATGAGGGCAATTTCCTATTTAAGAATAATGGTGATCTTTCCTTCGAAAACAAAACTGAAGACTGGGGAATTACCAAAAAGAATAAATCAAGTGGAGCTGCCTATGCTGATCTGGATAATGATGGTGATCAGGATCTGGTAGTGAATGGGATGAATACCCCATCGTTGATTTACAAAAACACGAGTGTCGATAAAAAACAATCTAACTATGTGAAGATTGATTTGCTGAAGAAAAATCCTGGCAGGAATGTAATTGGTACAAAGCTTCTTGCATACACTGGCAGTAATACCCAGTTTATAGAATTCTCTCCTGTACGTGGTTATGAATCTTCCATGATGTCGTCCATTTCTATTGGTATTGGAAAAGCACCTCAACTGGACTCCATCAGCATCATCTGGCCAAATGGAAAAAAACAAAGCATACAAAACATAAAAGCAGGCTCAGAAATCAGTCCACTGATCGATGATGCCAATCAAAACGTAACGCTGCATCGGGTTCCAACTACCAAGCCATTGTTTGATTCTGCAAACCTGATCAATTGGAAACACGAACCTGCTGCAGTAAATGATTTCAAAAGACAATTACTGCTTCCTCACATGTATTCTTACACAGGACCAAAAATGGCGACCGGTGATGTGAATGGAGATGGTTTGGAAGATATTTTTGTAGGAGGACCAAAAGGACAAAGCAGCGCTCTAATGATTCAACAAAAAAACGGATCATTCAAACCAGATGTAAAAAATTCATTTGCTGCGGATACCATTTATCAAAATGAGAATGCCACGTTCTTCGATGCTGATGGTGATAGCGATTTAGATATATACATCGTTGGAGGAGGTTATCTTTTTAATATGAGTGATCCCATGTTACAGGATCGTCTCTATCGCAACGATGGTAAAGGAAATTTTAAAAAGGATATTCAGGCATTACCGATAGAAACAGAAGCTGGCTCAGTAGCCGTTTCGTTTGATGCCGATGGCGATAAAGATCTTGATCTATTTGTGGGTGGAAGAATCACACCAGCACAATATCCGGTCAATCCACGCAGCTTCCTTTTGATTAATGATGGCAAAGGAAATTTCACGAGTAAAGCGGAAGAACTGGCACCTGGCCTTCAGTACACCGGTATGGTTACTGATGCAAAAGTGATCGACTTGAATAAAGATGGATTTTCTGATCTAATTCTCGCTGGAGAATGGATGCCTATTCAGGTTTGGATTAACCATGCTGGAAATTTTAAAGATGAAACTTCACAATGGTTTCCTTATGCGAACAATGGTTGGTGGAATTGCATTGAAGCAAATGATTTTGATAACGATGGCGATTTAGATTTGATTGCCGGAAATGCCGGTACCAATAATCAGTTCGGAGTTTCTGAGCAGCATCCGGCCACGATGATCTTCAAAGACTTCAATTTTGATGCACAAGTAGATCCGTTCTTTTGCTATTTCATTAATGGGGTTTCTTATCCTTATGCCAGTCGCGATGAAGCACTCGGTCAGGTGAATTTTCTCAAGCAACGTTTTCCCGATTACATTTCATACGCTAACGCAACGATGGATAAAATATTTACCCCCGGGGAGTTAACGGATACCGTTGTCCTTAAGGCAAACGAGTTGCGTACGCTGTTATTTGAAAATACAGGCACCTCTTTCGATAAAAAAGAATTGCCTACTCAAGCTCAATGGTCACCCGTTTATTCGATTGAATCTGCCGATGTGAATGCGGATGGCTTGCCCGACATCATCATGGGTGGAAATGAATCTTATGTGCGCGTTCGGTTGGGACGCAATAGTTCTAGTCGCGGGATGGTATTCATCAATAAGGGGAAAGGAAACTTTGAATATATGCCGAATCAGAAATCAGGAATGATTCTGAGAGGCGATGTGCGAGAAATCAAAACCATTGCAGGCCCAGCACAAACTACCTTGCTGGTGGGTTCCGTGGGCAATCCAATCCAATCCTTCATCATAAAAAAATAAGGTTTCCCCTTCGCTCTGCTTGCTCCTTTTAATTGTTTACTCAGCAATTACACCAATGGCTTTGTATTGATTTTTCAACTCCTTAACTTATTGACAATTGTGAAACCTAAACCTCATGAAATAGTCTTTAGATTAGCTTGCCTAACTAGGCATCCTAATTCGGCTATTCCATGCGACCTTAAACTAAAACATTATTAACTCATGAAACGGAGAGAACACCTTAGGAACCTTGCCCTTTTACCATTGGCTGGCACCATATTCCCATTTCAATCTGCATTTGGCAGTACGACCGATAGCCCAATCTTTCCTGATTTGAAAGATGAACCACAACAAAATATTTTTCGATCGATAGGTGTTGAACCCATCATCAACTGCCGGGGCACCTTCACCATTATTGGTGGCTCTATTGAGCGTCCCGAAGTGCGCGCTGCGATGGAAGCGGCATCACAAAATTTTGTGCAGTATGATGAACTGGCCGATGGCATTGGTCGCAGACTAGCAGAGCTTACCGGTGCCGAGTGGGGAATGGTTTCTGCAGGATGTGCAGCAGCCATGAAACATGTAACGGCCGCGTGCGTGACAGGCGGGAATCCAGAAAAACTGGTTCGCATTCCTGATCTGACCGGCTTTGAGAAAACAGAAGTGGTAATCCCAAGACATTCGCGCAATACGTACGATCATTCCATCCGTAACATCGGTGTGAAAGTGATCACGGTTGATACCATTGAGGAATTAGAAAAAGCGCTGAATTCAAAAACAGCATTGATCTATGTAATGGCCTATGGTGCATCACAACCCGGCCAGCCCATGTCAACAGAAGCCATTGTAAAAATTGCAAAACCAAGAAATATTCCTGTGTTGGTCGATGCAGCAGCCGAAGTGCTCACTATTCCAAATATACATCTTCAGCAAGGTGCCACGTTGGTGTGCTATAGCGGAGGTAAAGCGATTTGTGGTCCGCAATGCGCAGGATTATTATTAGGTCAAAAAGATATTTTGATGTCGGCATGGCAAGCGAGTTCACCCCATCACGGCCCAGGTCGTGATAATAAAGTGGGTCGCGAAGAAATGATCGGTATGATGGCCGCAGTGGAAACATGGAAGAAACGTGATCATGCGGCTGAGTGGAAAACCTGGCTTTTGTGGTTGAATAACATTTCTAAAAAAATAAATACTATTCAGGGAGTAACTTCTTCTATTTTCGAACCCACCGAACTTTCGAATAAATCACCGGTGCTCAACATCATGTGGGATCCTGCCAAACTGAATATCACGGGTGAGGAACTAGCAGAAATTGCCGGTAGAACAAAACCGCGCATTGCCATCGGTGCTGAATCAAAAGATAACATGACATCGGTGCAGATCACGACAGGTCAAATGCAACCAGGTAATGATAAAGTAGTGGCGGATAGAATTTTTGAAATTCTTTCACAACAGCGAAGCGCTAAGCCAACTACCATGTCAGCTCCTTCGGCTGTAGTTACTGGCCGTTGGGAAGCAAACATCGAGTTCTTCAGCAGCAAAGGCAAACACATGCTTAACATGGAACAAGATGGCAATTGGATTGTGGGATCACACAAAGGCGAATTTACCGTGCGCGATCTGGTAGGTACTATGGAAGGTGACAAAATTATACTTCGCAGTGTAGAAAGAGGCGAAGCCGATAATGTGCCATTTATTTTCTCTGGCACCGTTTCTGGCGATTCCATTTCGGGAGAAATTTATATGGGTGAATATCGTACTGCGAAATTCACAGCAACCAAATATAAATACAAGAGCAAGCGCGAACGTATTGTGGTTCCTTCCGGACCTCCATTGGCAACATAAAATTTTATCTTTCAAACAGACTTTATAAATCATGAAGAAACTTCAACTCAATGCGTTGTTGATAACAACGTTATCATTCTGCTTAATTATTTTTTGTGGAGCATCTTCTTATGCTCAGGAAATTGATCTCCTGCTCAAAGGCGGCCATGTCATCGACCCAAAAAATCAAATCAATTCAAAGATGGATGTGGCTATCACCAACGGGAAAATTTTTCAGGTGGCTGCAAACATTTCACCTCAAAAAGCAAAAACCGTTGTTGATGTAACAGGTCTTTACGTTACACCCGGCCTCATCGATATGCACGTCCATGCTTTTCAGGGAAACGTGCCGGATGCATATATCGCCAATGGATTTACCAGCTTACCTCCTGATGGTTTTACTTTCAGAGCTGGGGTTACTACTGTGGTGGATGCAGGAAGTTCAGGATGGAGAAATTTCCGTGACTTCAAAAAGCAAACGATCGATAGAAGTCAGACACGAATACTCGCTTTACTAAATATTGTTGGCACCGGCATGGCCAGCCGCTTCGAAGAACAGGATACCAATGATATGAATGCTACCCAAACTGCGTATATGATTAATCGATTATTTCCGGAGATATTGGTAGGTATTAAATCGGCCCATTACTGGGGAGACTTTACACAAGTAGAACGAGCCGTTGAAGCAGGTAAACTCGCCAACGTTCCGGTGATGGTTGATTTTGGTGAACACAATCCTACCAACTCCATTGAAGAATTATTCATGAAAAAACTTCGACCTGGAGATATGTTTACTCACACCTTCGCATACGGTCCCGCGAACCGTGAAACTGTTGTGGATGAAAACGGAAAAGTGAAACCATTTGTGTTCGAAGCGCAGAAGCGCGGAATTATCTTTGATGTTGGCCATGGTGGCGGAGCATTTTCATGGCGACAAGCCATGCCTGCGATACAGCAAGGATTTCAACCCAATGTAATCAGTACCGATCTTCATGCAGACAGTATGAATGGAGGAATGAAAGATCTTTGTAACGTGATGTCAAAGTTTTTGAACATGGGCATGTCCCTACAAGATGTCATTGTTAGAACAACGGTAAATCCAGCCAACGCGATCAAACGATCAGAGCTTGGAAACCTAAGTGTAGGTGCCGAAGCCGATGTAGCTGTCCTTAATCTCCGCAAAGGTGACTTTGGTTTTCTGGATATCAGAAAAATGAAACTCAAAGGCACACAAAAGTTGGAAGCGGAACTGACTATGCGTGCCGGAAAAATCGTATGGGATTTAAATGGCATCAGTGCTCCTGCATGGGAAATTGAACTGCAGAAAAAGTAAGCATGCGGTTAGCGTTGTTCGCACTGTTTCCACCCCTCGGTCTATGTCTTCACAGACCGAAACACACTATGAACATTTTGTGGCCTGCGAGAACCCAGACCACGGAGATGGAAAAGGCAAGCGTGCGTGTTGTTCTAACTATGTTGTTTTTTATCATCACATCGCTTGGCTTGAAGGCTCAACAGTATGATTTGCTGATAAAAAACGGTCGCGTTATCGATCCCAAAAATAAGATTGATACCAAGATGGATGTTGCCATTGCTGAAGGTAAAATCAGTAAAGTGGCAAAAGACATTCCTGCAACCCAATCCAAAAAAGTGATTGATGCTACTGGGTTATTGGTGACACCCGGATTCATTGATATGCACTCCCACGTATTTGTCGGAAGTAACCCTGACATCTTTGCCGATGGGATTTATAGTGTATCCGCAGATGACTTTAGTTTTAAATCAGGAGTAACTACGGTGGTCGATGCAGGAACATCGGGTTGGAGAAGCTTTCCAGCATTCAAAAGTAATGTGATCGATAAATCGCAAACACGAATTCTTGCTTTTATAAATATTGCCGGAGCTGGAATGATTGGCAATCCCGATCAGGAAGATGTGAATGACATGAGTGCACAAATGACAGCACTTACCATTCAAAAATATCCTGACATTATTGTAGGAGTAAAAATTGGTCACTATGAAGGAAGTGATTGGACTCCTTTCGATCGTGCACTGGAAGCAGGAAATATGGCAAAGGTGCCGATCTTTGTTGAATGTCATCTTCCAAAATATTCGTTGGAAGATCAATTAAATAAAATGCGCCCTGGCGATATCATCACTCACTCATACGAAAAAATTACGGAACGTGAATCTGTGGTGGATGATCAAGGAAAAGTGAAACCGTTTGTATTAGATGCAAAAAAGAAAGGTGTTTTGTTTGACGTAGGTCATGGAGGATTTGGGTTCTGGTTCAGTGAAGCTTTACCGTCTCTGCAACAAGGGCTCGCTCCCAACACCTTTGGATCAGACCTTCATCGCTTTAGTATGAATTCAGGAATGAAAAACATGCTCAACATCATGTCGAAATATTTGAACATGAATATGGAAGTGCCGGATATCATACAACGCGCTACATGGAATGCCGCACAATCTTTAAAACGAAATGATGTTGGTTCGCTCACCGAAGGCTCCGTTGCCGACATTGCAGTCATCAGCATCTTAACCGGTAACTATGGCTTCATCGATGCAGGCGGAAATAAAATAAATGGCTCACGCAAATTCGAATCAGAACTTACGATACGCGCAGGTAAAATTGTGTGGGATATGAATGGACTATCAGCGCAAACTTTTAATAGCAAACGATAAAATTATTTTTAATGAAATTTAAACTTTCTCTTCTCATACTCATTGGCTTTTGCATCGCGTGTGTTTCGTGTTCTGAAACAAAAAATGAAAAGCAACATTGGATGGTCGAAAGTGAGCATGGCCCACTAAAACTGGAACTCGTCACCGATAGTATTACAGTTCCCTTTGCCATGGCTTTTCTGGATAACAACACCATGATTGTTTCAGACCGGCCCGTGGGTGATATGATTCTGGTGAATGTGACTAATGGCTCCAGAACAAAATTGAAAGGCGTTCCGGCAATAGACAGCAAAGGCGATGGAGGATTGCTGGACATTCTTCCACATCCTCAATACAACGCTAATCATGAGTTGTTTTTTGTTTACTCATTCAACAATGAATTAGGATTTAGTCTTGCTGTGGAACGTGCCAAACTGGAAGGCGATAGTTTAATAATCCTCAAAAGATTATTTACAGCTCAGCCTTATTATAATCGCGCAAGTTTTTACGGGTCACGGCTTCTTTATCAAGATGGATATCTATTTATCACCACAGGTGTTGATAAATCAAAACAGGATTCATCGCAAGTGTTATCCAATCACCTAGGAAAAATCCTGCGCATCAAAGAAGATGGAAGTGTGCCTGAAGATAATCCATTCGTTAATACTCCGGGAGCCCTTCCTGAAATATGGAGTTATGGAACACGTAATGGCCAGGGATTAACCATCAATCCATTTACGAATGAACTTTGGGAACATGAACACGGACCCAAAGGTGGTGATGAAATTAACATCATTAAACCAGGTAAAAATTATGGCTGGCCAGTAATTACCTACGGAAAAGACTATGATGATAAGTTCGTTGGCGATGGCCTCACTCAGAAAGAAGGAATGGAGCAACCATTCCATTATTATGTACCCTCCATCGCGCCAAGCGGAATGGTTTTTTATACCGGAGATAAATATCCAAAGTGGAAAGGAAATCTATTTATTGGCTCCATGGTGCTGATGCATCTTAATCGCCTGACCATTCGCGATGGTTTGGTGGTGAACGAAGAGCGAATTTTGAAAGGCATGAAATGGCGGGTCCGCAATGTTATACAAGGCCCGGACGGATATCTATATATCGGTGTTGATGGTGGAATGATTTTGAAGATCCTTCCGGGATAAAAGATCAAACTACTGGATGCCTGATCAATGACAAAAGACTCTTCAAAAAAAAGTCGCCCGAATAATGGAGCGACTTTTTTTATGTGCCGAAGGCGGGACTCGAACCCGCACATCCGTTAAGACTCACGCCCCTGAAACGTGCGTGTCTACCAATTTCACCACTTCGGCTAAAACAAGCAAAGTTTAAGGATTAAAGTCTTCAATACGCAATTGAACCTTAAACCCTAAACTTTGAACTTCTTTGGTGCCCAGGACTGGACTCGAACCAGCACACCTTGCGGAACTACCCCCTCAAAGTAGCGTGTCTACCAATTTCACCACCTGGGCATTTAATAACTCTGAAAAATATCAGAGTGAGGGAAAACTTGACCGTCTGGCAAGCGGGCAAAAGTAAAAAGGTTTTGAAACTTTACCAATCTGAAACAAACAAGTCTACGTAGTCTTTTTTTTCGGCACTTTCTGATTGAGGTATTGAACGACCCTGCTATACTCAGTATGTTCCTTATCTCCAAAACTGATTCGTTGCCTATCCGGAAGGAAAATCTCAAGTTGTCTGAATACCGAACTCTTTCCTGTTTTCACTACGTTCTCTTTCCAGGCAACAATCTCTTGAAGGGGATATATACTGTGCTTTTTCAACATCGGATAACTCAACTCCAATCGGTTGTTTCCCAACCGAATGATCTTGTACCGGACAAATATTTTATAAAGCACAAACAGGCCAATGGGTGCCAATAAGGCTACCATGAGGTAATTATACCATGCCGGAGAAGGCGTCTTCACCAAAGCAAAGACATTCATTACCAACACGACCACGGTAATAACAAGAAAAAAGCTAAATGAAACGATGGTGTTGGTTTGGGGCCTTGAAACGATCAATGGAGAAGTAGTTATATTCTGAGCCGAGAATGGGAATTGAACCCACGACCTGCTGATTACGAATCAGCTGCTCTACCCCTGAGCTACCTCGGCATTTAAATGTTAATCTAAGAGAAACAAAATTAGAATTATTCATAAAAAGTATATCTTGAAAAAAATATTATGCTTTCTAAAAAATGTAAATATGCCATTCACGCACTCGTCTATCTGGGAGAGCGCTACCAGCAGGGACCCGTGCATATTCAGGAGATTGCCGAACAACAACGTATTCCCAAAAAGTTTTTAGAGGCCATCTTACTCGAATTGAGGAACGCCAAGATTCTCCTCAGTAAAAAAGGTAAAGGGGGCGGCTATTACTTGTATAAAAAGCCTGAAGATGTAAATCTCATCGATATTATACGTCTTATGGATGGTGCCATTGCCATGCTTCCCTGCGTTTCCATAAACTATTACGAACCGTGTGAGGAGTGTCGCGATGAAAAAACCTGTGGCATTCGCGATGCTTTCCTTGGAGTAAGGGACGAAACACTCAGAATTCTGTCAGAGAGCACGTTAGCTAAAATTATTCAGCGACAGAAAGTACTGAAGTAACTATGGTTTATTTATTAGACTAGTAAATCTATGGACAAATTATATATTTGTATCAAAATTAAATTTTCAACAATATGTCATTAAGATTAGGAGATATCGCCCCGGATTTCACAGCTGAAACCTCGGAGGGCACCATCAAGTTTCATGAGTGGCTTGGCACTAGTTGGGGAGTGTTATTTTCTCACCCTGCCGATTTCACACCGGTGTGTACCACGGAACTTGGAGCTGTAGCTAAACTAAGAGCAGAATTTGACAAGCGAAATGTGAAAGTGGTAGCACTTAGCACCGACACCGTGGATTCACACACACAATGGATTGGAGATATCAATGAGACTCAAAAAACTCATGTCAATTTTCCCATCATAGCCGATACCGACTTTAAAGTATCCAACCTGTATGATATGATTCATCCTCAGGTGAGTGATAAGTTTACCGTTCGTTCTGTATTTGTAATCGGGCCTGATAAAAAAGTGAAGTTATCCATCACCTACCCGGCCTCAACAGGAAGAAATTTTGACGAAATTCTTCGCGTAATCGATAGCTTACAACTAACGGCTGGTTATAGCGTGGCAACCCCTGCCAACTGGCAGCAAGGAGAGGATGTAATCATCGTAAACTCAATAAAAGATGAAGATATCGCGGCTAAATTCCCGAAAGGACATACCCGGATTAAGCCTTATTTAAGGACAACACCGCAGCCAAACCTTTGAACTAATTCCTAGTTATTGAATATTGAAGAGGCTCCCCAACGGGAGCTTTCTTTTTTTGGTTTAAATTTGTGAACCCCACTATAAATTTGGGTGCTCGATGGATCCTTTGCACAAAGAAAGACCGATGAACGAATTGCCGGTGATGAATGAATCAGAAGGCATTGTTCTTTTTCATCCTCATATTCCCGAAACTGCCATTGAAGAAGTAACCAAAGTATTGCAATCAAGGTGGATTGGTCAGGGTCCTCGAGTGGCACAGTTTGAAAAAGAGTTTTCTCAACGCTTTGGTGGAAATGGAACCTCAATAGCTGTAGGTTCGGGGACCGATGCTTTACACCTCTCTTATATTCTAGCAGGGCTACAAGAAGGTGACGAGGTAATCACGCCCGTATTCACGTGCACAGCAACCAGCATTCCATTTCTATACATGGGTGTGAAAATCAGGTTTGCCGATATTGACCCCGAAACATTAAACATCAATGTGCAGCATGTGCGCGATATGATCAATGAAAAAACAAAAGCGATTGTATGCGTTCATTATGGCGGACTTCCTTGCGACATGGATGAACTTCATGCCATAGCAAAAGAGTATAATATACCGGTGATCGAAGATGCTGCCCATGCATTAGGCGCCACCTATAAAGGAAAAAACATTGGCGAAATTTCTCAATTCACCATGTTTTCATTTCAGGCCATCAAACACATTACCACTGGCGATGGTGGCATGGTGATCGTTCAGGATCAAAGCTTAACTCAAAAAGCAGAACGAATTCGTTGGTTTGGCATAGATCGCTCTAACAAACAAAAAGGCGTCTGGGAAAATGACATCACGGAGGTGGGCTATAAATATCAAATGACAGACATCAGTGCTGCCATGGGTTTGGCCTCACTACGTGAATTTCATCATTCATTATCACATCGCCAGAGTTTGTTTGAAGAATATAAAAAAGGATTAAAAGGCGCTGCTGGAATAAAACTAATTGGTGCTGAAGCGAATGATCGTACACATGCAGCATGGTTGTGTACGGCCCTGGTGGAAAAAAACAGGATCAACTTTATGCATTACCTTCGGGAGAAAAAAATTGAATCAGGCCAGGTCCATTATCGCAATGACCGGTATAGCATTTTAGGTGGAAGAAGAGACGACTTACCGAATATGGATGCCGTGGAAGAAAATTATATCGTGCTACCTCTTCACATGAAGATGAATAAAGAGAACGTACAATACATCTGCGATGTGATTAAACAGGGCTGGTCGTAGTGTTGGTATCGCAACTGTACATTCTGCTGATTAATGTCCCCTATTCCTTTTCAAATTTATTTTGAATTGCTTTTTCGGTCCTTATAACGAACACGACCACCATCGCTATCATAAGTCCAAAACCAAGGGCAATTTCAAGCTCCTCGCTAAGATTTAAAGCAAGTCCAAAAAGGGAGGTCAACAGAACTAAGGATCCTAATTTTATCATTTCATTGGCAGAATATGTTTGAGCAAAGTTCCACCGTTCTTGCGATTTCATAGATCGGCTTGTTCTATATCCATAAACAGAATTGATATGCTTCGGTGGAAATGTCTTACTAATAATTCCCATGCCAATGAAAATTGGTGCGGCAAGCGCTGGTATTAATAATAATTGACTCAGAAATTCCATAGTCTCCTGCTTCCAATACCTAAAATAAATTTTACTATTTCCAAACAGAAAATAATCGTTTCACTTTATCACGAAGTAATTTTACTTTGAATCTATGCTCATCAGGATCTGGTGTGTAGCCCATAAACTTCTGACCTAATCGCAAGTACATATCTAAGAATGTAGATTTGGAAATACCCCATTTCAGTAAGAACTGTTTGTTGCCATCATTCTTTTTTACTCTGGCTGTGCTTCTCGAAACAAAATGATAAACGCGTGAACGGCTAACTCCTTTAAAGTATCGCACACCAACATGCCATAACTTCATCATCATATCAGGATCTGAAGCCATGCCCGGTGTAAACTCAGTACTTAGCCCACCAATCAGATTCCAGATAGTTTTATGAAGCACCATCGGATACCAGTTTGCTCCATTCCAATCTTCAAACGGAAACAAATTATATTCTTTCAAAAATCTTTCCTCTTCAAAATCATGAACCGTCTTACCAAAATTGTGAGGAGCAATCATGCTCGAGTATTGCGTAGGACTGTGTTCGATCATCGTACCACAAATGCAGAAATAATAATGATCGAGTTTTTTGATCTCTTCTAAAAGATGATAATCCCAATCAGGAGCAAAATAATAATCATCATCGGCCAACACGATATAATCAGACATAGCCAATGTTGCCGGAGAATTAAATCCATAGCATACTCCTACATTTTCTTCTGAATAAGAATAACCAAGCCTCTGGCTTTTTACCCATTCCACAGAACCATCCTTACCTTCATTGATATGGACAACAATCTGATGATGATATCTTGAATTTTTCCGGATACTCTCCACACAACACTTCAGATAATCGAGATTGTTCCAGGAAGGAATGAGGATCGAGAAAACCGGTTTCTCTGCCGACAAATTTGGATGGAAACTGATTTTAGAAATCATCGGCTACAGATTTGAAGATTCGTATCGTTTCTTTTGCTGACGTTGATAACCATAGTTGACCAGATAAATACCCAGTACCGTAATCAAAAAGGCTAAACCAATTTTCAGATTAAGTTTCTCACTCAACACGAACCAACCTAATACCACAGCCACTAATGGATTGATGTAAGAATAAAGCGATGCAATGGTAATGGGTAACTTTGATAGGGTATACGCATACATGCTAAATGCCGCCACCGAACCCATGATGATAAGGTAAGAAAGCGCTAATACTACTTCCGAAGTGATGACCACATTGCTTAGATCGTCAAAGAAAAAACTGAAAGGCAAACAAAAAAAACCACCAAACAGCATTTGCATGCCTGCATTTAAAAATGGGCTGCTGTTCATATTTTTTCGTTGGGTAAGCATACTTCCTATAGCCCAGGTAAACGTGGCTAAAAAAATTAAAATGATGCCTATTCGATAATTAGGATTGGCAAAGTCAGCCAGGTATTCACTAAACACCAGTACTATACCCGACAACCCAATAACAACACCCAGTGTAATTATCCAATTCGGTAGTTCAGATCGATTGACGGTGAGATTGATTAAAATGACCATCACGGGCATCGTAGAACAAATGATGGCAGCAAGACCGCTAGGCACAAATACTTCGGCCCAAGATACCAAGCCATTGCCACACGTAATCAATAAGAACCCGCGAAAAGCCTGAATGCGAAGAACATTCCATGAAGGAAAGCTTTCCTTCTTAACCAAAAACAAAAAACCCGATAGCAACAGGCCTGCTATTATTTGCCTGATCGCAGCAAACAAAAACGGTGGAAAACTCATCACTCCGATGCGCATCACCAAAAAAGTTGTTCCCCAGATCAGGCATATACCGGCAAGACAGACGTAAGCAATCACTATTTCTCTTTTCACAAGTGGCAAGATAAATAGCTTACGGCAGTCCTCAAGAGTATTACTCTAATTTTAAAAGACGGAAAAATCAGTTTAGGGATAGGGGTTGGTTGTCTGCCAATTGTCCCAAGGCCAAAACAAACGTTTATGTCACTCCGCATTTCAACGAACCAGTCTTTACAAGTACATCATTCATGTGAACTTGTTTAACGTTGCACAGCACAACTTAACGCTGTGGTTAATAGAAGAAAATGTAGCCCGAATTGAAAAAAGACAGAAGTCTTTAACTAAACCGCGATCGTATCATACAACACTACACGCACCCGCGAATGCGAGCAGTCGGCAATAAACTCAGATGGATAGATGATCGGTCGCTTATCGGCCTGCAATTTTATGAAATCTCTTATTCTTGCCTTTTATAAAATACAAACTCTCCCCCTTCATCACCTACGCCTTTCAATGGATTGCCAGTGGGGGTTTGTTCATTTGTCTCCGCTACTTTCTTTTTCACATACTGTACCAGATCAGAGACTGCTACCTTAGATTCTGTATTTTTTTGCAAGAAGCCAATGAAACTTTGAGCGAATGGACTATTAGTACCCACCGAACCATCGGAAACAACTTCTAATCTGCCAGAGGCAAGCCCCCATCGCGATTTGTATTTCTCTACCTGATCGGTATATCCGC
>CANIVF010000018.1 GCA_947470895.1 Bacteroidota bacterium
AGGAAGTTGGATAACAAAACATGCAGGAAAAACAACACTCAATATCTCCGCCATTGGTGAAAAACGAATATGGTTAGACGGATTATTTGATATCGTCAGGCAAAAAGATCAACGACTAGCATTTTCTAATGCATAATCTGGGTTTATTTTATATTTACACTCACCTATTTGTTTCTCGCTGCTTTGATGAAAATCCTAAGAACGCTGCACACCTATTACGGATTGGCCGTCTTTGCACTTCTTTTCCTCATTTTCTTCCCCCTGTTTTTAATACCGATTCTGTTTCATAAGCAGTTCTATTTGGTAGGTGTGCTCAACCGCTGGTGGGCTAGGTTTCTTTTCCCCATGGTGTTTCTTCCGTACAAGGTAGAATGCCGGTTAGCGCTGGATAAGAATAAGCAATACATCTTTTGTCCCAATCATTTTTCATACCTGGACATCCCGGTGATGGGGCTCAATCCGATCAACGCGATTTTTGTTGGGAAAAATGACATGGAAAATATTCCAATCTTCGGATACATGTATCGCAAACTTCACATCACGGTCGATCGATCTAAGTTGAAAAGTAGAATGAACACGGTACTAGCATCCCTTAAAGCATTGGATGATGGCAAGAGTCTAATTGTTTTCCCGGAAGGCGGAATCATTACAAAAAACCCTCCACACATGACTCCCTTCAAAGATGGAGCCTTCCGTGTGGCTATTGAAAAACAAATTGCCATTGTGCCGGTTACGATTCCATCGAATTGGATAATTTTACCAGATAGCAATCACATGCTGCTGCACCGAGGATTAGTTACCTTGATCTTTCATGAGCCCGTAGAAACAAAAGGATACACGCTCGATCAGGTTGGCGAACTTAAAAGCAAAGTTTTTAATGTGATTGACCACGAATTGAAGACATATGAAAATCGATAAGGACACACTCAATAAAATTGCTCATCTGGCCCGGCTTGAGTTTGACGAGAAAGATTCAGATAAGATGATGCAGGACATGACCAGCATGGTAAACTTTGTTGAGAAACTAAATGACGTAGACACTATCGGTATAGAACCACTCACCACCATGAGTCATGAAATTAATGCACTGAGGGAAGATGAAGTAAAGCCTCATCTCATTCACGAACAAGCTTTAAAAAACGCACCAAAAAAAGACAAACACTACTTTCGTGTGCCCAAGGTGCTTGAATAAGCACAGGCACTCCAAACTAAAAATTACATTGTTATTAACTGATAATAAGGTAAACTTGTGGTAGATCAAATAAAACTCAAAGGCGGATGAATTCAATTGCTTTCTGGAAGTCATGGAATAAGCCCTATCAATCTGTTTTCTGGATTTTATTTATCAGCCTGCTGCTTTCGATTCTATACTTTTGGTATTCGTACTATTCCAATCCTTCACCGGTTATTACCTGGGATCAATTTCAACAGCTGAATACAGAAGAGATAAAAGTAAGAACATTTTCAAAAGGGATTTTTGATGTTGCCGTCTCCAGCGACAATTATTTAATTTACGAAATATTAGGAGGAAGTGAATTACAGCCTAATACCAACGCCTACTATTTATTTCTCATCACATTTACAATCGCAATACTGGTACTGATTTCTGTGGTGAGTTCGCTGAGCCGCTTTTGGTTTATCGTTGGTATGGGTGTCTTCTGCGTATTCATCATGACCTTGCAATTAGATACTGTTCAGTTATTTGGTTTCACCAATAAAATTCCAACGATCATTTTCATTTTTGTGTTTTGCTCGTTGGCCTACTTCTTTCATGCACTAAGATCCAGAAGTAGTTTCATAGTACGCCTTCTTTCGTTTTCCGCTTTGTATGTTTTGTTTTTAATGCTTGCCCGTTTCTTTAGCGATGTTCAGGATCCAATTCTTCACATCTCACTAAATGGTTTTTTTGTAGCGGTCACGCTCACCATCATTTTCATGTTAATGGTGGCGCATGAAATTCCAGTCGCCTTCATCAATGTAATTACTCAGGGCAGTCGCCAGTCAAAAAGCATGCAGCACTTTTTGATCATCATTGCATTTTATTTAGTAAACCTTCTTCTTGCCTATGGTATTAAAATCGGATACATGAGTTTGAACATTTGGGTGATTGACTTCTTCTTAGTCTTTACGGTGTCTGCTTTATTGGGCATCTGGGGCTTTCGTCAACGCGAACCTCAATATGAATCTATTCTTTCTGCTGATCCGATAGGAATATATTTTATTCTCAGCATGGCCTTGCTGTCATTCAGTACGATAGGATATTTCATGGCCACCGCTAATGATACTGTGCTGATTGTACTCAAAGATATTATCATCTATAGCCATCTTGGATATGGGATTATCTTTCTGTTCTATGTGATCGCAAACTTTGGCTCGATGCTTACCCGAAATCTGGAAGTTCATAAGGTGTTGTACAAACCTAACACGATGCCCTATTTCACTTTTAGGATGATGGGCCTTATCTGCACATTTGCATTTCTCGTTTTTGATACTAACTGGAGAGTACCCTTTAATCAGATCTTCGCATCGTATAACAATAGCTACGCTGATTTATACCTGGCCCAAGGCAATGTTGAAACCGCTGAATTCTATTATAAAAAGTCCGTTTTTTTCAGAAATCAAAATCATCATGCTCATTATGCACTGGCAGGAATTCAAGCCGCCAGACTTGAACCATTAAAAGAAATTGATGAATGGAAAATTGCCAGTGAAAGTTTTCCGCCAGAACAAACGATTGTTAAACTGAGTGATGCATATAGGCGCAGCCACAAAACTGCCGAAGCATTGGATGTGATTGAGAAGGCTAATAAAAATCTTTTCAATCGGGCTGCGCTGTTAAATGCGAAGGGAATGATTTACAATCAACTGAATATGCCTGACTCAGCATTGTATGCCTTTAAGAAAGCACGCCAGTCGAGCCACATGAAAGAGATTGCAGAAACTAATTTACTAGCCAGCAGCGTTCGTTTTAAAGTTGCTTATCCGGCCGATTCTCTACTTCTCTTGCTGGAATCAGATAAACAAGGACCAAAAACAAATGCACTGGCTCTGGCCAGTTTGCAACACACTCCCATAAAAATTGAATTTAATGTTGGCACCGATACCACATTGTCGGCAACAAAAGCTGCCTTCATGTGTAATTACTTCGTCAATCAACGGGAAACTGTTGATACCGCCTATATTAACAATGCCATCCAATTAGCAAGACGGCCGATCAATGAATCATTTAAAGATTACATCATCGTAGCTTCAGCACAAGCTTACTATGCACAGGGCATGGTTAAACGTGCGTTTGATCTAACCCGAGAGGTCGCCTACAGAACTGGAAACGCAAAACACTTCTTATTACTTGGAATCTGGGCACTTGAACAAGGTAATCCGGAAATCGCATCAAACTATTTTGTGATGGCAAAAGATAAACAACATCGCACCGCCTTGTTTCATGAAGCCCTTGCACAAACTGAAGGCCTCAACTTTACGAATGCATTTATTTTGTGGGACAGTCTCTCCAGATCACCCGACTCATTATACCATCTGCCTGCTAGAAAATTGAAATCGTTTTTAAAAATGACTTCATCGCAGGTAGCCACAATGAATGACGAAAATAAATACTTGTATTGCCGCTATAAGATTTCACTGGAAGATTCTACACAATTTCTAAAAGTGGTGAACAGCATTAGCACCGAGGAATTGAAAGCACGGGCATTGGTAGAGTATAGCAAAAAATGGTATGCACTTGATGAACACGAAAAAGCCGCACGCTATCTCAGCCTGATGGAAGGATTAACACCAGGCAAGGAAACCACATGGGCGGAATTCCATTATTTGAATTGCATGTTGCTGGCTGATTCCAAAGATTGGGTGAGATTACACGAGAAGATAAACTCAGTTAGTCTGCTAAAGAAATACTACCGCAATGAAACTATTTATTGGCAAGCACTGCTTGATGAAAAAGATGCGAAGTTGAAGGAGGCCAAAGAGAAATTTGTGTACTTGGGCAAGGCAAATGTCTATTTTGAAGAAGGGCTTGTTACAGCATCGCAATTCTTAGCTAAAGACACCACTATTGACCGCATTACATCCTATTCGATACTGGTAGAAGGGCTGCTGGTGAAGCCAAATTCAGTTAAGCTATTGAAGGCTTACATCAAAGAAGCAGCCATCATTGGATTTGATGATGAAGCGCAAGAGAGTCTTGAAAAATTAAAGGTCCTCTTGCCGCGATCTTCCTTCAATCGGTATGTTAAGGAAAATCCGGATTTCTTCGATATCGAATAAGTCAAATTCAAAAGCACCTGCATCAAAATGAAATTCAATCATTACTTTTGCTCACTATATTAAAGCTATGGAAACGAAACAAGTACCTCTCAACGATTTACATGTAAAACTAGGCGCTAAGATGGTGCCGTTTGCTGGCTATAATATGCCCGTGCGCTATTCGTCCGATATTGAAGAACACATGACCGTGCGCAATGGTGTGGGAGTTTTTGATGTTTCGCATATGGGTGAGTTTAAAGTGGTGGGACCACAAGCGTTGGATCTCATTCAGCGCATCACCAGCAACGATGCTTCAAAGTTGGTAGACGGCCAGGCTCAATATACGTGCTTACCCAATGATCATGGTGGAATCGTTGATGATTTGATTGTATATCGCATTAAAGAAAACGATTACTTCATCGTGGTGAACGCATCTAATATTGAAAAAGACTGGAATTGGTTTTCAAAACATAACACAAAAGGAGCAACGCTAAAGAATCTATCGGATGACATGTGTTTGTTTGCGGTGCAAGGGCCAAAGGCTATCGCTGTATTGCAGAAATTAACAAAGACCAATTTATCTGACATTAAATATTATCACTTCGCTTTTGGAGAGTTTGCTGAAGTTGAGGATGTGATCATGAGTAACACGGGATATACCGGTGCCGGTGGCTTTGAGATCTATGTTGATAACAAATACGCAGAAAAAATCTGGAATGCTATTTTTGAAGCTGGTAAAGATGAAAACATTAAACCCATAGGCTTAGGTGCGCGTGATACACTGCGACTCGAAATGGGTTTCTGTTTATACGGAAATGATATTGACGACACTACGTCTCCATTAGAAGCCGGATTAGGTTGGATTACAAAATTCACAAAGGATTTCACCAACTCAGCCAACCTGAAAAAACAGAAAGAAGATGGTGTAACGAAAAAACTGGTAGGCTTCAAGATGATTGATAAAGGAATTCCGCGTCATGATTACCTTTTAAAAGATGCCTTTGAAAATATTATTGGAAAAGTGACTTCCGGAACTCAATCCCCCCTGCTGAGTATTGGCATTGGTTTAGGATATGTAACCACTGAATTCTCAGCACCTGGTTCAGAAATTTTTGTTGATGTTAGAGGACGAAATCTGAAGGCCCAAGTGAATAAGTTACCTTTAATTGCTTAAGCGCGATTATAACTATCAAAAAATCATTTAATTACTTTATGAAGACTATTGACGTTTGTTTAACTCCTGAACTGATTCATCTCTATTCATTAAAAGATAAAACAGTCGTCATTGTTGACATCCTGCGCGCAACCTCGTGTATGGTCACCGCGTTTGCTCATGGTGCCGAGCGCATTGTTCCCTTTGCACTTCAGGAAGATTGCCGACTCATGAAATCACGTGGTTATATTACTTCGGGTGAACGTGATGGGAAAAAGGTAGACGGTTTTGATAAGGGCAATTCTCCCTTTGAATATATGGGCACCGAAGTGACCGGTAAAAAAATTGCCTTCACCACAACCAATGGAACGCAAGCCATTGAAAAATCTAAACTGGCGAAGGAAGTGATCATCGGAAGTTTTCTGAACCTATCTTCGATCGTAAAGTATTTACTTTTCAGTCATAACAACATCTTGGTCGTTTGTGCCGGATGGAAAGGCAAAATAAATCTGGAGGACACATTGTTTGCTGGTGCATTAGTAGAGAAGCTCAAAAATCATATTGAACCAGACTGTGATGCTCCAATGGCGGCACAGCATCTCTATAATCTTGCAAAAGATGATATGGTCAATTACCTTAAAAATTCCAGTCACGTAAAAAGATTGAATAGATTGAATATTCAGAAAGATATTGAGTTTTGTCTTACACCTGATCAATACACTGTTATTCCAAGATTGGTGAATCATGAATTGATTTGCTAAAAACTGAATGGTCTGCTCCCAGCAACTCATCAAAATCTAGTCTCACTTTAATTTTTGATTTTGGTGATGTCTGTCTTTATCACGAATGGTTTTCTTTTCAAGATTCTGCTGAAAGGCTTTAGTAAGATCCACACCAGTTTGATTGGCTAAACAAATCAACACCCAAAGCACATCTGCCATTTCATCACCGAGGTCTTTACTCTTATCCGATTCTTTTTCGGATTGTTCTCCATACCTTCGTGCCATGATGCGCGCCACCTCGCCCACTTCTTCAGTTAACATGGCCATGTTGGTTAATACGTTAAAGTAGCGGACACCATGCGATTTTATCCACTCATCCACTTGCTGTTGGGCTTCCTGAAGAGTCATGTTTTTAATTGTTATAATGGTATGTTTCCGTGTTTCTTTTTAGGAAGTTTTGCGACCTTATTCTCCAGCATTGAAAAAGCCCGGATCAATTTTCCCCTGGTTTGATCAGGATAAATTACTTCATCAATGTAACCACGGAAAGCAGCACGATATGGATTGGCAAACTTTCGTGTATACTCGTCCACCTTCTCATTCAGTTTTGCTTCCGGATTTTCTGCTTCAGCGATTTCCTTTTTGAAGATTATTTCAGCTGCGCCTTTGGCTCCCATCACAGCAATTTCTGCGGTTGGCCAGGCATAATTTAAATCTGCACCAATGTGTTTTGAGTTCATCACATCATAAGCGCCACCATACGCTTTGCGAGTAATAACGGTAACGCGAGGCACGGTCGCTTCTGAAAACGCATACAATAACTTTGCACCGTTAGTGATGATGGCATTCCACTCCTGATCCGTTCCTGGCAAGAAGCCAGGCACATCTTCAAGTACCAACAAGGGGATATTAAAACAATCACAGAACCTGACAAAGCGAGCACCTTTCACGCTGGCATCAATATCCAACACACCGGCAAGAGCAGCAGGTTGATTACCAACGATACCAATACTTCTCCCTGCTAAACGAGCAAAACCCACTACAATATTTTCCGCGAAATTTTTATGCACTTCTAAAAACGATTGATCATCAACGATTCCATTGATGACCTCCCGGACGTCATACGGTTGATTGGGATTGGATGGAATAATTTCATTCAGAGCCGGGCGCGCTTCATTGGTATGGTTATACGGAAGATGAGGCGTGGTGTCGTCACAATTTTGCGGAACATAACTGAACAGCTGTTTAATTTGATTAAGGCACTCAGCTTCATTCGCGCAAGCAAAATGAGTGACCCCACTTTTTGTGCTGTGCGTAGATGCTCCGCCAAGTTCCTCTGCTGTTACATTCTCATGAGTAACTGTCTTTACTACGCTAGGTCCCGTTACAAACATGAACGAAGTGTTTTCCACCATGAAAATAAAATCAGTTATGGCTGGTGAGTAAACCGCGCCACCGGCACACGGCCCCATGATAGCCGAAATCTGGGGCACCACACCTGATGCCATTACATTGCGATAAAAAATATCGGCATAGCCACCAAGAGATACCACACCTTCCTGAATACGTGCTCCGCCAGAATCATTCAATCCTATTACAGGCGCCCCATTCTTCATAGCGAGTTCCATAATCTTAATAATCTTCTCCGCATGTGTCTCAGAAAGTGATCCACCAAACACAGTGAAGTCTTGCGAAAATACATAGACCAGCCTACCTTGAATGGTGCCATAGCCGGTGATTACTCCATCACCCAGGTAATGTTCTTTATCTAACCCAAAATCTTTACTGCGATGCATCACAAATTTTCCGAGTTCTTCAAATGAACCTTCATCCAACAGAAGAAGCACCCGCTCCCGAGCCGTTAGTTTTCCTTTAGCGTGTTGTTGTTCAATGCGTTTTTCTCCACCGCCCAAAAGTGATTCAAGGTTTTTTCTTTCCAGTTCATCAAACTTAGGTTGAAGGTCTTCAGAGTTGACTTTTCGCTTCGCCATAATTCATATTTATAGTACTCAAATATAGTTATTGTTAGAGCTGATCGTGTATCTTGGCTCACTGAAATAAGCGCATTATGAAGCACGTGGCAATCATCGATATGGGTACTAATACTTTTCATTTAATGCTGGCCACCATTACCTCAGAAGGTTTCATGATTAACCATCGCGAAAAAGCGGCTGTGAAAATCGGGATGGGCGGAATCAATGAGGGCTACATTACCGATGATGGTATTGAGCGGGCCGTTAAAGCGATGAAAGAGTTTAAGACAACAATTCAAGATGCAAGAATTGAAAATGCGTTGGCCTTGGGTACCAGTGCTCTTCGCAATGCCAGGAATGGTGAAGAAGTTGTTAAAAGAATTGAAGCTGAATCAGGAATTAAAACTCACATTATATCCGGCATACAAGAAGCAGAGTATATCTATAAAGGCGCCAAAGCCTCCATGAACATTGGGTCAGAAAAATCACTGATCATGGATATTGGAGGTGGAAGTGTTGAATTTATCATCGGTAACAATCAGAAAATATTCTGGAGTCATAGTTTTGAAATTGGTGGTCAACGATTGCTTGAAAAATTTCAGAAACATGATCCTATTTTAAAAGAAGAAGTTACAGATCTATTTTTGTTCTTTGAAAAGGAACTCGTTATACTTCTAACCGAATTAAAAATACACAATCCCAAAACTCTTATTGGATCATCCGGCACTTTCGATACGCTCAGCGATATTTATTGTTGGAAAAACAACCTTCCTCTCAACGATACCCCAGAGACTCCATTTAACATGGATGCGTTTGATAACATCTATGAAGAATTTCTTCTGAAGGATAGAGCAGCCCGCATGCAAATACCCGGCATGATTGAATTACGGGTTGATATGATTGTCGTGGCCTGTTGTCTTATCGAATTCATACTTAGCAAACATGCTTTTGATAGGATAAGGGTAACTTCCTATTCATTAAAAGAAGGTGTGCTTGCAAGTTTATAGCATAGTGATATGTCAACTGCGCATAAACAAATTCAAGTCGAAAAAATAAGCGAAAGAGGGAGAAGAAAGAACTGGTTTAATTTAAACCAGTAATCTGCTTGTCCTTCGGATATTTCACTTCAAACTTATACTGCACCTTTCTGGTTTCACTTGGCTTGATTTCCAGATTCCAAATTAAGTTTCCGGTTTGTTTATTATAGTTTGCACCAGCCATATCGAGTGGAGTTACTTCAATCTGGGTGTTTTGAGAAACTGGTAGCTGATCTTCCAAATTAATTTTTATTGTTTCCGTTTTGGAATTCCTGATGCTGATCTCCCAGGTATAGTTTTCTTTCTTTGAGCCACCGATCACGGTTCGGGATGTTAGATCTTTCAGTTTATCGCGTTTAACTACAATTCTTTTATCACGTCCAAGAGAAAGAGCAAGCGTGTCTTTTAGATTATTGGGATCGATATATGAGTTTCCTACAAAAGTTCCTTCAAAAAAAATATTTGCTTCTCCCGGCAATAAACTAAACTCCTCCCATCCCAAGGCTTTGGCGATCAGAAATGCGTCCGAATCCAATTTAGGAACTACGGAGTAACTATACTCCGCGTTCATTTCATAATTGTGTATGTCTACAACGGTTGGCTTTGGTGACGATGAAACAGAATATGGAATTGAAATATCAAATTCAGTATTTAAAGAAGTCTGTATATTCGAAACAAATTCTGAAACAGACTGCGCTGCAACCATAGTTTCTTCAACTACCATTTCCATTCTCGCCTCGGATTTCATAGCCGCGGACCTATATGCTTTTTCCTTGCGCTCAGCTTCATATACAATCGGATTATAAAAATCCAGATACCAGGAATATAATTCTGGTTTCAATCCGCTTTGATTAGGATTGGCCGTGGACAATCTAAGTTTTACGTTCTTCCATTCCTCACCGGTCCCCTGATACACGTTTGCCTTGTAGCTAAGCTGTAATGGACTTTTGGTGTTGATTGCTCTTACATCATACACGGCATTCCATCCTGCATTTGCTACTACATAACTTACTCTTAACTCTCCCTGCGTTGCTACCTCAGACGAAACGTTAATCACTACCTCGCTGGTGTTTCTGAGGTACATTTCGTTTTGCTCATTGAATTGCATGTTGAGTTTGGAAATCCGCTCGTTCACCTTTTTTACTTTCTCATCCAGCTTCATACGCGATGTTACAATATCACCCAACCTGCTGCGATAAAAATCCGCCATCGCCTTTAACTCCGCTACTGTTAGGTTCTGATTTGTTCCTCCAATTTTCTGATTACTCAAAAGCATTTGTTCTTCTTTACTTAAAATCTCTTTTTGGCTTTGCTCTAACACGACTTGCTTTTGCAAAAGATCAATGGAATCTTTCAACAACCTAAGTGCCTTTGGCATGTTCAAATCGATGAGATAGTTTTGTTGTTGACTAATGCCGAGGATAATAAAATTTCCCTTTCCGGTCGCCTGAATACTTTGGGGATCAAGTTGAGAAGTTAATCCTTTGAGAACGAGGCTGGTCTTACCCGCTTCCAGTCTTGTTTTTAACTCACGAGTCACTTGGGCTTTATTTAGAAAAACAGTGACTTCAACGATTTTTGAATCCACCTGCTTTTCAATTTGACCAAATACAGTGGCCGAAATCAGGATCAGAATGGATGACACAATTATCTTTTTCATTTTTTTAAATTTAAGATGCATGCAAAAGCGAATTTCCACATTATCAACGATATTTTTTTTCATATCCTTGCTTATTAAACGCAATACAACACATTTGTGATATGAAAGAAATGACATTAACCTATAGCCAATTGTGGCAATTTGCCTATTCTGTTTTCAAGAAAATAAATTGTCCGGAAGATCAGGCTCGTTTAGCAACCGATGTGTTATTAAGTGCTGACTTAAGAGGTATCGATTCGCATGGCATTGCGAGGCTATCAGGCTATGTTCGACTTTGGGAAGTAAACCGGGTGAACAGTAACCCCAACATAAAAATTGTTCATGAAACGCCTAGTACAGCAGTGGTAGATGGAGATAGCGGACTGGGTTTAGTGATTGCTCCCAAGGCTATGGAGATTGCTATTCAAAAAGCAAATCAAGTGGGCACAGGTTGGGTTGCGGTAAAAAACTCAAACCATTTTGGCATTGCCGGCTATCATTCTATGATGGCATTAAAACATGATATGATTGGGATGGCCATGACTAATGCAAGTCCACTGGTTGCGCCTACTTTTTCTGTGGAAAGATTATTAGGAACAAATCCCATTTGTGTTGCCATTCCAGCTGGGGAACAACCCGCCTTTGTGGCTGACTTTGCTACCACCACCGCGGCCAATGGCAAGCTCGAAATTTTGCAACGAAAAAATCAGGATGCTCCTGAAGGATGGATTCAAAAAAAGGACGGGAGTATTTCTACCAACCCAAATGAATTGAAAGATGGTGGTGCGCTGTTACCCCTTGGCGGTGATCGTGAACATGGAAGTCATAAGGGATTTTGTTTAGGGGCATGGGTGGATATATTTTCTGCTGTTTTAAGCGGTGCTAATTACGGTCCGTGGGTTCCTCCTTTTGTAAGTTTTCTGGCACCGCCAGCAGATCCTGTTGGCGATGGAATTGGACATTTTTTTGGTGCCATGAGAGTTGACGCCTTTAGGCCTGCTGATGATTTTAAGAAACACATGGATAATTGGATTACGCGATTCCGTTCAGCAAAAACAGTAGAAGGACAATCTCACCTTATCATACCTGGTGACCCTGAGCGTGAATGCGAACTAGAGCGTATGCAGAATGGCTTTACACTAAATTCTAAAGTGGCAGTAGATCTTCAAGCCTTAGGAGCTAAGCTTGGAGTGAACTTATAATATCAAAAGGAAAAGAAAACGCGGAAAACCCAAGGCGAAGCAAAGGCGCGCTCTTGTTGATCATAGATTACATCATATAAAGCCATGGCATTAATGGATCCTCTGCGCTGACCAAATGGCTGGGAGTAACCCAATCCCAACAGTAAACGATCATATGTTCTTCGCTGGGTCAAATTGTAGGTGGGGGTGTTTATTAAATTGTATTCGCCATAAGCAAATAGCTGACTAAAATTATATCGGACAAAAGGACTTACACCATATTGATCAATATTCAACTTAACAGGTTCGGAGTAACTGTAGCGCTGCCAGTTTAATCCCGTTCCAACTGAAAGCTTAGTATCAATCATGTATCCAATAATTGGATTAAGCGCAAAATAAAAATATCGATTTCCGTAAGCATCTGCGCCTCCATTCAAACCTAATCCACCGCCCATATAAAGTCTATCTTTGGCAGACCAGCCTGCTCCTTCATCGATGGTGCGTTGGGCAAAGCAACTGAGTGAAAGAAAACAAAAAATTGCCAGAATTGAAATTTTCATATTTGACCTGATTAGTCTTTATCTTGAATAATAAAAAGATCCTCACTTTCCTTCTTCATCAGATACTTTTCGCGAGCAAATTTCTCCAAAAGTTCTTTATTCGTAAGCAGCTCACTTCTGTCCTTTTCTACATCCGCTATTTTTTGCTGATAAAATTCTTTTTCTTTATCAAGGCTACTGCGTTTGGAGGACATTTTAAATCTTGAAATCAAATCGTTGGAATCTAAAAATATCATCCAAAGGAGAAATAAGATGGCTGTTACCGAATAAAAATTTTTGAGGGCAGGAGGTAGCTTCTTCAGCATAAAAGTTTAAAAAATGGATATACGAAGATATGGATTAAAACTTAAAAGGCGCAAATCAGAAATTTAGTGGATCTGATTTGCGCCATTCATTACGATACAAATTGTTTCCACTCTTGAGAAAAAGCCAGATTTTCGGAATTGGGATAATAGGCTTTGATTTGAATTAACCCTTTTCGTTTCATGCTCAGGTTTATTTCGTAATGCTTTCCTGTTATTGGATCATAGTACTTACCCTTGCCCTTCTTTGATCTGTCAAATCTTAAATTCTCTACTACTTTAAAGCCAAGCAATCTATCCGTTCCATTGGCCCAAATGACTGAACCCTGAAACACCGAGTCGACCTCATGAAGTAATATTCTCACGTTTTGCGCTTCGTTTAGCCAAATCCCTCCAAAAATCAAGCTGACGGGAGAAGACTCAAGATTATTAACTAATAGAACCAGGACCATTACTCCCAAAGCCAGAACGACAAATGAAATCAACAACACGTTTGTTCCCATAACCACTTTTGCTTGACGCTTTAATTTTGAGTGGTAAATGCAAAAATCAAGCGTGAATTAAATTGTATAAAAAATGGTCAAATTATTTCAAATTAGAGCTGTTGAGAATATGAGCTGTTCGTTTTGGTTCCAAAAAAATAAATTTTAATCCCAAAAAGAGAAGGGCCCTATCAACGTATGACAGGGCCCTTTTCTTTAATAATAATTAAAATAAATCCCCAATTAAATGTTCTTGCCAGGGAAATAAGCCACGTCACCCAATTCTTCCTCAATGCGCAGCAATTGGTTGTACTTCGCCATTCTATCTGAACGAGATGCAGAACCTGTTTTAATCTGGCCTGTATTTAAAGCAACAGCCAGATCTGCGATCGTACTGTCTTCTGTTTCGCCTGATCGATGAGACATGATGCTCTTATAAGAATTTCTCTTAGCAAGGTTTACCGCATCAATGGTTTCAGTCAATGAGCCAATCTGATTTACTTTTACCAGAATTGCATTGGCTACACCTTTATCAATTCCATCCTGCAAGCGCTTCACGTTGGTTACAAAAAGATCATCACCTACCAATTGAACAGTTTTGCCAATGTTGTCTGTTAAGGTTTTCCAGCCAGCCCAATCGTCTTCGGCTAAACCATCTTCAATAGAGATGATCGGATATTTCTTAGCCCACTTGGTCCAATATTCGGCCATTTCCTGAGGCTTCAATTTCTGACCTGAGGATTTCTTGAAGGTATAGAGTTTCGTTTTCGAATCGTAAAATTCCGAAGCGGCAGGATCCAGAGCAATGAACACATCCTGCCCTGGCTTGAAACCAGCCTTTTCAATGGCTTTTACGACCACTTCAATCGCTTCTTCGTTGGATTTCAAGTTAGGAGCAAAACCACCCTCATCTCCTACGTTAGTAGAAAGTCCTTTGTCATGCAATACTTTCTTCAGCGTGTGGAATATTTCTGCACCCATTCTTAACGCCTCAGAAAAAGAGCTTGCACCTACAGGCATCACCATGAACTCCTGAAAGTCGATCGCGTTGTCTGCGTGACTTCCACCATTCAAAATATTCATCATCGGCACAGGAAGTGTTGTAGCGTTTACTCCACCTACATAACGATATAAAGATTGTCCGGCTTCCATAGCAGCAGCCTTGGCAACCGCCAACGAAGTTCCAAGAATAGCGTTAGCACCCAACTTCGCTTTGTTAGGCGTCCCATCCAGTTGAATCATCACGCGATCAATCAGTGTTTGATCGAACACAGACAATCCAACAACTTCAGATGCAATTTTAGTATTTACATTGTTCACTGCCTTGAGCACACCTTTGCCCATATATTTTTTCTTGTCTCCATCGCGAAGTTCCACCGCTTCGTGAGTACCAGTGGAAGCACCCGATGGAACTGCGGCACGACCAAAAGCACCAGATGTGGTTACAACATCTACTTCTACTGTGGGGTTACCACGACTATCAAGAATCTGACGGGCGTGAACACTTTCAATTAAGCTCATAATAATTTCGATTTAAATGGTAATTGATACTTGGGTTAATTACTAACTGTTATGTCTTCTTTGATCATCGATAAAAACTGATCGAATAAATATCGGCTGTCGTGTGGGCCTGGTGAAGCCTCTGGATGGTATTGAACTGAAAATGCTTTTTTGCTTTTCAATCTGATGCCCATGATGGTATTATCATTCAAATGCACGTGAGTCACCTCTAAATCAGGATTTTTCTTAATGTCTTTTTCGCTCACTGCAAATCCATGGTTCTGTGAAGTCATTTCACCTAAACCGGTAATCAGGTTTTTAACAGGGTGATTAAGTCCACGATGGCCGTGATGCATTTTATATGTAGAAATACCCGCTGCAAGAGCGAGCAGTTGATGACCTAAGCAAATTCCAAAAACAGGTTTGTTTAAAGTCAGTATCTCTTTAACTGTTGTGATCGCATAATCCATTACTGATGGATCACCAGGGCCATTCGAGATGAAGTATCCATCGGGTTCCCATGCACTCATCACGGCAAATGAAGTCCTTGCTGGAAACACTTGCACGTAACAACCACGATCAACAAGATTCTTTAAAATACTTGTCTTAATACCAACATCCAATGCAGCCACCTTGATAGCAGCTGAAGGATCACCAACAAAATATGTGTTCTTCGTACTGACTATCGAAGAAAGTTCAAGTCCATCCATAGATGGAACTTTCTTGATATCTTCCTTCAATTCCTCCAGTGAAAGCTCTGACGAAATGACGGCATTCATGGCACCTTTGCTACGAATGTATCTAACCAGCAAACGGGTATCAATGTCTGCAATGCCTACCACATTATTTTTCTCAAGATATGTCTGTAGACTTTCGGTGGCGGTTTTGCGGCTAAACTCATCCGAGAATTCGTTCACAACAATGCCACTTATCTTTGGCGATGAAGATTCCTGTTCATCGTCTTCCGTTCCATAATTGCCAATATGTGCCGCAGTGTTCACGATGATCTGGCCATAGTAAGAAGGATCGGTATAAATCTCCTGGTAGCCTGTCATTCCGGTATTGAAGCAGATTTCACCTCCGGAGGTTCCTCGCTTGCCGATGGCTTTGCCTTCCATAAGAAAGCCGTCTTCGAGTAGTAGGTATGCCTTGTCTCTCAATGAATTAAATGGTAAGTGGTTAACAAAAATAGTTTAGTATTAAGGTTAGATCGTTATTCTTGCAAAGAAAATTTAAACAACCGGTTTCGAAAACCAAAAGGACATAAAAAAAGGGATTGAACTTTCGCTCAATCCCTCCTTTATATTCAACAACATCATTATTCTTTACTTTTAGATGCCTTGTTAGCTGCCTTTTTAGGTTTCTCCTCAGCAGCCGGAGCTGCTGCTACAACCTCTGCATCTTCACCCTTTTTAGGCTTACGACCTCTACGTGTTTTAGCTTTCTTCTCAGCACCATCCTTCTTGTATAAATCATTAAAATCTACTAACTCAAAAAGACACATTTCAGCAGCATCGCCTAAGCGAACATCTCCCAATTTAATAATCCTGGTATAGCCACCTGGACGATCCGCTGTGCGGCCTGCCACTTCTCCGAACAAAGCCGTTACCGACTCTTTGTTCTGTAGATAAGACATCACTGTTCTGCGAGAATGCGTAGTGTTGTCTTTAGCCTTGGTGATCAAAGGCTCAACATATTTTTTCAATGCTTTTGCTTTGGCAATAGTTGTTGTGATACGCTTATGAAGAATAAGCGATGATGCCATATTAGAAAGAAGAGCATGACGATGTGCCGACTTTCTTCCGAGGTGATTTATTTTTTTTCCGTGTCTCATGATTAATCTTCATCGAGTTTATACTTACTGAGATCCATTCCAAAGGTCAGGTTTTTCTCAGCTACTAATTGTTCCAATTCAGCCAGAGACTTCTTACCAAAGTTTCTGAATTTCATCATATCCGAAATATCAAGCTGAACAAGGTCAGCAAGTAATTTCACATCAGCGGCCTTCAGACAGTTGTAGGCACGTACTGATAAATCAAGGTCATGAAGTTGAGTCTTCAACAACTTGCGCATGTGCAACATCTCTTCATCAACCTGCTCTACTTCGCTATCCTTACCTGTTTCTAATTCGATTGATTTGTCGGAGAATAGTCTGAAGTGTTGAATCAAAATAAACGCAGCACCCTCAAGAGCTTTCTCAGGATGAATTGATCCATCCGTTTCAATATCGACCAATAACTTTTCATAATCCGTCTTCTGCTCAACACGTGTGTTTTCAACACTGTATTTTACATTCTTCACAGGAGTGAAGATAGCATCGATAGGAATGAAGCCGAACACTTGCTCATTAGGCTTGTTCTCTTCGGCAGGTAGATAACCTCTTCCTTTTTCTATCGTCAATTCAATCTCAAAGTGAGCTGCCTCATCTAAGTTACAGATTACATGATCGCCGTTAAGAACCTCGAATGATGAAGTAAACTTCGTGATATCACTGGCCCTGAATTGTTTCTGCTTTTTAATGCTTACGGTAATCTTGTTATCAAAATTATCAGTGACCTTCTTAAGACGAACCTGCTTTAAGTTCAAAATAATTTCTGCTACATCCTCTACCACACCTTCAATAGAAGAGAACTCATGCAATACTCCAGGAACCTTAATTCCTGTAATCGCATAACCTTCTAGCGAAGATAATAGAATTCTTCGTAGCGCGTTGCCAATGGTTACACCGTAACCTCTTTCAAGAGGTTTGAAGGTAAAGAGACCATGGAAATCATCTGATTTCTCCATCACCACTTTCTCCGGCATTTGAAATGCTAATATTGACATATGCGGTTTATTATTAGTTGAGAATTACTTAGAGTACAATTCAACGATTAACTGTTCGTTGATATTTTCAGGGATATCCTGCCTTGGCGGAAGATTGATCAGTTTACCTGACATTTCGCTGCCATCCCACTCTAACCAATTATATTTCTTCGCGCTTTGTACCGACAATGAGTAGGTAATAGTCTCTAGAGACTTAGATTTTTCACGAACAGCAACTACATCACCAGGACGCAAGCTTACTGAAGGAATGTTAACGACCTCACCATTTACAGTGATATGTTTGTGCACCACTAATTGACGAGCTGCTCTGCGCGTAGGTGCAATACCTAAGCGATATACAGTATTGTCTAATCTTGATTCCAACATCTGAAGTAGAACTTCACCTGTCACACCCTTCTTACGGGATGCTTTATCAAAAATATTTTCAAACTGACGCTCCAACACTCCGTAGATATACTTTGCCTTCTGTTTTTCTGCCAATTGTACGGCATATTCAGATTGCTTGCGTTTTTTACCTTTTCCGTGCATGCCGGGAGGATAGTTCTTCTTTAGAAGTGCTTTACTCTCGCCAAGAATTGGCTCGTTAAATCTTCTGGAGATTCTGGCTTTGGGGCCGATGTATCTTGCCATGACTTATTCTTTGTCTTTTATTAATTAAACTCTTCTTTTCTTAGGAGGACGGCAACCATTATGTGGCATGGGGGTCAAATCCTTGATAATTGTTACCTCGATACCTGAAGCCTGAATACTACGGATAGCAGATTCGCGACCGGCACCTGGGCCCTTCACGAATACCTCTACTTTGCGCAAACCTAATTCAAAGGCTTTGGTAGCACAATCCTGAGCTGCAACCTGAGCTGCATAAGGAGTGTTTTTCTTAGAGCCCTTAAAGCCCATCTTTCCGGCAGAAGCCCAAGAAACGACCTGTCCGGTAGTATTGGTCATGGCTATAATGATGTTATTGAAGGTAGCACTAATGTGTGCTTGGCCGACGGCTTCCACATTTACCACACGCTTCTTGCTCTTGTCCTTCTTTTTTTCGACTGCTGGTGCTGCCATACAGAAAAGTTTATTTTCGTTTAGTGATGATTAACCTTTAGTTGCCTTCTTCTTATTGGCTACCGTCTTACGCTTTCCTTTACGGGTACGAGCGTTGTTCTTGGTAGTTTGCCCCCGCACAGGCAATCCCTTGCGATGACGAAGCCCTCTGTAACATCCGATGTCCATCAAACGCTTAATACTAAGCTGAACTTCAGATTTAAGTGCTCCCTCTATTTTGAACTGCTCAGCAATGGCCGCACGAATCGCGTTGGATTCCTCATCGTTCCATTCCTTTGCCTTTTTGTCCAAATTAACACCAACTTTATGTAGGATATTTTGAGCCGACCTGCGGCCAATACCATAAATGTAAGTCAGGGCGATTTCGCCTCTTTTGTTATCCGGAATATCTACACCAGCAATACGTGCCATAATTATCCTTGTCTTTGTTTATATCGTGGATTCTTTTTGTTGATTACAAACAACTTACCTTTGCGTCTGATGATCTTGCAATCAGCGCTCCGTTTCTTTATAGATGCTCTTACTTTCATCTTACTTGTATCTAAATGTTATCCTTCCTTTAGTTAAATCATACGGAGACATTTCCAATCTTACCTTATCTCCTGGCAAAATACGGATATAGTGCATCCTCATTTTACCTGAAATATGTGACAACACTTCATGGCCGTTTTCCAACTGCACCCTGAACATTGCATTGGACAACGCCTCCAATATTGTTCCGTCTTGTTCTATCGACTTTTGTTTCGCCACTTGAATGAATAAGCTTCTTCTAAATACTCGTGTGTTGTCAATACCTCAGTTCTGTTATCAAATACCGCTACCATGTGCTCAAAATGAGCTGATGGTTTGCGATCCATGGTGCGAATGGTCCAACCATCACGCTCCTGAACCACATTCTTGGTTCCCATGTTGATCATCGGCTCGATGGCAAAAATCATCCCTGCTTCAATCTTCACACCTTTTCCTCGCTTTCCGTAGTTTGGAACTTCTGGATCTTCGTGAAGATTTCTTCCGACTCCGTGACCAACTAGCTCTCGCACCACTCCGTATCCAAATTGCTCTACGTAGTTCTGAATTGTAAAACCTATGTCACCAATTCGATTCCCAGCTTTGGCCTGCTCAATTCCGAGATATAACGAATTATATGTTCGGGTAAGTAGATCAATTCCCTCCTGCGTTGATCCTTCCATTGGATAGGTGTAAGCCGAATCACTATGAAATCCTTTAAATTGAACTCCACAATCTATGGAGACAATATCCCCTTCCTTTACAACATACTCTCCAGGAAATCCATGCACTACAATCTCATTTACAGAGATACATAAGGTAGCAGGGAAACTTCCTCCATAATTCTTAAAAGAAGGCAATCCTTGATGATCACGTATAAACTCTTCGGCAAGCCGATCAAGATCTTTCGTTTTCACCCCAGGCTTTAACCTTTTGGCTACTTCCGCATGCGCTTTTCCTAAGATTTGCGCACTCTCCTTGATGATCTCAACTTCCTCTTCAGTCTTTAAATGAACCATTCAACTTTAAGCCGCAGCAAACTGAGAACGTCCTTTTACTCTGCCTGACTTCATCATTCCTTCATAATGCCTCATCAACAAGTAACTCTCGACTTGCTGTAGTGTGTCAAGCACAACTCCAACAAGAATCAATAGAGAAGTTCCACCGTAGAATTGAGCAAAATTCTGCGTTATTCCAACTCTCACTGCAAAAGCAGGAAGAATAGCAACGGCCGCTAAGAATATCGCGCCTGGTAAAGTAATCTTTGATAAAATACTATCTATAAACTCAGCAGTCTGTTTTCCTGGTTTAATGCCCGGAACAAATCCACCGTTTCTTTTCAAATTGTCTGCAATGTCATTGGAAGGGACTGTAATCGCGGTATAAAAGAATGTGAAAACAAGGATTAGAATTCCAAACAATAAATTGTACTGCCATGAGGTGAAATCTGCAAACGTAGTTCCAACGTATGCGCCAACATCGCTATCTCTCCAAATCTGAGCTACGAGAGGAGGTATAAACATCAATGCCTGGGCAAAGATGATTGGCATAACACCAGCTGAGTTCAACTTCAATGGGATGAAATCACGCTTGCCGCCATACAACTTATTTCCAACCACTTGCTTGGCATACTGTACAGGAATCCTTCTTGTAGCTTGAGTCAACGCAATCACGCCAACAACTACGAAGAAAAGCGCTAGAATTTCAATGATGAAAAGAAGCATTCCATTCATTCCCTTCGCGTCAAGTTCTTGATAGATCGCTGCTGGGAAACGAGATACAATACCAATCATAATCAACATACTTATACCGTTTCCTATACCCTTGTCAGTGATACGTTCTCCTAACCACATACAAAACATAGTTCCTGCTACGAGGATCACTATTGAACTTACTGTGAAAAATATCCCGGGATTTAAGATAGCCTCTGTATTTACAGTAGCTCTTATGTAACCATAAGATTGAGCGGCTGTAATCAAAATAGTAAGAACTCGAGTAAACTGATTCAATTTCTTACGACCACTGTCACCCTCCTTTTGGAGCTTTGTGAAATGAGGAACAGCAACGGTCAACAACTGAACAACAATGGATGCCGAGATATAAGGCATAATTCCTAAAGCAAATATTGAAGCTCTGCTGAATGAACCTCCAAGGAATGTGTTCAATAAATCAAAGATGCCACCTTGATTTCCAGATAGAAGATTGGGATCAATGCCAGGAAGTACGATGTAAGATCCTAGTCGAAATATGATTAGGAATCCGATTGTATTGAAGATTTTGGTCCTCAGGTCCTCGATCGAAAAAATGTTCTTTATGGTTGTAAAGAAACGTTTCATTATTTCACAGTTGTGGCGGTGCCGCCTAAGTTTTCAATTGCTTTAGATGCCGTGGCGGAGAAGGCATGTGCCTCCACGCTTACTTTTGACTTCAATTCACCACGTCCTAATATTTTTACACTATCCTTTTTTCCTACGATTCCATTTTCAACCATAAGTTGAAACGTAATAGCGGATGCACTGGTCTTTTGTGCAAGATCTTCCAAGGCGTCCAAGTTGATGGCCTTGAAGTAAACCTTATCATTGTTCTTGAAACCAAACTTTGGAATACGTCTTTGCAGAGGCATCTGACCACCTTCAAACCCGAATTTCTTATGATATCCAGAACGAGATTGAGCACCTTTATGACCACGGCCTGCTGTGCTACCACCAGAACCTTGACCTCTTCCGAGTCTCTTGTTATTTTTTACAGCTCCATCAGCCGGTTTAAGTGTATGCAGCTTCATGTTATAATTCGGTTACGCTCACTAAGTGTTTTACTTTTTTCACCATGCCCTGAATTTGAGGAGTATATTCTACCTCGACCGAGCGGTGAACTCTGCCTAAACCCAACGATTGAATAGTTCTCAATTGAGTTTCAGGTCTTTTTATAGTACTGCGGGTTTGAGTAATTCTAACTTTTGCCATAACTCTTATCCGTTGAAAACTTTTGATAATGAAACTCCACGATTCCGAGCGATGGTTTGAGGATCACGCATCGTAGTCAATGCTTTAAAAGTAGCTTTAACCACGTTGTGAGGATTTGACGATCCTTTAGACTTTGCTAATACATTGTGTACTCCGGCACTTTCCAATACAGCGCGCATTGCACCACCAGCGATTACTCCAGTTCCAGGGGAAGCTGGCTTAAGCAATACGAAGCCACCACCAAATTTGCCTAATGATTCATGAGGCACTGTGCCTTTAATGATAGGCACCTTGACCAAATGCTTCTTAGCATCATCAATACCTTTGGTAATGGCATCAGTTACTTCATTGGCTTTTCCAAGACCATAACCTACAACCCCATTTCCATCTCCGACTACTACAATTGCGGCAAAGCTGAATCTTCTACCACCTTTCACCACCTTGGCTACTCTCTGGATCGCTACCACTTTTTCTTTAAGGTCGATTTCACTCGCCTTTACTGTGCTGACGTTACTTTGTGTCATGCTCTTTTAGAATTTTAATCCACCTTCTCTGGCACCTTCAGCCAAAGCCTTTACATTACCATGATAGAGATAACCATTACGATCAAAAACGATCTCCTTCACCCCATTGGCTATTGCTTTCTCAGCTACTTTCTTTCCAACATTTTTAGAGATGTCCGTGTTAACGCCACCCTTCTTATCAAGTTCAATAGACGAACTTGAGGTGATCGTATGCCCCTTAGAATCATCGATGATCTGAGCATAGATTACTTTATTACTGCGGAAGACTGACAAACGAGGTCTGTCTGTAGTACCCTCCATATTTTTACGGATTCCCCTCTTGATCCGCTCTCTTCTATTCTTAATATTTGCCATGACTAACTATTATTTAGCAGCTGCTTTACCAGCCTTTCTACGAACAAATTCACCGACAAAACGAATACCTTTTCCTTTATAAGGTTCTACGCTGCGCAAGGACTTAATCTTTGCAGCAACCTGGCCAATCAACTGTTTATCAATACCTTCCAATGTGATCGTAGGATTTTGACCCTTTTCCTGTGTGGCCACTACCTTAAGTTCAGAAGGTATTCCAACAATTACACTGTGTGAATAACCTAAGCTTAGATCCAATACGTTGCCCTGAGCAGTTGCCTTATAACCAACTCCGATCAACTCTAATTGTCTCTTGTATCCATTACTGACTCCCTCTACCATATTGGAAATCAAAGAACGATATAAACCATGCATGGCTTTGTGACGCTTCTGCTCTGTTGGACGCTCAACAACCACTTCACCGTTCTCTAAAATAATTTTAAAGTCGGGATCAATTAATTGTTTCAATTCACCTTTAGGACCTTTAACGGTAACTACGTGATCTGCGAACGAGAATGTTACGCCTTTTGGAAGTTGAATTGGTAATCTACCTATACGTGACATGATCTTTCAATTAATAGATGTAACACAAAATCTCACCACCAACGTTAAGGGCTTTCGCTTCCTTATCCGTTATTACACCCTTCGAAGTTGAAAGGATTGCAATACCAAGTCCGTTAAGAACTTTTGGGAGTTTATCTGCTCCCTTGTACTGACGTAAACCTGGAGTACTTACGCGGTGCAATTTGGTAATTGCAGACTCTTTAGTCTCTGGGTTGTACTTTAAAGCAATTTTGATGTTGCCTTGACTGTTGTCGGTGTCCTCAAATTTGTAATTAAGGATATAACCTTTGTCAAAAAGCACCTTTGTTACCTCCTTCTTGATGTTAGAAGCAGGAACTTCTACCACACGGTGACGTGCCTTGATGGCGTTGCGTAACCGCGTTAAATAATCTGCTATTGGATCCGTTGTTTTCATTTGACTTGTTTAAAAAGCAAACCCGTTTTTTGGAACGGGCTGCAAATATATATAACAATTTCTGTTATTCAAAACTGTTATCTGGTTTCGTTCCCGACCTAGATACTCAGTGTTAATATGTAGTGTAAAGCGATTACCAACTCGCTTTTGTCAAACCAGGAATTTTTCCCTCGTTTGCCATTTGACGGAATTGGTTACGGCACAGGCCAAACTTGCTCATATAGCCACGTGGCCGACCAGTAAGTTTGCATCTACTACGTAAACGCACAGGTGAGGAGCTACGGGGGAGTTTATCTAAACCTTCCCAGTCACCGGCCGCCTTCAACGTTTTACGTTTTGCAGCATACCGAGCTACTAACTTCTCTTTTTTCTTGTCTCTCGCGATGATTGATAATTTTGCCATCGAATCAATTAATTTTTAGTAACAAAAGGCATTCCGAGCGCTTTTAACAACTCATAGCTTTCTTCATCAGAAGACGCTGTAGTCACAAAAGTGATATCCATACCGTTGATCTTGCCCACCTTTTCGATCGAGATCTCTGGGAAAATGATTTGTTCCTTGACACCTAGCGTGTAATTGCCACGTCCGTCAAAACCCTTATCACTTACTCCTTTGAAATCGCGTACACGAGGAAGAGCTACGTTCATTAAACGATCCATGAATTCATACATACGATCGCCACGCAAAGTCACCTTTGCACCAATGGATTGGTCTGAACGGAGTTTAAAGTTCGAAATATCCTTCTTAGAGCGAGTAGCTACAGCTTTCTGACCGCTGATGGTTGTCAATTCCTCAACACCAACATCAATCAATTTCTTATCTGCCACTGCTGCACCAATTCCTTTGTTGATGCAAATTTTTTCAACTTTTGGTACCTGCATTACCGACTTATACTGAAATTTTTCTTTCAGGCCGGGAACGATTTGCGATAGATACTTTTCTTTTAGTCTGGGAGTTGCCATTATTTTATTAATTCTCCGGTTTTCTTTGAATATCTCTGAAGCTTACCTTTTTCATTAAGCTTTCTTCCTGTTCTTGTTGGTTTGTTACTGGAAGGATCTACCAACATTAAATTGCTGATATGAATTGTCCCTTCCATCTTCTTGATACCACCTTCTGGTTTGCCTGCTGATGGCTTCTGGTGCTTTGTGACCATATGGATGCCTTCTACAATCGCACGGTTTTTATCTGCAAAAACCTCCAATACCTTACCGGTTTTTGTTTTGTCGTTACCGGCCAGCACCAAGACTGTATCCCCTTTGCGGATATGTAGTTTGGGCTGTGTGTTAAATTTTCTTTCCATGATCTTATAGAACTTCTGGTGCTAGTGAAACGATTTTCATGAACTGCTTCTCTCTCAACTCCCGGGCAACGGGTCCGAAAATACGAGTTCCGCGAGGTTCATTCTGAGCATTTAAAAGAACAACAGCATTATCCTCGAAACGGATATATGAACCATCCTTTCTTCTGATCTCCTTTTTGGTGCGAACGATAACAGCCGTTGATACAGTTCCCTTCTTTATTTGGCTGGTTGGTATTGCTGACTTTACAGTCACCACAATCTTATCTCCTACGCTAGCGGAACCCTTTCTGGTTCCTCCCAATACGTGCAAGCAAAGAACTTCTTTTGCACCACTATTGTCTGCTACGTTAAGTCTACTTTCTGTTTGTATCATAATTACTTGGCCTTTTCGATGATTTCAACCAATCTCCATCTTTTGCTTTTACTCAACGGGCGAGTTTCCATAATGCGAACAGTATCACCGATACCCGCTTGATTACTTTCATCGTGAGCCATGAACTTGGTCGTTTTGTTCATGAATTTTCCATAGATAGGGTGCTTTACCTTGCGGTCGATTGCAATAGTGATTGACTTAGTCATCTTATTGCTTACCACCTTACCTACACGTTCTTTTCTTAGGTTTCTTACCGTCTCCATGAGAAATTACTTTTGAGTTTCTTTTCCTTTTAATTCTGTCTTCAAGCGGGCTATTAGCCTACGTGTTTCCTTTATTCTCATTGGGTTTTCGATAGCGGAAACCTGATGAGCAAATTTCATCTTGCGCAAAGCTTCTGCCTCACTTCCAATCTTCTCGTTGAGCTCCGCTAAAGTCAATCCTTTAATCTCTGCGTTTTTCATTTTGCTGCTTGTTCTACGTAATCTCTTCTAACAGTAAACTTTGTCTTGATGGGAAGTTTTCCATCGGCAAGAGCCAAGGCCTTCTTGGCAGTTTCCTCGGTAACACCACCTGCTTCAAACAAGATGGTTCCTGGCTTAATCACTGCTACCCAATATTCAGGAGCTCCTTTACCCTTACCCATACGAACCTCCGCAGGCTTTCTAGTAATCGGTTTATCTGGGAACACCCTGATCCAAACCTGACCCTCGCGTTTCATTTCACGGGTAACAGCTACCCTGGCTGCTTCTAACTGACGAGCTGTTAGCCAGCATGGCTCTAAAGCTTTCAATGCAAATGATCCGAAAGCAATAGAATGACCACGAGTGGCACTTCCTTTCGTCTTTCCCTTCTGCATTTTTCTGAATTTCGTCCGCTTGGGCTGTAACATGATTTACTATCTTTTAAAGTCCTTCTAATTATTTTCTTCGGTCGCCTGACTTCTCCCCACCTCTTACACCGCGATCATCTCGTCCGCCACGATCACTTCTTCCTCCACGGTCACGATCTCCACCTCTTCTTCTATCACCACCTTGCTGACCTCCTTTGTTTTCTCCAGTTGCATTGCTTACGACTCCTACATTGGGAGATAAGTCACGCTTGCCGTAGACTTCACCTTTGAAGATCCACACTTTGATACCGATCTTTCCATATACAGTCTGAGCTTCAGAAATTGCATAATCAATATCAGCACGAAGAGTATGAAGTGGAATTCTACCTTCCTTATATTGTTCGGTACGAGCCATTTCGGCACCAGCCAAACGTCCAGACAGCTTTACTTTAATACCTTCTGCACCCACTCTCATGGTAGAAGCAATAGCTTGCTTCATTGCTCTACGGTAAGAAATTCTTGCTTCGAGTTGCTGTGCGATTGACTCGCCTACCAATCTTGCATCCAATTCAGGACGTTTGATTTCGAAGATATTGATCTGCACATCCTTGCTGGTGAGCTTCTTCAATTCTTCCTTAATCTTATCTACCTCAGTGCCACCCTTTCCAATAACTACACCAGGACGGGCAGTATGGATAGTAAGAGTGATTCTTTTCAATGTACGCTCGATAACAACTTTTGAAATGCCGCCTTTTTGAATACGTGCATCTATATATTTTCTAATTTTTTGATCCTCTACCAGTTTATCAGCGAAGTTTTTTCCACCAAACCAGCTAGAATCCCATCCGCGGACGATACCTAATCTGAATCCTACAGGGTTAATCTTCTGTCCCATTATTCTTTAGTTTCTTTTGGTTCTGACTTAGCTACTTTAACCTCTGCAGGCATGCGATCCACAACCAGCGTTACATGGTTAGATCTTTTTCTGATTCTGTGGGCTCTTCCTTGGGGAGCAGGCCGAAGACGCTTTAACTGGCGGCCTCCATCAACAAAAACCTCTTTGACGAAAAGATCAGCCTCCTCAAGTTTCACATCTGCGTTTTTTGCTTGCCAGCTGCTGATAGCAGAAAGGAGCAATTTTTCCATTTTAGCTGAAGCATGCTGAGCCTCATATTTAAGGATACTTAAGGCTCTGCTTACGCGCTCCCCACGGATAATGTCTGCTACCAATCTCATCTTACGAGGAGAAGAAGGGACATTCTTTAAATAAGATGTTGCAGGACCTTGCTTTGCAGCTTCCTTCACGGCAGCGATCTTTTCTCTTTTCTGAACAGATCCTTTCTTTTTCTTAACTGTTTCCATACCCGGAATTCTTAACTGTTATTATTAGGCCTTGTTGTTGTTTCCTGAGTGTCCTTTGAAGGTACGAGTAGGAGCAAATTCTCCTAGCTTGTGACCAACCATGTTCTCCGTTACATAAACCGGAATAAACTTGTTTCCGTTATGAACTGCGAACGTATGACCGATGCAATCCGGAACGATGGTGGATCTACGTGACCAGGTTTTGATCACTGATTTCTTACCAGCTTGTTCCATAGTCTGCACCTTTTTAGCCAAGCGTGCATCTAAATAAGGACCTTTTTTAATTGACCTTCCCATAATTATTTCTTCCTTCTAGCAATGATTAAACCATCAGAATACTTCTTTGGATGACGTGTCTTCTTGCCTTTAGACAACAAGCCGTTTCTTGAGCGAGGGTGACCCCCAGAAGCTCTACCTTCACCACCACCCATCGGGTGATCGACAGGATTCATCGCCACTGGTCTTGTACGAGGACGAACACCTCTCCAACGGCTTCGACCTGCCTTTCCAACGCTTTCATTCATGTGCTCTGCATTTGATACTATTCCTACAGTAGCAAGGCAATTCACCAATACGTTCCGCAATTCACCTGAAGGCATCTTTAGAGTAGCATAAACTGCCTCGCGAGCTACTAACTGTACAAATGAACCAGCACTACGCGCGATAGAAGCTCCACGACCCGGATTTATTTCTACATTATGAATAATTGTTCCAATAGGAATTTTAGAAAGAGGAAGCGCATTTCCAACCTCAGGAGCGATATCTGAACCTGAAATCAAGATCTGGCCAACTTTTATTCCATGTGGTGCAATGATGTATGACTTAACACCATCAGCATAAAAAATCTTTGCGATACGAGCTGTTCTTGAGGGATCATACTCAATTGACTTTACAACAGCAGGAATGTTGAAACGATCTCGCTTGAAATCGATGATACGAGTCTTTTGCTTATGCCCACCACCGATGTAGCGCATGGTCATTTTTCCAGTATTATTACGTCCGCCCGTTTTTTTGAGGGTAATTAGCAGAGACTTCTCTGGCTTGGTTTCCGTAATATCTTCAAAACCAGGAGACAACCTATGACGGGTGCCTGCGGTAATTGGTCTAAGTTTCTTCAACGCCATTGTTACAAATATTATACGTTGCTATAAAAATCGATTACTTCTCCTTCAGCCAACGTAACGATAGCCTTCTTGTAGCTAGCCTTGCGACCAGACAAAACACCTGACTTCGTAAAACGAGACTTAAATTTTCCCAACACGTTGATCGTATTTACACGAGCCACGTTTACACCGTACATTTTTTCTACGGCACTCTTAATTTCCACTTTATTAGCTGATGCATCTACGATGAAACCGTATTTACCTTTTTCATTCAAGGCAGAAACTTTTTCAGTTACCAGGGGGCTGCTTAATATACTCATGGTATTACTGTTTATTTAATAAGTTATCAATCTTGCTCAATGAGCTCTCCACGAAGATCAACTGCTCAGCATTCATCACATCATATGTGTTGATTTGATCCGCAGTAACAATCTTAGCGTTTTGAACATTTCTGCCAGAAAGAACGATGCTGCTATTTGTTTCAGGAAGAACAAGAAGTGTCTTTTTGCCATCCATTGAAAGCGCCTTAAGCATCGCTAAATATTGCTTAGTCTTAGGAGCTGCAAAGTTGAAATCCTCTACTACTGAAATCATGTTATCCTTTGCCTTGTAAGCCAATGCTGATTTGCGAGCAAGATCTTTAACCTTCTTGTTCAATTTGAAAGAGTAATCTCTTGGTTGAGGACCGAATACACGACCACCACCTTTGTATTGAGGGTTCTTGATGTTACCCGCACGAGCTCCACCAGTACCTTTTTGTTTCTTCAATTTCCTAGATGATCCAGAAATCTCATTACGCTGTTTAGACTTGTGAGTGCCTTGGCGTTGGTTAGCCAAAAAACTCTTTACATCTAACCAGATAGCATGGTCATTAGGCTCTATACCGAAAACCTCGCTAGTGAGGCTTACCTTGCGGCCGGTGTTCTCACCGCTATATTTTACAACTGCTATGTCCATTACTTATGCAGGATTATGGTTGAATTCTTTGCACCAGGAACAGATCCGCTAACCAGAATCAGATTTTTATCTGCCATGATTTTGATCACTTCCAGATTCATGGTCGTAACACGATCCGTACCCATACGGCCTGGAAGACGCTTTCCTTTGATAACTCGGGAAGCGAACGATGCGTTACCCATAGAACCGGGAGCACGAAGGCGGTTATGCTGACCGTGGGTTTGACCACCCACACCGGCAAATCCGTAACGTTTCACAACGCCCTGGAATCCTTTTCCTTTTGAAGTGCCTACTGCATCGATGAAGTCACCTTCTGCGAATACGTCATTCAGGTTAATCTCTTTTCCCAATTCGGCCATCGCATCGAACTCCTGACCGAAGTCTCTGAATTCTACTACAGCTCTCTTTGGTGTCGTGTTGGCTTTTTTGAAATGACCAACCAGCGGCTTGGTGGTGTTCTTCTCTTTCTTCTCTCCGAAGGAAAGTTGAACAGCCCTGTACCCATCCGTCTCAGCGTTTTTCACCTGAGTAACTACACATGGGCCAGCCTCGATGACAGTTACAGCTATATTCTGGCCATCTGGGCCAAATACGCTTGTCATTCCTATTTTACGTCCTATTATTCCAGGCATGGTTGAAACCTATTTTGCTTGTTTTTTAATCGATTTGCGGGTTTTGTACCGCAAAAAGGATTGCAAAGATAGGAACTAAAGCTTAGGTAACAAGTGACGCTTTCAAAAAAATCCAGGAATTTGAATATCGTTCAGATTTAGAGAAATAATTTTATAATAAGAAATTGATTAACAATGGATTAAATAAAATCTGGTGAAGCATTTTATTTATGCCCAAAATACTGATTGCCGGTAATTTTCCTCAAAGATGAAAAAGGACTTACTTTTCCGGTCAATTGTTAAGACACCCGATGAACCGTAAAAAATATTGGAAAAAAGGCCTGATGCTGAGTTTTATCCTAGCCCTTCTTTTTTTTGCTGATGTGCTGGTGGGCAGTGTCCATATTCCTATAAATGACCTTTTATCAGCAGGTACGGGAAAGTCAACCACCTCCTCAGATATCCTTTTACAATTCAGACTCCCAAAAGCAATGACATGCGTACTGGCGGGAGGGGCTTTGGCTACCGGAGGACTTCTTATGCAAACTCTTTTCAGAAATCCTTTGGCAGGGCCCGATGTACTTGGTCTTAGTTCTGGCGCTAGCCTGATGGTGGCCATCTTGATTTTCGCAAGCCAGTCCAATGCAGGTCTAAGCCTGCTGTTTTTTACTAGTCCCTGGAGCATCGCCATCGGTGCCAGCGTGGGCGGAGGTCTCGTCTTTATTTTGATTATCGCCATTGCTCAATATATAAAGGACAATACATCGCTTTTGATAATTGGCCTGATGGTAAGTGCTGTCACGTCCTCATTAGTTAGTGTGCTCCAATTTATTGGGCAGGCGGAAGATCTACAGACTTTCATGATATGGACGCTCGGAAGCGTAGGAAGCACAAACTGGAATGAATTAAAAGTGTTGGCCGCTGTCGTAAGTATTGGAATCACCATTGCCTATTTTTCAAGCAAATCCCTCAATATTTGGCTTTTAGGAGAAAATTATGCACAAGGGCTTGGTATGAATGTGCCTCACTCGCGTTTTTGGATTGTGGTGAGTACAGGTTTATTAACCGGTGCGGTTACTGCATTTTGTGGCCCTATCACTTTCGTAGGATTAGCCGTCCCTCATTTAGTTCGGTTGTTGGTTCCAACTACCAATCATAAAATTCTGATTCCAGCTGTGATTTGCGGGGGAGCTAGTTTATTGCTTTTGTGTGATCTGATTTCACAACTTCCGGGAAACACACAAATTCTTCCCCTGAATGCGGTGACCTCGTTAATTGGGGCTCCCATTGTTATTTGGATGATCATTAAATCAAAGACTGTCCGTGTCTAAAACAAAAACCATCGTTCAAACCTATAACTTATCCATTGGCTATAACCAGGATGGAAAAGCACTTTGCCTTTTTGATAGCCTGAACATCACGCTCTCGGCAGGAGAACTGGTTTGTTTCATGGGGCCCAATGGTATTGGCAAGTCATCGCTGATTAGAACACTGGCGGGATTACAAAGACCTTTGGAAGGAGAAATTCATATATCCAAAGAACAGGCTATTGCCTTGGTGCTTACCGACAAGATAACCGCTGTAAACATGAGTGTGTATGACCTCATCTCATATGGACGCTATCCATACTTGAGTTGGAATATATCGCTCAGCAAAAGAGATCACGCCTTAATTAATGAGGCAATTACTTTGGTTCATATCGAAGACCTCATCAACAAAAGACTGTATGAATTGAGTGATGGCCAGCTTCAAATGGTCATGATTGCAAAAGCACTTACTCAAGATACTCCTGTTTTATTTTTGGATGAGCCCACCGCCCATTTGGATTTGAATAATCGCGTGGAGATCATGAACACGTTGCGAGAACTTTCGAGAACTGCAGGAAAAGCAATTCTAGTAGTCACTCACGAGCTCGACCTTGCCTTACAAACAGCGGATAGAATCTGGCTTGCCACAACCGATAAAAAAATTAAAGAAGGCATTCCTGAAGATCTGGTGTTGGATGGCTCCTTCGACCAAGTATTTCAATTTAAAGGCTTCGATTTAAAAACCGGTAAAGTACATCATAAACCTTATCGCAATATTTCTGTGAATTTAATTGGAGACGGGCACGAATATTTATGGACTAAAAATGCTCTGGAACGTGCAGGCTATGGAATGGAAAAAAATTCCTCTATCACAATTGAGGTGCATGCAACCTCAAATTCTCCTTTATGGGATCTGACTTCTGAAAACAAGAAAACGGTTTTTAGCTCGCTGGCTAAATTATTGAACAACCTGAAATCCCATTAAGAAATCTCAGGTTGTCTTAATAAAATATGGTAATTCTAAATACGCTCTACCCCTAACCCTGGTTTGTCAGAGCAAGACATAATTCCATCCTTCAAGATAAATCCGCCATTCACTTCATCACGACCTAAATCAAGGCTACCATCCAAGTCAATGTATTTTGTATTGGCACAAGCAAAAGCCGCATGAAGCGCAGCCGTAATACTAACAATACCTTCGTCATTACAACCCCAGAATAAATCGATTTTTGCCTGCACAGCAATATCTGCGATTTTCAACGCCTGACTTACTCCTCCACATTTCATCAGCTTGATATTGAAAATACCTGCAGCTATTGGAGGCATTACCAAATCGAGCGCATTCGTTGGTGTGAGTAGCGATTCATCTGCCGCAACTATAGTCCTGATTTCCTGAGGGAGTTGCTTCATCTCAGCCACTGATTTGGCAGGAAGTGGTTGCTCAATCAATTCAATATTAAGATGCTTGGTCTTTTGATAAAATTCGATGGTTTGATTTAAGGTGTAGCCCTGGTTGGCATCAATCCGGATCACGAACTTATCTCCAAACTTTTCTCTCAGCTTGACCATTCGTTCAATATCCTCGTTCAGATCTCTGCCCAGTTTTACCTTGAGCACTTTGAAACCACGTTCCCCATATTCCTGTGCTTCTTTCAAAGTTTCTTCCACGTTTTTTATGCCGATGGTATTGGAAGTAGGCAGTGAGTGGATTTTTTGGCCGAGATATTTAACCAGCGGAACCCCTAAATATTTTGTAAATGCATCGTATAAAGCAATATCAAGCGCAGCCCGGGCTGCAGGGTTGGCTGGAAGTTTTTGCCATATCTCATAAGTAAGTTGATTAATCTCCCTGATATCCCTGCCAATCAAAAATTGAATGTTGCTTTCCTTCAACGCATCTATGCAACTGTCAAAATATTCACCCGTTACATGTTCACTCGGATTGCCCGAACCAATTCCGGTAACGCCATTATCCAATGTTATTTCAACAAATGCATTTAATACTTCATCAACCGTTTTAAAAGCGATGGTGTAAGGCTTTGTATTTTCAAGATCCGCCCTCCAAACCTTTATGTCTTTAATTCTCATTTTGGATTTTATTAAACTTGTGCGATTGATTTATCAATCATGTCTTTGAATATTGCTACCAAACGATCCATGCCATCCTCCAATGGCATAACCACAGGAATGCCCAATTCCTTTTCCTTCTCAGTAACATAATCCTTCCCCTGCTGACTCGTCATTTTAGCCGTATTCACCGTTATCGCAACCGTTGGGGCACCGTATGTTTTGATTAGTGCAATTTCATCTTTCAACTCGGGTATGTAAGCGGGATAATACTCCATGTCTTTGTATTGCTTGCGCAGCGGATGATGTTGAAGTACTACCGCGTTCGCATCACCTGACACAATCCACTCAGCTCCTGCAGGGCCGCTCGGGTTTCTTAATGATGATTGGCCTTCAATAAAAATAATATCTGGCTTGGCTTCTTCCCAGCATTGCACAATGGCATGCTCCATTTCTCCAGAAATAAAATCATTCAACGTGCTATCAAATACGAAACCATATTTAGCTCCTTGCATCCATCCGGTTTGCCCGGTATAAATCATTTCGGCACGATAGCCGGCTTTTTTCATTGCCTCAGTAAGGAATCTTGTAGTGGTTCTCTTTCCTAATGCACAATCTGTACCGAGCACCGCAATTTTAGGACAATGCACATTTTTTATTTTTCCAGACCAGAAATGAAGGTCTTTAAATTTCTTAGGCTTGCGTACGTCTATGATTTCCAACCCGCGTGATCTTGCAAAATCAGCCAGTTCTGGAATTTCAGAAATATATTCATGCAGTCCGTTTACAAGTCCGTATCCATGAATAAGCGCATCTCTCAAAATCGCTCTCAGCGAATCAGGAATCACACCACCCTTTGTGGCCACCCCAATGATGCAATATTTAGCTTGCTCCTTGGATGATTTGGTAAATTCTTCCACCGTAGCATAAACAGGAATGTTACGCTTCTTACCATCGAGCACCTCTCCGGCATCTTTACCGGGATGTTTTGGATCAATGACTCCAATGATATTAAACCGATCAGATCCGCGAATAAGTCCGTGGGCTGTTTTGCCGCTGCTTGAATCCAGGTAGCCGGCAGTAATTACAATGGCGTTGCTTTTTTGCATAGATTAAATCAGAAAGGCGAAAATTTCGCGTATTAATTACTAATTACAAAGACTTTACACCAGGCGTCTTTAATAATTGAAGGTTTACGCGCGCTCCTCCTTCAATTAAAGATCATATTCAAGCCCGTTTGCGAATTCTGTGAACAGTTTTAGGTTTAATGTAAATTTGCACTTCAAACCCATACCATGGTAGATACAATCGCCAAAAGAGATATTCGAAAACTTAAGCTGGAGGAACTCAAGGATTTTTTTGTTCAGCAGGGCGAAAAAGCTTTTCGTGCTCAGCAGGTGTATGAATGGCTCTGGATGAAATCGGCCAAAAGCTTCGAGCAGATGACTAATATCTCGCTCGATACCCGCGAGGTGCTGAGCCAGCACTTTGTAATCAACCACATTAAGGTTGACAAAATGCAACGAAGCTCCGATGGCACCATTAAGAATGCTGTTACGCTTCATGATGGACTTATTGTAGAATCGGTGTTGATCCCAGCTGAAAAAAGAATCACTGCGTGCGTATCCTCACAGGTGGGCTGTAGCCTGGCGTGCAAGTTTTGCGCTACCGCGCGATTGAAGCGCCAACGCAACCTGAGTGTGGATGAAATCTATGATCAGGTGGTAGCTATTAAAGAACAAGCAGAATTATTTTACGGAAGGCCGTTGACTAATATCGTTTTCATGGGCATGGGCGAGCCTCTGCTCAATTATGCCAACGTGCTTAGCGCCATTGAAAAGATTACCGCTCAAAAAGGACTCAACATGGCCTCAAGACGCATTACGGTTTCTACGGTGGGCGTTGCGAAAATGATTAAGAAAATGGCTGACGATGAAGTGAAATTTAATCTGGCTGTATCGCTTCACTCTGCTTTGAATGAAACACGTTCGTCCATCATGCCCATTAACGATACCAATCCATTGGAAGAACTAGCCGATGCACTTCGCTATTGGTATCAAAAGACCAAAAGTAAAGTGACGTATGAGTACGTGGTGTGGAAGGGAATAAACGACACCGAAGAACACGCCAAAGCTTTATTGAAATTTGCTAAAGTGGTGCCATCGAAAGTGAACCTGATCGAATACAATCCGATCGATGATGGAGAATTTCAGCAAGCGTCAGACGAAGCATTGAACATGTACATGGATATTCTGGAGAAAAGTGGAATTACCACACGCATACGAAAAAGCAGAGGAAAAGACATTGATGCAGCCTGCGGTCAATTAGCAAATAAATCTTGATTGAAATCAATCTAAAATCATGGAAGAACATTTTCAGAGTTCGGAAAAAGTAAGAGACTTTGTGATCGGCATGAGCGATGGACTCACCGTGCCCTTTGCATTGGCTGCCGGACTCAGTGGTGCAGTAGACTCGACTGCTATTGTTATCACCGCAGGCCTCGCAGAAATTGCTGCGGGTTCCATTGCCATGGGACTTGGCGGCTATCTGGCTGGCAGAACAGAAATTGAACATTATGATTCGGAAGAGCGCAGAGAATACGAGGAAGTTGAGCACAAGCACGAAGTTGAAATACAAGAAACCAAAGAAATTTTTGCGGAATATGGTGTGAGCGAAGAACTTCAGGAAAGAATTGCCCGTGAAATGTCAAAGAACCCCAGGAAGTGGGTCGACTTTATGATGCGTTTTGAACTAGGCCTTGAACGGCCTCACAAAAACAGAGCACATCAAAGTGCACTGATCATCGGTATATCGTACATCATTGGAGGTTTGATTCCACTTACCGCCTACTTCTTTACAGATTCATCGGAGACGGGATTAATTTATTCAACCATCATCACCGTGATCTGTCTGATCATATTTGGACTAGTAAAAAGTAAACTCACCGGCCAGCCCCTTTTGAAAGGAGCCATGAGAGTAACACTAATTGGAGTGGCTGCTGCTGCTGCCGCTTTTGGAATTGCTAAGATGATTGTATAAAACTATTTCTTACTTGCATTAAATAGTTTCTCCTTTTCCTCTTTAGAAAGGCTTTCGTAACCGCGATCGGAAATCTTATCCAGGATAGCATCAATCTCATCTTGCGATGCTCTGCTTGGCCCAGATGTAGCTTTGGTGGATTTAGCCTTGGGCTCCGCGCTGCGATAAGTCACTTTTACTTTAGATCGGGTTGTAAACAATCCTCTTATCCAATCTAAAGTAATGGTAATCCAACCACCCCAACTAACTCCTACTTGTAATTGCTTTATGTAAATAAAACCAATTAATGCTCCACCTAAGTGAGCAATGTTGCCTCCTGCATTTGTACTGGTTGTACCGATAAAAGAAAGCACAATGAAAAATAAAGCAATGTATTTTATTCTTACCGCTCCTAAGAATAATAAGAAGAACGTGTAATCGGGTAATAATGTGGCTACCGCAACCATTACCGCATATACTCCAGCTGAAGCACCAACCATTCCGGGGAACCCGGATTGATCCACAAAATATGGAATGGTATTAAATATCAACAAATAGATAATGGCACCTGCCAACACGCCAAGTATGTAAGTAGCTACAAGTTTATCACTTCCTAAGTACTCAATAAATAGCTTTCCAAACCAATACAAGGATAGCATGTTGAAAAGAATATGAAAAATATCCTTCAGGCTATGGGAAAATCCATAGGTAATGATCGTCCACGGCCTCGTAATAAATTCACCAAACTTTGGAGGGATTGAAAATTGATTTTGGATTAAAGTGAAAACATTATCAAAACCACTAATCGTAGAAAACACATAGGGCACCGCCAAGACTAAGAACACTACCACGTTGATAACTATCAACTGAAAATGACCGTTGTTGGGTTTTTGAAATGCGTTTTTGAATTCTTGTAACACGAGTTTTTTATCTAAATCAATTCTTCAAGTTAACAGAATTATGCCACAAAAGTTACCAACCGCGGTCTTTACCCTGGCTTCTCCAAATGGAAATAATGATAAAGGCAACGAAAGCGCCTCCAAAGTGTGCAAGGTGGGCAACCGTACCACTACGATCCAATGCATAGGTGATGAATCCCATAATAAACACCATGTATTTGGCTTTGATTGGTATCGGTGGGAAAAGTAACATGATCTCTAAGTTTGGAAACACCATACCAAACGCCATCAATATGCCATACAACGCACCTGAGGCTCCTAGCATGATTCCTCCATCGGTAGTGCCCAACAATAGATTAACTACTGCATAGATAACCCCAGCGCCTATGCCGGTTGCCAGATAAAAAGTCAAAAACTTCTTATCACCCCAATAACTTTCAAGTACTGGCGCGAATGAAGCAAAGGCTAACATGTTGAAAAAGATATGCGTTAAACTTCCATGGGCAAACATGTAGGTAAAAAACTGGTAAGGTTTAAAGTACGGAGAATTAACACTCCAAAGAGATAAATACTCTGTTATATTCAAATTGCTTAGCAAATTCTGGGCAAGAAATACAACTACGTTGATGATGATCAGATTCCTGACCAGGGGGGTAAGTCTAAACATGCGATCAATTTAACGGGTAAAGTAACGTTCTATCTTAGACGTTTCAAAAGTAAAAAATGTTGGGCGGCCATCCGGAGAAAAATTTGGTTTTGAACACGCGAACAGGCCTTCAACAATAGCTTCGATCTCTTCCATGGCTATTTTTTGACCCGATTTCACCGAAATTCTTCTAGCCAAAGCCATCGCCAAATTATCGCGAAGAGGTAATTCCAATTCGGATTGATTTTTTTTAAACTGTTCAATCAGGCCTTCAAACAACTCCTTTTCATTAGAACCACAGCCTACGGGTACGCCTGAAACCAATAACGCACTTTTTCCAAATACCTCAAAACGAAAACCCAAAGCAACCAACTCATTTTCAATTTCCATCACCAACGCAAAATCGGCCGGACTAAATGAAATAGTTTGAGGAAATAAACACTGCTGACTGTTGCCCGCACTTGCTTTCAACCGCGCCACATACTTTTCGAAAAGCACACGCTCGTGGGCTGCCTGCTGATCAATAATCATCAATCCTGATTTGGCAGATCGAACAATATACCGGTTTTGAAATTGGAATACCCCACCGATATCAGGCTTCTCTTCCATTCCATCTTGACTGTTAATCGAACTTTCAAAACGAATCGTATTGGTTGGATCTGTCTTTTGAAAAAGTTTGGATTCGGAAGGAACATTATCGAATACTTTTTCCCAATTCTGAAGGTTGGAGCGATTTAATGAAGAAGTAAACTGCTCGTTAAAATACTGCTCGTTGCTAATATTCTGGCTGAGCTTGTTCACAATATTTATATCAGCATCAAAATCGATAGCGGGTGCGAGGTTATGAGTACCCAAAGCGAGTTTCACCGAAGCTTTCACCACAGCATACACCGCGCGCTCATCGTCAAACTTAATTTCGGTTTTGGTCGGATGCACATTCACATCAATGTGCTTCGGATCGATATCAATGAAGAGCACATAAAACGGAAAGCTATTATCCACCAGCAACCCTTCAAAGGCAGTTGTCACTGCGTGATTTAGGTAGTTACTTTTTATATACCGTTGGTTTACAAAAATGAATTGTTCACCACGAGTTTTGCGGGCCGACTCTGGCCTGCCGATATATCCTGTCACTTTTACTAAATCGGTTTCTTCCTGGCATGACGCCAACTGGCCTTGAAACGATTTTCCGAAAAGGGCTACAATGCGTTGACTTAATTTTGATGGTGCTAAATCATAAATCAAATCATCACTATGATAAAGCGCAAAGGCAACTTCCGGATGAGCTAAAGCGAGTCGCTGAAACTCCTCAATGATATGCCTCATTTCCACCGGGTTTGCTTTCAAAAAATTTCTCCTTGCGGGAATATTGAAAAACAAATTTTTGATAGTTATGCTGGTGCCCTTTTCGCAAGCAACAGGACCTTGACTCTTTATTTCAGAAGCCTCTACCAAAATCTGTGTGCCTAAATCCTGAGTGGCCTGCCTGGTTTTCAATTCAAACTGCGAAACCGCGGCAATCGAAGCCAATGCTTCGCCACGAAAACCCATGGTGCGTAATCGAAAAAGATCATCGGCTGTTCGAATCTTGGAGGTAGCATGACGCTCGAGGCTCATGCGGGCATCCGTTTCACTCATGCCCATGCCATTATCAATCACCTGAAGGAGCGACTTGCCCGCTTCTTTTATTATTAATTTGATCGATGTGGCCCCCGCATCCAGCGAGTTTTCCATTAATTCTTTAACAGCCGATGCAGGCCGTTGAACAACCTCACCTGCAGCAATCTGGTTGGCAATCGAATCAGGAAGTAGTCGAATAATATCAGGCATGAAAAAATTGCAGTTCCGCTATTTGCTCTTGAATTTGAGATAAAGATAAAAAGGCACAAATAAGAACAGCGAATAAAGTGCAGGCTTTCCAAACTCAAGAAATGCAACCAGTAAACCCGTGATGAAAAGGAGAATGCCGAGACGAAGCATAACCGCACTGGTTCCGGCACTTCCCGGATTACTTCTTTTTCGTGCAGCCTGAAATGAACCTGATATACGCCCTTTATAGCCATTTATATCATCAGCATTTGCCGTTGTGCCCTTTTCACGCGCTAACTCTAATTTGATCCGACTCTGACGTTGTTCCAACTCTTCTTTTACAGGATCGTAGAAACGAGGTGAGTAGTTAAACTTTTGATATTTTGGCGCTTTTGTGAATACCGATAAAAACTTCATGACGTTTATTTAATTATAAATGACTCGTAGTTTTGCATTATTACTTCTCACCTTCAACCCGTTGTCGTTGTGAGAGAAAATTTAGAGTGGTAAAATTACAAAAATCGAACGGCCTGATGGGTAAAAAAGTTTTCATAACCATTTCCTTTTCTTTCCTTTTCTTAACGAGCATTGCCCAAGACCTTAAAACCCAGTGGGTAGACAGTGTTTTTCAAACACTGAATACCTCAAAAAAGATTGGTCAGCTCTTTATGATATCTGCCTCTGCTTATTCATCTCCTGAAGCGTTGAATAAGTTGAATAGCCTCGTGAACAAATTCCAACCTGGTTCTATCCTTATAACGCGAGGAGGTCCGCGGAGTCACGCTGAGCTAATAAATAAACTCCAATCCAATTCTAAGATACCCATTTTGGTTGGGATGCATGCCGAGTGGGGATTAGGACAATCCCTTGACAGCGTCATACAATTTCAAAAAGCCATGCAGTTAGCGGCTCTCCGCGATGACACACTAATTTACCGATTGGGCAAAGAAGTAGCACGCGAGATGAAACTCCTTGGAATTCATATCAACTTTGCGCCCAATGCAGACATTGATATTACTAAGCAATCTTATCCTCAGGCGTTGCGATACTTCAGCGATTCTAAAGAGCGGGTTGCTTCAAAGGCTGTTGCCTATATGCAAGGATTGCAACACGGAGGTGCATTGGCCTGCGCAATCCATCCGGCCAGTTTGCAAAAGATTAATAATCTGGATTCATCATTCCTGATTTCTATACCTCCTTTAGACACCGTTGGGCTCTATCCTTATCGCCAATTAGTCAATGCCGGCTTGCAAGGACTTCTCACTTCGCATCTTCATCTTTATCCTCACACCAATCCAACGCCAAATTCATCTACCCAAATTTTCATCAGCGAAATTCTTACCCAGAATCTGGGCTTTAAAGGATTAAACTTTACTGACATTGCAAATCTTCAAAAGACCACCGGCAAACAAAAAGCAGGAGTTATTGAACGCCTGGCGCTTGAAGTAGGCAATGACATTTTAATTAATCCGGATAATATTTCAGCTTCACTAAAAGTGATTTCGAAGGGTGTAAAAAAAAATAAACTTCTCAAGGTCCGACTAGATGAAGCCGTAAGAAAAATTTTAGCTGCTAAATACGATGCTGGCCTTTCCAATTGGAAAAAAGTATCAACAGATAATCTAATGTCACGCTTAAACTCGCCACAAGCCAAACTTTTAAGACATCAGATTTCTGAAGCATCCATAACGTTGGTTACCAATAAGAACAATGAAGTGCCCGTGCAGTGGATAGAAAACAAGAAATTTCTTTCTTTAAGCATAGGTCGTGAAGAGCAAAACGAATTTACGCGTTACTTATCCAAGTATGCTTCATTCGAGCATTTATCCGTCCGGTTTGTCCGCGACACAACGCTATTAAGAGCAAAATTGAAAGCTGCAGATGTTGTTGTCGTTGGCCTTTTTCCTTTGTCTTCTTCTATGATCAAAGACATTGGTCCATTTATTCAATCACTGGCGAAAACAAAAGAAGTAATCATCGGGCATTTTGGTAATCCTGCCGAACTCAAATACCTGGAAGGAGTTCCAAATTTATTGGTGGGATACACGGATCAAAACGATGTGCCTAAGATTACTGCACAAGTTATTTTTGGAGCTATCGGCTCGCAAGGACAATTGCCATTCACCATTTCTAATTTTAAAGAAGGACTTGGTATTCCAAGCGAAACTACTGATCGATTATCGTATTCATTACCTGAGGCCGCTGGGATTGACAGCAAGACCTTATCAAAAATTGAAGCCATAGCCCGTGAAGCCATTGAGATTGGAGCCACACCGGGAAGTCACGTATTAGTGGCCAAAGATGGAAAAGTGGTATTTGAACAATCGAACGGTTATCTCACCTATGAAAATAAAATACCAGTTTCAGATAAGACTATTTATGACTTAGCCTCGGTAACAAAAGTATCGGCTACGCTACAAACGGTCATGTTCATGCAGGAGAAGGGGCTTATTGATGTCAACAAAAAGATCTCCGTGTACCTGCCCGAATTGAAGAATTCAAATAAAAAAGATTTTACAATCAAAGATATTCTTACTCACCAGGCCGGGCTTTGGCCCTTCTTGCCCTTCTGGTCGCAAACGGTAAAAGATGGAGTACAACTTCCTCAATATTATAGCACTTCAAGTAGTGACGATTATCCTTTTCCAGTTGCCGAAAATATTTTTGCCCATAAGTCTATGAAGGATAGTTTGTGGAATTGGATTATCAAGGCTAAGGTTCGGGAAAAACCTCCCCGCAATGCGTATAATTATACCTATAGCGATATGGGTTTTTATATACTTCAACACCTGGCTGAAAAAATTCTTAACCAGCCGATGGACAAATTTCTCGAACAGAATCTTTACGAACCATTGGGTGCCTATGCATTAGGGTATTTACCACTTCGCAAATTTCCTGATACCCAAATCGCTCCTACCGAAAATGACATGCTGTTCAGAAAGGAATTATTAACAGGCTATGTACACGATCAGGGCGCAGCCATGCATGGTGGCATTGCCGGCCATGCCGGATTGTTCGGCACTGCCAATGATCTGGCCAAACTTGGTCAAATGTTATTGCAAAAAGGTAGCTACGGAGGTCAACATTATTACAAACCTGAAACGGTCGAACTGTTTACTAAAAAACAATATGTGCCCAGCAGACGTGGCCTTGGTTGGGATAAACCCACTCCCAGTGAATGGAATGGCCCCACCACGCTTTTAGCCTCCAATAGAACTTTTGGTCACACGGGATTCACGGGCACTTGCATTTGGATTGACCCAGAATTTAACCTCGTATTTATTTATTTATCGAATAGAGTTCACCCGGATATGACAAACAATAGACTATTAAATTCCAATATTCGTCCACGTATTCAGGAGATTATCTATAAGGCCATCTTTGATTACCAGCAATACTAATATTTTGGGGCATGGATGGCTTATTAAGGCAGGAATCCGAAACCAAACCGATAAAAAACCGGTTAATAACAAAGTCTTCAAAAAATGAACTTTAAGACATAATAATGAAACTCATGAAAATCGGAATAGTATGTTATCCAACTTTTGGTGGCAGCGGGGTGGTAGCTACTGAATTAGGAAAGGCGCTGGCCAAGGAAGGTCATGAGGTTCACTTCATTACATACAGTCAACCGAGCAGGCTGGACTTTCTAAACGAGAATCTGTTTTATCACGAAGTTGGAGTTCGCTCTTATCCGCTATTTGAATATCCACCTTACGAGTTGGCATTGGCTAGTAAAATGGTGAGTGTGGTAAAGAATGAAAAATTGGATTTACTCCACGTGCATTATGCGATTCCGCACGCCTCTGCTGCTTACATGGCCAAGCAAATTTTAAAGACCCATGGCATTTATATTCCGGTTGTTACTACACTTCACGGAACAGACATAACATTAGTTGGAAAAGATGCTTCGTACGAACCCGTGGTAACATTCAGCATCAACGAATCGGATGGCGTTACTTCCGTGTCTGAAGATTTAAAGAAAGAAACCTATCATTCATTTAAAATCACCCGCGACATTGAAGTGATTCCAAACTTCATTGACCTTGAAAAATTTAAGAAGCAAAAGAAGGATCACTTTAAAAAAGCCATTTGCCCGCATGGCGAATCACTGATCGTGCACACTTCCAATTTCAGAAAAGTAAAACGGGTGGGCGATGTTGTTAAAGTGTTTAATAACATCCATAAAGAAATTCCATCCAAGTTATTGCTGATCGGAGATGGCCCCGAACGCTCGGTGGCAGAAACCATGGCACGCGATTTGGCCATTGGCGATGCCGTGCGTTTTTTAGGCAAACTGGAAGCCGTAGAAGAAGTGTTGTCAGTAGCAGACCTTTTCTTAATGCCTTCAGAGAAAGAAAGTTTCGGATTGGCAGCTTTGGAGGCCATGGCTTGTGAGGTACCTGTAATTTCGAGTAACACGGGTGGCTTACCTGAATTGCAGCTACAAGGAGTAACCGGATTTATGAGCAACGTTGGAGATGTAGAAGATATGACCCGAAATGCACTATTTGTTCTGGATAAAAACAATTTACCCAAATTCAAAGAAAGTGCATTGGCCCGTGCCAAAGAATTTGACATCAGCAACATATTACCTTTGTACGAGCGTTATTACGAAAAAATATTAGAAAAAGCCGCTAAACATCGCCCTGTCGGTTCCTTAACTTAAGAAGGTGCTGTAAGGCCTTAATAGTTATTAATCAAACTAATTTTTTTAGGATTAAATTTTTTTGTTATGAGTACTACTATTAAACCACAAAACAAGGGATCTAGAAGATTATTTAATAACCCTATTCTTGAAAAGTTAAGCCGCACACACATCTCTGTTCCGCTTATTATATTCTTCACCTATGCTGGCGGACTTCTTTATTGGAATATTCAAAACACGAATCTTACTGCGGTAATCACAATAGGCCTGTTCTTCGTGGGATTGGTCTCATTTACATGGGTAGAATATATGATACACAGGTATATCTTTCATTTAAAGCCTTATACTGAGTTCAGGGCTAAGTTTCAATACACCGTACATGGTGTGCATCATGAGTTTCCAAAAGATAAAGATCGGTTAGCCATGCCTCCACTGCTCAGCATCACATTATCCACCATTCTTCTATTGTTGTTTAAGGTAATTATGGGCGACTTTGTGTTCGCATTCCTTCCTGGATTTCTGGTAGGTTATGCATTATACCTTTCGGTTCATTACATGGTACACGCCTATCCTCCTCCTAAAAACTTTTTCAAAATACTTTGGGTCAATCACAGAGTTCACCATTACAAAGATGGAGAAGTCGTATTTGGTGTTTCTTCTCCCCTTTGGGATTACATCTATGGAACGATGAAGTTAAAAAAAGAAAAAAAAGACATGAATTCGCGGAGAAATTTAGAGGTAGCCTGAAAAAGGGTCGTTTCTGATTTTTTTAACATTTCATTTCCGAAACTCCTTTTTTTGTTGGTGATTTAATAAGCGCCTGTAAACAGAATGAGGTCTTTTTGGTTATAGTTGCACTACACTATTTACACACTATGTTAGGACATCGCTTCTCACAATACACCCTGCCACCTGAAAGTGAGAAAAGTGACTTTGAAAGATTGCTGAAGATTTTCATGGAGCTGATCTTGATTACTTCGGGCAATGTATCGGAAGCGCTTCAATGGCTGACCGAAGTGGATAAGCAATACAACCTCACCAATCCAAATTATGGTATTGGCGATTTCATTAAAGACCTGAAAAAAAACGGATACATCAGCGATGAAGGTCCGGGTGGTGAATTCAAACTCAAAGCCAAGAGCGAGCAAAGCCTTAGGCAGTCTGCGCTGGAAGAGATCTTTGGCAAACTGAAGAAAACAAAATCGGGAGAACATAAAACACATCATAGCGGCCGCGGAGACGAGGCCACTACCGACAGACGTGATTATGAATTTGGAGATACACTAGAACAAATCTCGATGACGGAATCATTGCGCAACGCACAAATCAATCATGGACTGGAAGATTTCTTCATGACCGAAGAAGATCTGGAGGTTATTGAAAGCGAATACAAAACACAGACCTCTACCGTGCTGATGATCGACATCTCGCATTCCATGATTTTATATGGAGAAGATCGCATCACACCTGCGAAAAAGGTATCGATGGCACTGGCAGAACTGATCACAAAAAAATACCCGAAAGACACCCTCGATATTTTAGTCTTTGGTGATGACGCCTGGCAAATTGAAATCAAAGATCTTCCTTATCTGCAAGTAGGCCCTTATCATACAAATACGGTAGCAGGTCTTGAACTGGCAATGGATATTTTAAGAAGAAGAAAAAATACCAATAAACAGGTGTTCATGATCACCGATGGAAAGCCAACCTGCATTAAACAAGGCATTAAGTATTACAAAAATAGTTTTGGGTTAGATCATAAAATCTTAAATAAGACTTTGGATCTGGCCACTCAATTAAGAAAATTGAAAATACCTGTTACCACGTTTATGATTGCCACAGATCCATACCTCAAAGCATTTGTAAGAGAGTTTACCAAGGCAAATAATGGCAATGCATATTACAGTAGTCTGCAAGGCCTAGGCAATCTGGTGTTCGAAGACTTTAAAAGAAACCGCGCAAAGAATTTATAGAATCGTTGTTGGCACTTAATGTGCAAACCATACGAACAACTAACCACGACAATGAAAGACCACAAAAACATAAAGACACTTGCTCAGCTTAAAAGTGCAGGCTATCATTTCAAAACGATAAAAGATGAATTGAGAGCAAACCTAATTCAAAAACTGAAAGCAAAAGAAAAAGTATTTGAAGGAATCTGGGGCTACGAAGAAACGGTAATACCTGACTTGGAAAGAGCTATTCTGGCTGGTCATGACGTAAACTTATTGGGATTGCGGGGCCAGGCAAAAACACGACTTGCCCGTTTAATGGTAAACCTGCTGGATGAATATGTTCCGGTGATTGAAGGTTCTGAATTAAATGATGACCCGTTACATCCCATCTCACGCTATGGAAAAGATAAGATTCATGAGTTAGGAGATCAAATGCCCATCACATGGTTGCATCGCGAAGATCGTTACACCGAAAAGTTAGCAACACCTGATGTTTCTATTGCCGATTTGATTGGTGACGTTGATCCTATTAAAGCTGCTTCATTAAAATTACCTTATTCGGATGAGCGCGTGATTCACTTCGGATTAATTCCACGTTCACATCGTTGCATTTTTGTGATCAACGAACTTCCCGATTTGCAAGCTCGCATTCAGGTGGCTCTATTTAATATCTTACAAGAGGGTGACATTCAGATTCGTGGTTTTAAGATTCGCCTCCTGCTCGACCTTCAGTTTGTGTTTACTGCCAATCCGGAGGATTACACCAATCGCGGAAGCATTGTTACTCCGTTAAAAGATCGCATCGATAGTCAGATCATTACACACTATCCAAAATCGATGGAAGTGAGTAAAAAGATTACTCAGCAAGAAGCATACATTCGCGAAGAACAAACTCAACTGGTTTCTGCCAATGAAATCGCAAAAGACTTGGTTGAGCAAATTGCTTTTGAAGCACGCAAGAGTGAGTATGTAGATGCGAAGAGCGGTGTATCAGCACGACTTACCATTTCTGCCTATGAAAGTCTGATCGCTGCAGCGGAACGAAGATCATTAATTAATCATGATAAAAACACAACGGTGCGCATCTCTGATTTTATTGGCGTTGTTCCATCCATCACGGGTAAAGTTGAATTGGTCTATGAAGGTCAGCAAGAAGGCCCTGGCATTGTAGCCCAGAATTTAGTTGGCAAGGCAATTCGAGCACAGTTTGTCAATTACTTTCCTGATCCGGATAAATTCAGGAAGCAAAAAGAAAAAAGTCCATATAAAAAAATCACTCACTGGTTTGGTGATGGCAACACAATCGATTTGTTGCACGATATGACCAATGCCGATTATGAGAAGTCATTGATCTCCGTTCCCGGATTGGCTGACCTTATTAATGAATTTCAAAAAAGTGCCGATACCAAACATAAACTTTTCCTGATGGAGTTTGCTCTTCATGGATTGGCCGAGTTTAGTTTAATTAGCAAACACACACTTACTTCAGGATCACAATTTAAAGATCTGCTCAGCAGCATGTTTAATTTGCCGAAAGGAGAGGATGCGGATGACGAAGATGAATCAGATGACGATGAAGACTTCGGAAGCGGCAAGCGTTAACTCCACCGAAATTCGTGAGTTAAAAAAGCTTGCTGCCGAAGGTGAAGGCTTACAGCTTGAATTCAAGCGAAAGGCCGAGTATCCTGAAAAAATTGTACGAGAACTGATTGCTTTTGCCAATACCGAGGGTGGCACATTATTAATTGGTATAGATGATGATGGATCGATACCGGGAGTGAAATATCCGGAAGAGGAAGCACATGTCGTCAGCGAATCATTAAAGAAATATTGCCGACCTGATCTAATTTATAAAGAATCTTTCATCGCAATAGCGGAGAATAGATTCGTGGTGCGGTTTGATATTCCACCCAGCGGCAGGCGTCCGCATTATTTAGTAATTGACAAAGACACGAAGCAGAGTTTTGTGCGCGAAAAGGACATGAGTATTAAAGCGAGTCCGGAAATGGAAGAGATCGTGCGCAGGTCGAAACAAAAACGCGATATCAGATTCACGTTTGGCGATGAAGAGAAAAAGCTGATGGAATACCTGCATGAACATAAATCGATTACTATGCAGGCTTACCAAAAATTATCCGGGCTCAACCGCTTTAAATCGAGGCGCAAACTTATTTTATTGGTGCTCGCAAATGTGTTAAAAATCACTGCCACCAAAAAAGGTGATTTGTATTCCAGAACGTAACAAAAGCCTCACAAAAAGATTATCCCAATCTGTTGCATTTTCACAACCGCATTCGTTAGATTTAACTTACAGATTGAATGACGCGAAGACTCGTTTTTACTTGCAAGGTTCCTTTTCAACATTGTAAGAAACGTGTCTTCGCATTTTTTTTAGCTTAACTAACCACTATGGCCAAGAAAGACAAAGACAAGAAGATTTTCGTTTTGGACACCTCTGTCATCATTTACGAACACAATAGCATTCTAAATTTTGACGAACACGATGTAGGTATTCCCATTACCGTGTTGGAAGAACTCGACAGTTTTAAGAAGGGCAACGACACGAAAAATTTTGAAGCACGCGAGTTTATCCGCCTCATCGATAAGCTGGCCAAAGACCAGATGCTCCATCATTGGAATCCCATCAACGGAAAAGGTAAAGGAAATTTTAAGGTAGTGATGGACTCCAGTGGCACAAGTCAGGTTGATGCCAACAAAGTTTTTAATGAGGACAAAGCAGATCACCGCATTCTGAATTCTGCGCTTGTCTTACAGAAAGAGGAGAAAGGAAGAAAAGTCATCCTCGTATCCAAAGATGTAAACCTGCGACTAAAAGCAAAAGCACTTGGCTTGCAAGCCGAAGATTATACAACAGGAAAAATTCAAAACATCAGCTCGCTGCACAATGGCCGCACGGTGATTGACGATGTAGATCCTACGATCATTAACGTGTTGTATGAAAAAGGTTACTGCCCACCGGAGGATGTATTGGGTAAAAGCAAACCCATGAAAAACCACTATTTCATTTTAAAGAGTGGGAAAAAATCGGTACTGGCCTTTTACAACTCTGCCAACGGCTTGGTAGAACAAGTGGAGAAAAAAAATGTGTACGGCATTAAACCACGAAATGCAGAACAAGCATTTGCCATACATGCCATGCTAAAACCGGAAATACGTTTGGTGTCGATGCAAGGTGTGGCAGGAACTGGTAAAACATTGATTGCTCTTGCGGCAGCAATGGAACAGAAAAGAGAATACAAACAGATCTACCTAGCACGCCCAATTGTGCCACTCAGTAATAAAGATATCGGCTACTTGCCCGGTGATATCAAATCAAAACTGAATCCATACATGGAACCCCTGTGGGACAACCTTAAATTTATTCAGAACCAATACAGTGAATCGGATAAGGAATATTCGAAAATCACTGAAATGGTTCAAAATGAAAAACTGGTGATCACTCCCCTCGCCTACATACGCGGCAGAAGTTTATCCAATATTTGTTTCATTGTAGACGAAGCACAAAACCTGACTCCGCACGAAGTAAAAACAATCATTACCCGTGCTGGCGAAAATACCAAGATTATTTTCACAGGTGATATTTACCAGATTGATACACCTTACCTGGATACGCAAAGTAATGGGTTGTCGTATCTGATTGATCGATTAAAAGGTCATGAGTTGTATGCCCATATTACGTTGGAGAAAGGCGAGCGCTCGGAATTGGCGAATCTGGCGAATGAACTTCTTTAAAAAAGCATAAAAACAAAGAGCGGGCCCCTCAGCCCGCTCTTACCCCAAAAACCAAACCCCACAACCCTTCCCAGTGAACCCGGGACCTCACTGTCTTAGGCTTATTCTACTAGTTCAGCCTCTGATCTATTTATAAATTCAAATTCCACTTCGTTTTTCATATTAACATAAATCACACTCTCCTTGTTCACTTTCCCGCTTAGAATTTGTTTAGAAAGTTCATTCAGTATTTCCCGCTGAATAACCCTCTTCAGTGGTCTCGCCCCAAACTGCGGATCGAAACCCATTTTCGCTAATCGGTCCAGCGCTTTGTCGGAAATATCCAATTTTATGCCACTATCAATTAAACGCTGCTTTACCATCTTAAATTGTATCGATACCACTTTTCTGATATCAGCCCTTGTTAACGGACGGAACATAATAATCTCATCAATCCGGTTGATAAACTCAGGTCGAACGGTTTTTCTCAATAACGCAAGCACTTCGTCTTTGGTGCTTTCAATTACATTGAAATAGTTGGCTTCGGTCATTTTTTCAAAGTTCTCCTGAATGATGTGCGACCCGATATTGGTTGTCATGATGATGATCGTGTTCTTGAAATTCGCTACACGACCTTTGTTGTCGGTCAACCGCCCATCATCAAGAACCTGCAATAAAATGTTAAACACATCCGGATGTGCTTTTTCAATTTCATCCAGCAGCACCACAGAATAAGGTTTCCTTCTCACCGCTTCGGTCAACTGGCCTCCTTCTTCGTAGCCAACATAACCGGGAGGTGCACCAATCAACCGACTCACGCTATGGCGCTCCTGGTATTCACTCATGTCGATGCGCACCATGGCGTTTTCGTCATTGAATAAATAATCGGCTAGTGCTTTTGACAATTCTGTTTTTCCAACACCAGTGGTACCCATGAAAATGAACGAACCAATCGGGCGCTTCGGATCTTGCAAGCCCGCACGACTTCTGCGAACAGCATCACTCAATGCTTGGATCGCTTCCTCTTGTCCAGCTAAGCGTTTTCCCAATTCATCCTCCAGATGTAAAAGTTTCTCACGCTCACTCTGCAACATTTTCGAAACCGGAATACCGGTCCACCGCGCTACAATTTCGGCAATGTCTTCACTGTCTACTTCTTCCTTTAATAAGGAGTGTTCGCCTTGCATTGCCTTCATCTCAGTTTGAAGATCTTTAACCTTCTTTTCAGTCTCAGTGATTTTTCCGTAACGAATCTCCGCTACTTTTCCGTAGTCACCAGCTTTCTCAGCTTGCTCGGCTTCGTGCTTTAATTGCTCAATGTTCTCTTTCTCTTTTCGCAACCCTTGCACGATCGTCTTCTCACTCTCCCACTTTGCTTTAAGTGAGTTACGCTTTTCAGAAAGCTCGGCTATCTCTTTACTTAAAATCGCTTCTTTATCTTTATCCTTTTCCCTGCGAATCGCTTCACGTTCAATTTCCAATTGCATGATCTTGCGATTCAACTCATCCAACTCTTCGGGAAGTGAATCCATCTCCAACCTCAACTTAGCAGCCGACTCGTCCATTAAGTCAATGGCCTTGTCGGGAAGAAAACGATCGGTGATATAACGACTTGATAATTCTACTGCAGCGATAACTGCATCGTCTTTGATGCGAACTCCATGGTGCAATTCATATTTATCTTTTATTCCACGCAAAATGGAAATGGAATCCTCCACAGAAGGTTCATCCACCATTACCGCCTGAAATCTGCGTTCGAGCGCTTTATCTTTCTCGATGTATTTCTGATATTCTTTTAATGTGGTAGCACCGATGGCATGAAGTTCACCACGAGCTAATGCAGGTTTTAATAAGTTGGCAGCATCCATGGCGCCTTCTCCACCACCCGCACCAATCAACGTGTGTATCTCATCGATGAATAAAATAATTTCTCCATTCGAATCAGTCACTTCTTTGATTACCGCCTTGAGGCGTTCTTCAAACTCACCTTTATATTTTGCACCGGCTACGAGCAAGCCCATATCCAATGAAACCAGAATTTTACTTTTTAAATTTTCAGGAACATCACCGTCTACAATGCGCTGTGCCATGCCTTCCACAATAGCAGTCTTACCCACACCAGGCTCACCTAAAAGAATTGGGTTGTTCTTTGTTCTGCGCGAAAGAATCTGAAGCACTCTTCTTATTTCTTCATCCCGACCAATAACAGGGTCGATTTTTCCCTTCTTCGCCAGATCATTCAGGTTTTTAGAATAACGTTCCAATGACTTGTATTTGGCCTCCGCATTCTGATCCGTAACCTTCGAGCCGCCACGCAATTCTTTGATGGCTTTCACCAGGCTGCTCTTTTCAAAGCCAGCATCTTTCATGATGGAAGACACTTTATCTTTTGTGCCCAGTAAGGCAAGCAGTAAATGTTCTACTGCGATGTAGTCATCTTTAAATTCGCGCAATTCCTTTTCAGCATTTTGCAATACCGAATTGGTGGCAGAAGAAAGATAGGCCTGTTGACCCGACACTTTTGGATAAGCATTAATAATTTCATCCAACTTAGTGGTAAGAATGGGGTCGTTAATGTTCAATTTTTTGAACAGGTAGTTAGAAACATTTTCATCTGTTTCCAATATAGCTTTTAGCAAGTGACCGGGTTCAATGGCCTGTTGCAGGTGGCTGGTAGCAATCTCAGCAGATTTCTGAAGTGCTTCCTGCGACTTTATGGTGTATTTATCAAAGCTCATAATCAACAAGTTTGTAACCCCATAATCACAAATTATAATCCAGCTATTCAGAATGATGTTTTTGAGAAATTTTGTCATTAAATTGATCCCTATTAGAATTAACTCAGTCAGTTTGACTTAAGTCATGCCAAAACGATCATCAAAATCAAATACATCAACATCGAATAACTTACTTGTAGAAATAGCATGGGAAGTGTGTAATCAAGTAGGCGGAATCTACACCGTTATCCGATCGAAGGCACCTGCCATCATGGAAAACTGGAATGGAAGATATTGCTTGATCGGGCCTTATGTAAACAAAAGTATTCATGCTGAATTAGAACCATTAGAAGATGCAGCCGACATTTTTGGTTTAGCGGCTGCCAACTTGCGAAAGAAAGGATACGATGTGATGTATGCCGAATGGCTGATCACCGGGAAGCCACGTGTTGTGTTGCTTAATCCTGTAATCGAAGAAAAGGCTATGGCGGTGATTAATTATTTACTTTGGAAAAATCACAGCATCAGCACTACCAATGCTACGCCACTGATTGATCAGGTTATTGGCTTCGCCTATTTGACAAAACTCTTTATCGATGAATTGGTGAAGTTGGCAGGCAACGATAAAACATTAATCGCTCACTTTCACGAATGGATGGCCGGACTTCCCATCCTCGACATCAAGCGTGATAAGATGCCTGTGAAAACTATTTTCACAACACATGCCACTCAGCTGGGAAGACACCTTGCCATTAACTCGCCATTATTCTACGCACATCTTCCATTTTTTAAATGGGAAGATGAGGCTCATAAATTTGGAGTGGAAACAGAGGCCGCCATTGAGTATGGTTGTGCACAGAGTTGTGATGTGATGAGCACGGTGAGTGATGTTACAGCGCGTGAGTGTAAGCATCTTCTGAGAAGAACCCCTGATATCATCCTACCTAACGGATTGAATATTCAACGCTTTGAAGCCTTGCACGAATCTCAAAATCTTCATTCGCTTCACAAAGAACAAATTCATGAATTTGTGATGGGGCATTTCTTCAATTCATATTCGTTCGACTTAAGTAACACGGTATACTTTTTTACGTCAGGGCGATATGAATACAAGAACAAGGGCTTTGACCTCACCCTCGAAGCACTGGTACATTTAAATCATCAGTTAAAACAAGAAAAATCGCATCTCACCGTAGTGATGTTTTTTGTTACCAAGCGTGAATTCTACAACATCAGACCAGAAGTATTGCAATCGCGAGCTGTGATGGAAGAGATACGGCAAACGTGCGAGGCCATTCAACGGCAAGTGGGCAAGCGCTTATTTTTTGAAAGCACGAGTCGCAAAGATCACCGGCTGCCGGAGTTAAATGATTTTGTAGATGAATATTGGAAACTCCGCTACCGAAGAACAATTCAATCGTGGAAAAGCAGTAAGATGCCATTGCCTGTTACTCATAAACTAGTGAATGAGGAGCAGGATGAAATTCTTCAGTTTTTAATAAGACGAGATTTGATTAACCGCGAAGAAGATAAAGTGAAGATCGTCTATCATCCTGATTTTATTAATTCTACCAATCCACTCTTTGGTATGGACTACGGTCAATTTGTTCGCGGTTGCCATCTTGGAATTTTCCCCAGCTATTATGAACCGTGGGGCTACACGCCACTCGAGTGCATGGCCAGCGGTGTGCCCGCAGTAACCAGCGATCTCAGTGGCTTTGGCGATTATCTATTGCGTAACATGCCCGATCATGAAAAAGGTGGAATGTTTGTGGTTGAGCGTGGCAAACGTACTTTTGATTGGAGTGCCAAACAACTGGCTGGCTTCCTGTATAAATTTTTACAACAAGATCGCAGAAGCAGAAGCATGCAGCGCAACAACGTAGAGAATTATTCTTCAGCTTTTGATTGGGAGACACTGATCAAGCATTATGAAAATGCCTATCAGCTAGCATTACAAAAATAATGTTACGCTATGATAACTGTTCATCAATCCACTGACTGATCTCCAAAGCCAGAATAGAAATCAGGTTTTGTTTCTTTGTTGAGTTAAAACTATGATCCATTCCTTCCAGTCTGATCAATTTCGATAACGGAAGTTCAGCACAAACCTGTTCGATAAGGTTCCACTCCGCCAGGGAATCTTTTGTGCCTTGAAGAAAAAGCATAGGCTGTTTTACATTCTTCAAATGAACGGCACGATCAACGGAAGATTTTCCTGCGGGATGCAGTGGGAACCCAACGAAAACGATTCCTCTTATTTGCTTATCCTCTACTAAAGATAAGTAGGTCGAAGTCATTCGACCTCCAAATGATTTGCCGCCTGCAAAGGCGGGTACTTTTGGAAAGAGCTTAGCCGATTTCTTTATAGCAGCCTCCACAGCCTTAAGCGCAACAGGAGCAAAATCAGGACGCTTCTTCTTTTGTTCCATGAAGAGAAAATTATAGCGAAGTGTGGCGATCTGATGATGGGCAAGCTCCTGAGATAACTCCTTCATGAAAGCATGATTCATTCCCGCGCCAGCACCATGGGCAAATACAAAAATTGCTTTTGGTGATTCGAGCAAATAAACCTCAGCGGATACAGATTCAGATTCATTCACGCTTATCTTGTATGTGGCACTTTTCATAGTTCACCATAATTAGTAGGCTATATTGAAAATACTAAAAATGAACTAAATACACCAAAGATTGATTTCAATTTCCTGTTATCTTGCACTAAAATTTTAAAACATTCAAAATGAAAATTGCTGAAATCCATACCAAAAAAGGAGTGATGAAAATCCAGTTCTTTGAAGAGGATGCTCCTATTGCGGTTAACAACTTCGCCACGCTAGCCGAAAAAGGTTTTTATGATGGCATTATCTTCCACAGGGTGATTCCTAATTTTATGATTCAGGGTGGTTGCCCGAATGGTATCGGTAATGGCGGACCAGGCTATACCATTAATTGCGAACTTACTGGAAAAAATCAATATCACGATCGTGGCGTTATATCCATGGCTCATGCTGGTCGTAATACAGGCGGTTCACAATTCTTTATTTGTCACAATCGCCAGAATACAGCTCACCTCGATCGAAACCATACCGTGTTTGGAAAAGTGTATGAAGGATTGGATGTGATTGATACCATCCGCCAGGGAGATGTGATGGAAAAAGTGGTGATTACAGAAGTAGAATCGATCTGATCAAATTATTTTCTTTTTTAAGAAGCATCATCTCATTCGGGATGGTGCTTTTTTATGACTAAACAATCACCAAAACAAACAGGCAGAACCATTTAAAGAAAAAGAATATGATAAATAAAGGTTCTGTATTACTTTCAACTAACTAACAAACTACCATGACAACATCACGCAGAGATTTTCTTAAAAAGAGTACCCTCGCTGTGGCGGGAGGTTCCTTACTTTCCACTTCCTTGTTTGTCAATCCGCCTAAAAAGAAATTATTAGGCTTGCAACTTTATTGCGTTCGCGATGAAATGAAGGCAGACCCACTTGCTACACTAAAGGAACTTGCTAAGATCGGTTACAAATATGTGGAACATGCCGACTATGTAGACAGAAAATTCTATGGCTGGACTCCACAAGAATTTAAGAAAGTGTTAAAAGACCTAGGCATGAAGATGCCAAGTGGGCACACCGTGTTGAACATGAGTAAGCATTGGGATGCCACCAAAAAAGACTTTACAGATTCATGGAAATATACGGTTGAAGATGCTGCGTACATGGAACAGGAGTTTGTCATCAGTCCTTCGATGGATTCTAAAGTGCGCCAATCCAGGGAAGCCCTCATGCATATACTGGAAGCCTTTAATAAGAGTGGTGAACTCTGCAAAAAATCAGGAATGAAATTCGGATATCACAATCACCATTTTGAATTCAATGAAAAGCATGGTGATGAAACGCTGTACGACATCATTTTAAATAACACCGATCCAAATCTGGTGATGCAACAACTCGACACTGGCAACTTATATAATGGTGGCGCCAAAGCAATTGATATCGTGAAGAAATTCCCCGGTCGCTTTGAATCATTGCATGTGAAAGATGAAATCAAAAGCCCGGATGGAAGCCATGAGAAATATGAGAGTACGATTTTAGGTGCTGGCATTGTTGGTGTAAAGGAGGTCATTGACATCTGTCGCGATTCAGGTGGCACTATTCATTTCATCATCGAACAGGAGTCTTATCAAGGCAAGGCTCCGATTCAGTGTATGAAGGAAGATTATGAGGTGATGAAGAAGTGGGGATATTAAATTAATGGACAATTGAAAATGTCGAGTTGGCAATGTGCCATGCATGAAAAAACCGGGGTTAGTCCTCGGTTTTTTTATTGGACTATTTTTTCTTCAAGAACCTTCCGGAAAAAATCAGAAGTGGCACAGCATATACCGCAATCATCGCATACGCCATAACGCTATAGCCTTTCGCAACAAGATCAATGATGCCAATCTGTGATAAAATAAGAGAAGCAATCAGAGCAGCGAGTGAAATGTAGGCTTTTGTTATATTTTGTAATGGTTTGCCTTTTTCAATCGCCTCAGTTTCTATACGGCTAATGAATGCGTGAATCATACCCGTAGCTGTTTCAATCAATGTCCAGCCAACGACTATACCAAATACAGCAATTAAAATTGGACTGAACTCTTCCAGCATTTTTAACCAAGGCACTGTTGATTCCAATACGCTCTTATCGGGATAGTAGGCCATGATGGCGAAGTAAGTCAGGAACCAGGGAATGGTCATCATCAATCCTGAAATGATCGAAGCAATAATGCTCTCCTTTCTCGTATGAAGATTACGGAACGTAAAAAATGAAGCCGGATATACAGCCAGATTATAACCTACATATAAAATACCTGTCCATAATAAAATACCGATGCCCGGTGCATCCTGCATGTAACTTGTATTCCAATCACGGAAAGTTTGCGCGATCACATCACCTTTGCTTCCGAACACATAAAAAGTAAAAACAAAATAAGCAACAAACAGCGCTACCGATCCGATGGTTTCCAGTTTGGCAATCATCTCCTCGCCCTTGTAATTTAAGAAGCCCACTACAACTGTAATCAACACCACGCCCACCCACTTATTGAAATTTAAAGTCTGATTTAAAATCTCACCGGCTGCCGATGCCATCACCGCGATGATCAACACGGCCAATAACAAGTACACGATTTCGTAAGCGATCCAACCGGGACCGATTAACTTTTTCAATAATGATTTGTAGTCATATACTTTCCAGTAGCGACTCGCCTCCATCGATAAAAATGCGATGAGTGAAAAGCCAAAGAATATGGCGAGGCCACTGACCCAACCACTGGCTCCAAACTTTCCTCCATACTCTACAATCTCGCGACCTGTAGCATAACCACCACCAATCAATACAGATTGAAGAATAACACCCGGAAGAAATAATCTTTTAAAGACAGATGAAGCAACAGTAGTATGAATCAATGGAGTATTAGTTAAAATTAAGCATTCAATATACAGGAATTATTTGATCACTTCCGCAGCGGCCATCTCCCAACCAATGATCCCTTTCTTTCGCGTAGCATTCCAGCGATACTCACCGAGTACACCATCTTTGCGGATGACGCGGTGACAAGGAATCAAATAGGCTATATGATTGGAACCCACCGCAGAACCCACCGCTTGCATGGCTTTAGGATTATATATTTTTAAAGCGATATCCTGATACGTAGACACATTTCCCAAAGGAAGTTTTAACAACGCCTCCCATACTTTGATTTGAAAGTTCGTACCCTTCACCAGCAGGTGAATTTTCGTATGCCCGTTTGAGGCTTTGCGTGCAAAAATATCGCTAACAAATTCTTCCGTCAGAACCTGATTCTGATGAAACACCGAATTATGCCAATGCGCTTTCATCGCCTCTAACTCATGTTTAGGATCTTCATCCGTATTGATGAACGAGAGCCAGCAAACCCCACGTTCGGTTACTCCAATCAATGCATCACCAAATGGTGTTTCATGAATTCCGTATTCAATGCGAATGCCCGTTCCACTTTGTTTGTATTCTTGTGGAGTGACTGCCTCCAACCTAGTGAACAAATCATACACCCGCGACTGACTGGAAAGCCCTGCAGCCTCAGCCACCTCCAACAGGTTTTTAGATTCCTTAAGCTTTGTTTTTAAAAAATCAACAGTGAGAAATTGTAAAAATCGCTTGGGGCTAATGCCTGCCCACTCCCTAAACAATCGTTGAAAATGAAAAGAAGAAAGGTGTACTACTTCGGCAACCTCATCCAATTCCGGTTGATGCTGAATGTTTTTTTCGAGGTACTGAATAGCCTGCTCGATACGCTGATAGTTGATGTCCTGATCCATAACGGTTCTCATAAAGCTATAATTTTTTGCTGACACAAAACTGCCGTGAATGGATTAATTGCTCAACCTGTTTCTTGCTATGTGTTTGAACTATCAAAACTAAAAATCAAACACGTGCCTCCGTGAATATCTACGCTGCATTTCTCTGTGCTCCTCAGTGGTAAGATTAAGTCCGATACCCCTATTCTACTTAGATATACCTGATTTTTGACTATTTTTATCATTCAATCAAATCACCATCCCATGAAATCAAATCATCTAAGCATCTTCTTTTTATTGATTGCGTTTACGGTTAGCGCACAAACCAATTATGACAGCGTTACAATCCGCCCGGTTAAACTATCGGAGCAAATCTATATGTTGAAAGGCTCGGGAGGCAACATCGGTGTCATGATCGGAAAGGAAGGAACCCTCGTGATCGACAATCAATTTGCTCCACTCTCCAACAAAATCAATGGCGCTGTGAAAACACTCGATCCCGGAGAAATAAAATTCATGATCAACACCCACCTGCATGGCGACCACAGCGGTGGTAATGAAAACTTTTATAAGATGGGCGCCACCATTGTGGCCCACGACCAGGTGCGCGAGCGCATGATGAAAGAATCCTTCAACGCCAGAGCGAACCGCACTACCCCTCCCCGCGACAAAGAAGCATGGCCAGCCATCACCTTTGCCGACAAACTTAATTTTCATTTGAATGACGAAGACATCATCCTCCATCACTTTGATGCTGGCCACACCGATGGCGATGTGATCGTTCAATTCAAAAAAGCAAACATTGTTCACACCGGTGATGCGTTTGTTCGTTATGGCTATCCTTTCATTGATATCTCCAGCGGTGGCGGTGTCAATGGATTTATTAACACACTCGATAAAATTCTTTTACTGATTGATGACAACACTAAAGTAATTCCCGGCCATGGTGAAGTGGCCACGAAAGCCGATGTAAAAAAAGTGCGCGATCACATAGCCGACATCCGAGACCAGGTAGCAGCAGCATTGAAGAAAGGAAAGAAGATTGAAGACATGGCTGCCCTCGGCATCACCGACAAGTATGATGCTGAATATGGAAAAGGATTTGTGAAAGGAAAAGATTTTGTGTTGATGGTGGCTGAGAATTTGAAGGGTGGGAAGTAGAGCTGCGTACCACTGCTTAAAAAATGATTCCGTTATAGTTTGCTCTGACAAAAACAATGAAACACAAACCGAATTACATTTACAAATACACATCCCTTAACGCTTTTACTTTCAGAAATCTAATTTTAGGGCAACTTAGATTTAACCCACCCTCCTCAATGAATGACCAACTTGAGGGAATGATTAAAATAAAGAATGCTGAATTTAAACCGAGCAAAAAGGCGTTAAACAATTTTTTAAAAGGTAAACGACTGAATTATTGGTGGAACGAAAATGAAGAAAGTAGGTTCCTAGATCTTTATATGGACTACTGGTTCAATTATGAATTAAAAAAATATAGAATCTCTTGCTTTTCAAAAACGGCAACAGAAACTTTAATGTGGGCTCATTATTCAGATAAACATTCAGGAATATGTCTGATGTATGACAAAGACATTCTTCTACAAAGCTTGAAGAGCATAGACAACTTCGAACTAATTTCCGTACAATACGGAGTAAAACCAACGATTACTCTTTTAGAAAAAGAAAATAGAATAGAGTATGAATCAGATATCCCGATAATATCAGCCAAAGATTCAAATTGGAAATATGAAAAAGAAGTCAGGATATATCACATACATGAGGAAGGTGAGTACCATAGAGATTCATTTTATACTCCAAGAGAAGCTTTACTTGGAATAATCTATGGATATCAAATTCCAGAAGACGATAAAGATGCTATATCAATGATTCTTCGAAATGAACCACATTATGGACATGTTGAAGAATATGATGAAGTGATAGATTATGAACTTGGAAGAATAATAATTGAATAAGCAGCAACGCGCAAAACCTCCGCCTTTGTAGGTGTTCTTATGTTCTTAACCGTTGAAACTCCCGTGAGTCAAAGTAGCAATGTGGTTATCGCAAATGAATTTGTTGATGCTTTTTATTCCTTCAATAGAGATTCATTAGCGTCAGTACTTTCTCTGGCTAAACAATCACAGCCCAACATTTTATAATATCAAAAGTGGGCAGAGTGCGGCCACTATGAAATTGTTGAGCGCGGTGATTTCATTCAACAGAATGATTCACTGATGCTATTACCCGTTACGGTAAAAGACGATCTGATGAACGCACTGCAAATTAATTTCAATGTGACCGACACATTTCATATCACGATACGTGATGGACAAATTCGTTCTGTAGAAACTTCCTCCAACGACCCTCATACCTATTATGCAGCCAAAGAGGGGGTGATAAAGAACCGGCCTGAATACGTTAAAAAAGCGTGGGAAGGCATCTGGGAATGAGGGCCAACTCCTTGTGAAGGTATACGAGAAATGATAAAAGGATTTACCGAGTTTGAAGCCAGAGATAAGGAACCCAAGCTTTAATAATGCCCGTTAATTTTCGCCTTCCTGCCTTCGGCCTGTGCCTGTGCTATTAACCATTCGTAAAAAAAACCAAATCAACGTTCTATAGGCCATTTGTATCGCTCCCCGTCCTTCCGTTCGCTCGCACCGAAGAGCGGTAGATAAGGGTCTGTTCAATAAACGTTGTCAGTTGATTAGTTTTGTTGAGTGAAGCAGACATCGGCTCTGCTAGGGAGCATCCGATGAAAGTCTGTTAATCAAAATGGGTCAAACTAGTTTATCAAGGACTGTAAGAACCTCGAGGCATTAATTAAAGTAAATGAACGGCTGAAAAAAAAGAATTCCTGATAAAACACCATCAGTCATTCGATCTTGTTTTATCAGTTACAAAATACTTCTTCGCCTTTTAATCATGTTGGCTTCCAAATTAATCCCAATATAAAATGACATCACTCCCTTCAGGTTATCGGCTATATACGATGTGAACTGATATTGGTAAGCGGCATCACGTAAAATAAAATCCGGTTGCATCGCAGCGCCTACAATGAGTTGATTATTGCTATCAGGAAAAAAAAACATCAACGCCACATCATGATTGTAGGATATCTTTCTGATTGATTTTTCACCTAACTCAAGGTATTTTTTTACAGCGTCATTTCCGCTGATAAACTGATTGATATGATAGCTGTAACGGACCCTCATATATGGAATTAGTTTAAACTCAATTCCGATTGGAATGCTTATAAAAGCGAATTTATATTTATCAGTACCGTTGATGTAGCGGTTGGCTGAAAGCACCTTATCAGGATTAGTATCGGCAAAAAATTGATTAAAGTCAGAAGCAGACACATAATTGACAACATTCATAGTAGGTCTTTTATACATCACGCCCGTTATCAGATTGAATTGTCGACCAATGGGTTTTTTAAACCAGGTATTGATACTGGTATTTTGATAAATACGTTTTCCTGTTGACATATCCTCAAATGACTGATCATAACCCAATGCGAATGTAACCTGACCATGGGCGGAACAGGTGATGACTAACAACGCTATTACTAGTAAACTTTTCATTGAATAAAAATTAAATTCCTTTTATGACAAAAGCACCCCAATGGAGAGGGTTATCGCTTGTTTTCCGAACTTTGTTTTGAGCTTTCTTAAAAGCTTGCAACACATCGTCACCATTAAATAAATGAGTATAAAACTCGCTCATCAGCAATGCGGTGATCTGATCGTCTACCTTAAATAAGCTCATCACCAGATACCGTACACCAGCCACCTGAAACGCACGCTGCAAGCCCCACACTCCTTCACTATCTTCATACGTTCCTTGTCCTGTTTCGCACGCAGAAAGAACCACTAAAAAAGTATTATTTAAAGTAAGATTAGATGCTTCGTAGGCCGTGAGATAACCATCCTCCTCTTCTTGCTGTTCCTTATTCGCAGCGGTGGCAAATACCAGTCCGGAAGTATACATTGGATCATTAATTTCTGAATCATTGAAAAATCCGTGTGTTGCAAAATGAATAATGGATGATGAATTAATATTTTTTACTGCGCCTTCCGTTGCTTCACGATTCAACAAAACCTTGTGGGTGATAGAAGGGGGTACCAGGTGGCTGATGCCGATCACTTCTTTCTCTGCACCTGGTAATTGTGGGGGTGGGTTGCTCGTGCCTTTCAGCGTTGTAAAATCAGGAGAGCCAATCAAGCTGATATTTTTGATTGACATGTTGCTATGATGGACGAGAAGATCCTTAGCACTCATAATCTGGAAAAAATTATAACGCTGGATCAGGTGATCATGACCATCGAAAAGAATTTCCGGATTGATCACCGCATACACTCCATCAGCAGAAAATAATAACTGCTTACTGGTGATGTGGGGAGTTATAGGATCAAAGAATGCATGGTAAGTGCCCTCTTCTTTGATATCGGTTCGGGCAAAATTTATATAGCCTTTATACATTTTACCTTCCAGATCAGAAGCGGGAAGAACACTTTTAGTGAGCACGAACTTATTGTTGCCCTGAAAGATATAATACACATAACTACTCTCTTTTTTTTGAAGACTCGCATAACCCTGATGCTTACCTGGCATAGGAGGGTTACGTTGATAATTATTACAAACAAACACATCGACCAGATTAACCGAATCAGGAATTGAAGTTAATATCTCCTTCATGGTAACATAGGTTTCTGCCGGCACATTGAGTTGAGATCGTAACGACCTTTCCTGTTCACCCACCGCTTTGGTAAGATCCATGACACGGGATACGTTGCCACCTTGAGTGTAGCGGGCAATATCTTCCTTTAAAAAACGTATGGCATTATATTGTTGAATGGTCAACGAATCGCCTTTGGCATAAACGGCAGCAACCAATTTATTTGAAGCATTAAGTAAAACCCCTTTCTGGTTTACATTCACTTCATACAATTTTCTGGCTATTTGTTGATTGGATTCACCGGTTGAAAAATATTCGAAGAAATAATAGCTCTTTACAAGCTCCATTAAGTACCGGTTGTTGCGGTAAAAAAAAGACCTTTCACCTTCGGATAGGTAAGAGAAGTTTTTTTGCGTGTAATTAAAATAGATGGTTGCCAACTCCTTAAAGCTTCGGTTAGCCTTCGCGGTATCACCCATCACCCAAAAGATCTGCCCTTGGGTAGCCAGCAAAGCCATCTTCTCAGGCGTATCCATTTTAATTCTTTTGTTGTACTGCCGGAGGGATTTATTGTTCCAGTGCAAAGCTTTTTCGATGTCATTTCGTACACGATAGGTTTCTGCCACCTGATTAGTGCCCGTAACCCGGCCTAAGAGATTTTTTCCATTGATAAATTTTGTAAAGCGGTGGCGCGCATAGCGTTCTCCAATGAGTGCAGCTTTAAGTGCACTTTCGGTGTCGTTTAGCTGTATATACGTTTTCGATAATCCTGTGTACGCCTCACCCAACTCTTTAATAGAAAAATCAATACTACTCGGATTATTGAACATACCAAGAATATACTTTTTAGCATAGGCCGCACTACTATCGTAATTGCCTTTCTGCGAGAAGTACTCTGATATACCCAAATAAACAACGGTGTTAATTCCTCCGTCACCCATTTTTTTCTTCAGGTAGGTGTTCGTTTCATCAAGATTTGTCTTCGCTTCTTCCAGGTTTCCGTTGATCATGTTGATCCTTGCCCTTTCCACCTGCCGGTTTGCATGTTTGATAATTTCTCTGCGATATACTCCTGCCGGACTCCCTTGTCCTTGGATAGGGCGCACTAAAGCTAAACCCTCGAACACCTGGAAAGCATTATCAGCCTGTTGAAAGTGCGTAAGGGAAGTGGAGAAATTTCCTCTCGCTTTTTCTACCATGGCGAGTGTTGTGTAGGGGGAAATCCACTTTGCCGCTTTTATCATTTTTCCTCTTTTTCTGGAGACTGTGACGTGGCTTGTCTCGCTCAACGTGGCTAATTCTATTCGTGCTAATTGCTCCGCTTCGCGGTACCTTCCCTTTCGAAACATTTTTTGAGAATCTTGAGCTGTGGTAGTTAACGAACTCGTGATAATGGCCACTGATATGGCAATAATAACTCTGTATTTCATGAAAAAATAAAACAAGCCTAAAAGTAGTCATTGGTACTCACTGATTTGTAGTAAACTATTGACAGCTTAATGATCTAAGCGCATTTTGATTCATCTTATTGCAGCACATTCCACTTAATCGACATAGTTATTGGCCTTCAGAGCATTATGTGCCAGAACGCCAAACACTGTACTGCTCTTTCATGCAATGACCACATGGGCGATAGCCAGCGGCCAGCGCATCAGCTTCATCCGCAAAGAAAACACGATGACCACGCTTCATGCGTTTGCCAGATGCACAATGAAGCGATCCATAAATTTTTAATCGTTGATTACCAGCAAATTTCAACACTACTGATCGAAGAAAATCCTTTAATTGCGTTTGACTTATGGATGAATGCTTGATCATTTATAAATTAATTGCTACAAATGCACAAATTAAAGGTCATTAATTCGTGGCCAATAACGCTCATGCTGCATCATGAAAAATAATTCCCAATGCATAGCGCTCACCGGATTTCACTTCGCTGATTCCATGTTTCATGTTTGCCCGGTAATATCCACGTGTTCCTTTAATAGGTCTTGAATGAGTAGTGAACACAACTGCATCACCTTGATTCGGTTGAATCACTAACGCTTTGGATTGGGCGTGCGGTATCTGCTCCGTCATCACAAATTCGCCTCCAGTAAAATCTACACCGTTTTGATTCAACACGATCACTACCTGAAAGGGAAAATACATAGCGCCATAAAGATCCTGATGCAAGGTATTAAAACCACCCGGTTCATAGCGCAAGATCAATGGCGTTGGTCGTGTTTGATTTTTCGTTGAGCACATCTTCAGAAAAGATGCGTGATTATTCGGATAAAAATTTCCGGTGTTTAAATGATTGGCCCATTCATTGGCTATGCCCGCAAGTGGAACATACAAATCGTTCCGTAATTGCTGAGTAAGCACCCGCTAAACTACACCTTGCCAGGTAACAATTCGGTTAATCTATTCACTGGATGGGTTGGTATTTTTTCGAGTGTTGCTCGTAGCCATTCAAAGGGATTGACGCCATTGATTTTGCAAGTG
>CANIVF010000019.1 GCA_947470895.1 Bacteroidota bacterium
GAAGTAGCAGCCTATGCCATCAGCAACGACATCTTCTATGCGCCCGGATGCATGACACCTTCGGAAATCATTGCCGCTGAAAATGCCGGTGTGAAATTCATTAAACTCTTCCCCGGCAATATTCTCGGGCCAGAATTCCTCAGCAGCATCAAAGAAATTTTTCCTAAACTTCTTTTCATGCCAACGGGTGGCGTTGACACCACGAAAGAAAGCATTGAAGGATGGTTCAAAGCCGGAGTATGTGCCGTAGGCATGGGCAGCAAGCTGATTAGCAAAAAACTGATGGAGCAAAAAGATTATGGAACTATTGAATCATCAACACGTGAAGTGCTGGCGTTGATTCAAAGCATAAAAAAATAAGCTAGTCACTAATTGATTGGGCGTTATGAGGTTTGAAATACCTTACGCCCTTTTTTTATAAGTTGAGTGAGGTGTTCCTCCAGAAGAGGATTTGTTCCTTTTAGTCCTAGCAAAATATCTTCTGCCCAGGTGAGATAATTCATTTTTCGTTCTACCGACCAGTTGCCTGGAGGATGATTCACAATGTCATACACATTGCAACTCTTATCAGCCAGTTTCAATTTCTTTGCGAGCGAGGATTTGTGTGGAGCATGAAGCACCTGGAGTCTTTTGCGTTCCTCTTTAGGAAGATTTTTGTCATCTGTTACTTCAAGCACAATGCCCAACACGGTTTTCCCAAAATGTTGCTCAATTTCTTCCGGTGTAGTTTGTGTGTCTTCAATGGTATCGTGCAGGATGGCCGCGACCAACAGGTCAATATTATGCTCATCACCCTTTTCAATAAGAGTAAGGGCAACATTAATCGGGTGGTTGATATACGGAGTTTCTTCTGTGTCTTTTCTCCGCTGAAAGCGGTGTTTGTCTGCGGCAAAGGACAAAGCCTTCAGCAACCGCAGCGTTTCGGTTTGATTCATAGTATTCATTTAAATAATGGTTATTAAAAGTAAGGCTTAATTAAAACACGTCACAGGTGACATTGCCTTGGTGTATTTCGGGAGGACCTACTTGTAAAACGGCAATGGGTATAAAATAGTTTTGAATAATTCGCCTTTCTCCTGTGTACATTTACTTTATGATCTTTATCCGGATAATCCAGGCTGGATTCTTACGTGGAGTGTATTGCTTTTTGTTGATCTCCTTTTCATTAAGCAACACTTACGGTCAGCCATCTCCAAAATTCAATGTCATTGCTTTTTACACCGCCAAAAATGATGCGGCCCACATTAGTTTTGTTCATCAGGCCAATCGATGGTTTTCAGCCGCGGCTACAAAAAATCATTTTCGCTACGATTCTACGAACAACTGGAGTAATCTTAATAAGGAATTCCTATCTCGTTATCAGGTCGTCATCTTTTTAGACACACGTCCGGATGATCCAGATCAGCGCGATGCCTTTAAAGAATACATGGACCATGGTGGTGCATGGATGGGATTTCATTTTGCAGGCTTTGCATTAACTCCTTCGGCTTACCCACAAAATTGGGATTGGTATCATCAGCAGTTTTTAGGATCTGGTGAATATCAAAGTAATACCTGGCGACCAACATCAGCGGTGTTGCGCGTAGAAAACAAAAATCATCCAGCGACAAAGAACTTACCGTCCACATTCAGTGCATCGCCCAATGAATGGTATCGTTGGAAAAATGACTTGCGACTAAATCGCAATATACAAATCCTGTTGTCGATTGACTCAACCAGCTTTCCATTGGGTACAGGACCAAAGCAACATGAAATCTGGCATAGTGGCTATTATCCCGTAGTATGGTCAAACAAAAAATATAAGATGCTGTACTTGAACATGGGCCACAACGATATCGACTACGAAAACAAAACCAACAAGGAATTATCGTTCACCTTTGAAAATGAAATTCAGAATCAATTGATTATTGATGGGTTGATGTGGTTGGGAAGTCGAGATAAAGGGATACGATAGTCACACTAAGCCCTTCGTGCTACTTAATATCTTTGAGACTTCGTGGTGCAAAACCACTCAATCAATAAGTGCAAGACCCATTGTCAGCCTTTACATAATACGACTTGTAATTTTTTGCTTTCGGATCTTTGCATCCTTTCAGTTCCAGTAATTCAACTTTCCTGAATTCAATCGGATGGCTTTCACTTTGCAGCGCAATGTATCCTTCGGTAAGCGGTGTGCCATCAAGTTTTACTGCCGGATCAAAATTATGCACAACGCCTCCGCCAATCTGAGGCTTGGTATATTCCAGCACCGTGTCGCCATTGACCATGTGCCGGATTAATGAATCTCCAAGGACCAAGAACTCAACATGCACCCATTGATCGCCATCATATGTTTTTGATCGTGAGTTGATGCAATGTGGAGTAAAGAGCGTATCGCCCATGTGAACATCCGTGCCGGGTGTGCAAAGATTAGCTGTTGGTCTTTCTCCTTGTCCTAACCCACCCAGAAACTGTGCTTCAATGCTGATAGGAAAATCCTGATCGCGCATCATACTTTGTGCAGATTGTGAGTGCAGCATGGCTCCGCTATTCCGCGTTGCCCATCCTTCTCCACCGGTAGCCTGCTCGCCAACAAAGCGATATTCTACGGCCAACAGGTAATATGAAAATTTCTTCTTGTAAAAGATATGACCGTATTGATAACGGAATGAATCATACTGATCATAACTCACCACCATTTTGCCACTGTCGATGCGAAAGCTGTTTCCAAAATTATCATTGAGATCATGCTTGGCAATTTTGATGTCCCAATCATTAAGATCTTTTCCATTGAAAAGTTGGATCCATTCTTTCTCCTCTTTTTTATCAGGAGCGCAAGCCGAGCATAGTGTAAATAAAATGGCTGTTAGTAGTAGAGCTTGAGATTGTAATTTCATATTGGACCAGAACTTGTTTTCGTAAAAGTAGATATTCTTTTTTGCTACCTACAATCTAAACTATTTTTCCTGAAGGAATTATTAACAAGATAAATGAAAGATTCTATCCCGATGCGAATAGCTTCCATTGATATCCTCCACGCAATGACGATGATCCTGATGATTTTTGTCAATGACTTATGGTCGTTGACAAACATACCATCATGGCTTGAACATGTAGCGCCTAGTGTGGATGGCATGGGCCTGGCTGGTGGGGTGTTCCCGGTATTTCTTTTTATAGTTGGTCTTTCTATTCCATTAGCGTTTGACCATCGCAGAACTGAAGGTGATCTAGCGTGGCAATTGGTTTATCACGTGGTCGTTCGAACTTTCGCGCTCCTGGTGATGGGTATATTTCTTGTGAATGGAGAAACACTTAATGAAAGTACTGTTGGACTACCGCGTTATTTATGGAATTCAATATGTTGTCTTTGCTTCATTTTGATTTGGAATACTTATCCCAAAACAACGAATTCAAAGTTGGTTTATGGCGCAAAAGAAATTGCGATCATGGTATTGCTCTTTCTGGCATTTATTTATCATGGTGGCGAAGAAGGAAGCATTCAACGTTTTGCTCCGCAATGGTGGGGTATTCTTGGACTTATCGGGTGGGCATACCTGGCCAGCGAATTGATTGCTGTCTTTGCAAAAAACAGGTTTTACATCATTCTTACTGCCTGGATTTTCTTCTGAGTGCTGAGCCTGCTTTCACACGCTAAACTTATTCCAGAACTCGTTTCATTTATTCCCGAGGCTATTCGCGGTGGTACACTAACGGGCCTCACAATGGGTGGCGTGCTTACCAGCTTGATCTTCCAACATTTCAGAAATCGTGGAGCTAACAAAACCATGATCTTTGTATTGATTGTCTTTGCCGCGATGCTGATCATATTATCATTAATCACTTGATCTTATTGGAGCATGGCAAAATTAAGGGCTACTCCAGCATGGCTGTTTATTTGCAGCGCATTCACGATCCTTGCTGTTATTAGTATTTATTGGTTGGCCGATGTGAGAGGAAAAGCAACTTGGTTTGCGGCCATTAAGCCAGCAGAAACCGACACCTTGCTCTGTTACTTGATTCCCTATTTTGTTTATGCGGCTACGCACATGCTGGGTAGTCACTTGGCCGAAATCATGTTAGTGGGGGGCATAGGTTTATTGAAGTCATTTTTATTTGCCCTGTTATGTGTGGTAATAACAAAGTGGTTGAATCGATCCGGTGTGAGATTGAGGCTTTAGTGTTCTGTTATAGCGATTATCCGATCGAATAAATGTTTTTCTGTGATGAATGAATAGTCTCGTCATGACGATTGTCATGGTTTTTCTGAATCGGGGACTTTATATTTCGTATATAAAAAAGGAGGAGATATGAAAAGTATTGAATTCATCAAAGCCGAAGAAAATCTGAAAATTGATCAGGAAAAAAGGTATCAACGCAAAGACAAAAGATTGCAGGTTGAGCAACTAACACTGCATAAAGAAACCAAGAAACCGAAGGGCGGGAAAAAAAAGAAGTAGCTTAATTCCTCACCTGTTTGGCTATTGAGAAGCCTCGTTTCTCTAAATCCCATTGCTTTAACGTGTCGTAAAGCAAGGGATTGGTATGGTTATAATGAATGAAGTTGATTTTGTGCTTGGTTTCTTCATTTTCAGATTGAAACAGTGTTATGGTTTCCATCACTAATGGATGCGGCACCTCACTCATGTTTCGATTGGGCAATTCGTCCGCAGAGAAAAATGTAGCATCGAGAAATGCAATGTCAACGGATTTTACTTCTTCTACAATACTCTTATTCCATTTGCTCCATTTGTCAATATAGGGAATGAATAAGTAGCGTTTTGTAGGCGTTGTTATTTTAAATCCAGCCGTTTCAGAAAACTCATCACGGTGAGGAACCTGAATAGGTTGTAAGGAAATATTTCCAGACAAGGCGATAAGTCTATTCTCATTCGTCTCAATCAAAAGGATGTTCTGTAACTTTACCAGTTGACTCCACGGTCCGTTGCTTTCTAAATACTTTTTTAGACGCGGCAAAGCATATACCGGCACCCGGTCGCTATTCATCACTTCTCTTCCTAATTGTAAAAGTCCCGCATAGTGGCCCATGTGTGCATGGGTGATAAAAATTCCTTCAGGTAAAAAATTGTATTGGTTATTTGTATGACCGGCAAACAATTGAAGTTGCTGTTTCATATCAGGAGTAGCTTCAAACAACCACCATTTCTTTTGTTGAGGATCAACAAGTGCCAGCGATACAACATATTGTTTTAACGAATCATGATCATGAGCCAGGGTGCAACAGGCTCTGGAACAACCCATTTGTGGGTAGCCACCATCCTGGTCAGTGCCAAGCACAATCATTTCTGATTGAGCGAAAGTGGCGTGCCCATAAAGAAGGAGCGTGAAACAGAATATTGTACGAAAAATCATTGTTAAAAATAATAGAGGTTTCTTCTTCTTAAGATCTCACCTCTTCCACACCATCAGGATATTTTGCAAAACGCCCTTTTTCACGCGGATGCACATGTTCATAACTCGGCCACGGCCAGCCACCAAATTGCGTTCGTTGATACTCACTCATCGCTTGCTGAATTTCCGCTTGTGTGTTCATCACAAATGGACCATACTGTACAACGGGCTCACCAATGGGTTTGCCTTGCAGCAAGAGTAAGAAGCTTTCTGTATCTCCATTTTGTAACAACACTTCCTGATCGGCATGAAGTTCTATCGCCTGGTGGGTGGAAAAAATTTGTCCGGCTATTTGAATGGAGTTCCCCTCATAAAAATAAAGTGAACGATTCATTGAGCGAGAAGCGGTTGGTAATTTCCATTGAGCACCGGCTTCCATTTTAATCGTCCAGATTGCTACTTCATGTGTAGCATCGGCAGCCCAGCTATTGGGTGCAGGAGAAGGTGCATTCGTGTTTTCAATGTTACCTGCGATTACTTTCACGTGCGTTGCTTTGCCACCAACATCTTGACGTTCGTAGGTGCTAATCGTATCTCCCCATAACATCGCGAAATGTGGCTCTGTTAACTTGTTAGCTTTTGGAAGATTGAGCCAGATCTGAAAAAGCTCCAAATGGTTTTCTTTGTCTTGATGCAAAAGCGGAAACATCTCACAATGTTGCACGCCTTTGCCGGCCGTCATCCATTGCACATCGCCATTTCCAAACCGGCCTGCTGCGCCCAATGAATCAGAATGATCAACCAGCCCTTTTGTAACGACTGTAACGGTTTCAAAACCGCGGTGTGGATGGGCAGGAAAACCCGGAACATTTTCGCCATGATACATTCTCCAACCTTCTTTGTTTGGGGCAAAATCCTGACCGATGGCTCTGCCTTTCAATGAAGCGGCTGGGCCCATCTCCTCATTTCCTTTCGGATAAAAATCCTGATGATGCACACAAAAGAGAAATGGATCCTGTGTTTGCCACGGAAAGCCTAACAATTTTATGGATTTGATGGGCGAGTTGTTCATGGTTTAAAGATATTGAATGATTGGGTCACCAAACTGAAAGTTTTGCTTCATTTTTATTGATTTCAACAGGATAAGGTTTTGAGCATTGAATTCTTTAAATTCGTTGACACTAAACAAAAATTTGCTATGAAACTATTTGCATCTATCTTTCTTGGAATGGGTTTGCTATTTGCTTTTATCGGTCTGGGTTGGTTCTATGTTTTTGTGACGGGTTCAGAAACAACCGGATTTTCGGAAGAATGGATTGGGCCGCTGGTGTTCACCATAATCGGATTGCTATTCGCTTCCATTGGAGGCGCCATTTTATATTTCCAGGCAAAGCAAAAACAGAAACGCAAGTTGTTGCTACGTTCAGGACGAAAGCTCCCTGCCGTGATCTCGAACATGTATTATAACACCACGATTAGTATAAACAACCGTCATCCGCTCGTGATCGAGTGCCTGGCAGAGTTGAGTGGAAGCAAGCACACATTCAAGAGCCACAATGTGTGGGGATCAACACCCTATGAAATTGGTCAGGAAGTAGCCGTGTATGTGGATACCCGCGACAGTAATAATTATTGGGTGGAAGTGGGTGAGTAAACCGGTATCTAATGACAAATCCGATAATAATAAAGTAGCCATGAAAAATATTATCAAGTACATTTTCCTTGTAGTCATTTTCATGCTTGGCTTTAGCTGCGACAATAATGAAACAGTAAAAACGGAGATAACAACTGATGATAAATGCGGTGATAATTCCGCTAAATTCATTAAGAACTGGTGCGTTGATGATCTTGTAGTAATAGAAATATTAACCGATAAAAGCATGGGAGAAGATTGGACTAGTAGTGACGGCAAAACATACCATCATACGGTCTTGGCTGTGATCGATAGTACACTTTCAAAACCTAACGAAATTTGGAATAGAGTTAAGGGCTCTTCTGATTCTGTCTTTTATTTCAACTTTGTATCAAAACAATTTGATGTGGGTTGCAAATTGTGTTGTCCCCCAACAAAAACCATATCCATCACTTTCGTTGCTTCACGCCCTTGCCCATTAACATCTGGCATTTAAGTTTGACTCGTTTAGAGGTTGGCAACAATAAGTTATAGGAATATCCTCTTTGTTAATTACCGCTCCAGTTTGAAATTTGGTTCTAAAGCAGGCCGCCTATCCGCATTAACTACTTTCCATGCCGTGCGATAAATCCACTGCGTCATCTTCAATAATTTTTCATATTCGATATTCTGTGCATTATCCTGTGGGGTGTGATAATCCGGATGCAGCAAGGTGGTGTACATCAAAGAAGGAATATTTAATCGGGCATAGGGTAAATGATCACTGCGAAAAAACCAACCTTCAACGTGCGTGGGCTTATCCCAAAGTGTATCCAACTTAAATTGAGGTCCTTCGGCATTGGCTTCCATCGCCATATTCACCAGATCGGATGAACTTCGGTGTGGAGCTTGCGATCCCAACAAAGCTGCACTATCCGGGTGATTGCGACCAATCATATCACCATTAAGTACGGCTACCATAGAAGAAAGCGGAACAGTAGGGTGCGAAGTAAAATAACGCGACCCAATTAATCCTCGCTCTTCGGCACCATGAATTACCAACAAAGCCGATCGCTTTCCGGGATATTTCTTTAAGGCACGCGCTGTCGCCAACATGGCCACATTTACACTCACGTTGTCATCGGCACCATGATACACGGAATCATTGCCGATTACGTTGCGAATTCCATGTGCGTCAGGATGACCACTCAGAACAATATATTCTTTAGACAGGATTGGATCACTGCCTTCTACTTTTCCAATGATGTTAACCGATGGATACGTGAAACTCTCCAGCATCAAAGACGCATTCAACACAAGTCCTTCTTTTTTGATCCATTGCGATGCGTTGCTATGCAACCACAACACCGGAGTTTTTGGTGTGGGTGGAAGATTAGCTCCTTCATTCGCAAAAGAACCCAGGATCAAATTCTCCATCGCATATGGCCAGGCCTGTTCTCCATATTCATCACTGATAAAAATTACAGCGGCTGCTCCTTTGTTGAGCAGTTCATTGCCATATTTATTCATCACGAGTCTGTTATAACGCCATTCCGGTAACGAAACATTACGATTGATTCCATCAGGAACAACCTTCACCGCAACGGCCTTGCCCTGCACATTCAGCGTATTAAAATCTATTTTGTATGCATCTCCGAGATAAACAACCGGAGCACTCACTTGTGCTGGTGCAACTTGTGTGATCAGCACATCGCTCCACAGTTTCAAATTACGACCGCCAATGCTTATGCTACTAGAAGAAGAAATACGGTGACGCTGCATGGAGAAAAATTGAAAATAGGTTCCATCATCTCCTGCCGGAGCAATTCCGACTTCGCGCATTCTTTCGGCAAACCACACCGATGCTTTTAACTCATCAATCGTACCGGCTCCGCGACCATTGAAGTGAGGATCGGCCATGGCGTAGACTTCTTTTTTCAAATCTTCCAGCTTAATGGTTTGTAAACCTGCTGGCTGCTTAGATCTACTTTTTGTTTGTGCCTGTGTAGTAACAGAAAATAAGGTTCCCAATACGAAAGCAACAATCCAAATCATTTTCATCGCTGAGGATAGGTTAGATACAATAAGAAAAATTTTCCCTTCTAGTTCTTAGTGAGCACGCCCGGGTTTACACATGTGACCATATTACCGTTTTTATAAAACTCAATAATATTTTCAGCAGCCAATCGAGCCATACCATTTCTTGCTTCCGTTGTAGCGGAACCAATATGAGGCAGCACAGACACATTAGGCATTTGCAATAATGGATTGCTCGCAAGCATAGGCTCCGGGTTGGTTACATCAAGACCAGCCCCCCAAATGGTTTCATTTTGCAAAGCTTCAATAAGATCTTCTTCGTTATGCACCCCACCGCGCGATGTATTAATGAAGATAGCATTCTTCTTCATTTTGTTGAAGGTAGTCTTATTAAAGAGTCCGCGCGTTTCGTCACTCAATACACTGTGCACAGACAGCACATCGCTTTGCTGCAACAACTCATCAAAAGAAACATAGCGGGCATCATACCGTTTTTCAGCTTCAGAATTTCGCGTTCTGTTGTGATACAGAATGTTCATATTGAATCCTCCGCGGCAGCGCTGCGCCATCACCATCCCAATCCGTCCCATTCCAAAAACGCCAAGTGTTTTTCCAGCGAGCTCAACACCTAGATTTTTTAGCGGTTCAAATTGTTTCCATTCGCCAAGCTCAATCGATTTGTGCAGATAGAACATTTTTCGTGACACGGCAATCATCAATCCGAATGCAACATCGGCTGTGGCGTCACTGAGTACATCGGGTGTATTGCTAACCGGAATTTTCATTCTAGTTGCTTCGTTCACATCGATGTTATCATAGCCTACTGCAAATTGTGCGATCGCTTCCAGATGAGAACACTGGCTAAAAAAATGTTTGTCGAGTTTATCCGCGCCAAGCGATATCAGGGCGTTCGCTTCCTTTGCCCGCTCAAGTAATTGCGGTTGGGTCATAGGGCCACTTCCTTCCCATACGATTACTTCAAACCCTGCTTGCGTGAGCATGTCGTAAGCCTTGGCGGGAATAATGCGGGTAATGAGTACTTTTTTTGACATAAGGTATTGAAATATATCCGGATGGTTTATGCTGGTTGTAAAGTTACGATCATTTCTTCCTTCCGGGATTCCTGGTTTACAGATGCCCGATAAATTTATTTACGAGTGGAATAACCAACTGAGGAGTTTCTTCCATGGGCACATGGCCAACATGCTGTAAAATAGCTAAAGTATCGATAGGCAGATCACGTTGAAATTTATAGGCATTGTCCACTGGAATCAATTGATCCAATTTTCCCCAGATTACCAGTGTGGGCATAGTAAGTTTGCTTACCAGAGTAGTATCGACTGAATGATCATTCTGCAGGCGGATCAAAAGGGCATTTCGATTTCCTTCACGGCAAGCCAGATCACGGTATTGCTCCACCAGCACATCCGTTACCAGATTTTTGTTTCCATAAGCATCTTCTAAACTTTTGCGAACAATTGAAATGGGGGTTATGATTGTTAAGATATTTTTTAATACCGGAATTTTTCCGAGTTTAAATGCCAGAGATCCTTTTGCCTGCTTAACCGGATAACCGGCAGGATCAATTAAGATCACTTTCTTTACTTTGTCGGGATAGGTTGCTGCAAAGTGAAACGCAATCAATCCACCTAATGAATTTCCGGCCAGGTAACATTTGGATATGTTTCTCTCTTGAAAAAACCTATTCAGAAACGCCACATAATTGTTGATGCTGTAATCCTGTTCCGGATTTGGACCTGTTAATCCAAAGCCTGGCAAATCCATTCTGATAACGCGATGATCCTTGCTCCATTCGTTCGAGCAAGCATCCCAAGTTAATAGTGAAGAAGAAGTGCCATGTAAAAGCACAAGGGGTAATGTATCTGCCGATGGGCCTTCATCACGAAAGTGAACATTCATTCCATCCAAAAGAGTGAACTGGGATGCGCTGTTTGTATACTTTTCTTTCAGCTTATCAACGGGAAGATCAGGTTGATAGAAAGCAACCATCAAGAACACAATACTCAGAATGAATCCAATGGAAATGAATCTTTTCATTTTAGGCTCCATGAATTAAAATCAGGTAATCGGGTTCATTCGTTCAAAAGCCATATGTAACTCGGCAGATCCAGCTTTGCTCATGGATTCACTCATTCCAAATGTGAGAACATCTTTACCTTGTTTTAACTGTTCGAAAACAGAAACGATGAAATGACTTACTGGTGGTGCGAAATCATGAATGCCTTTGCCTCCTAGATCGGTATTCAATGCAGGCGGAATCATTTCGATCACTTCTATATTCTTATCCTTTAACAGATGTCTTAATGAAATAGTAAAGGAATGCATAAAGGCCTTCGTTGCCGAATACACGGGTGTTTTGGTGAGCGGAACAAATGAAAGACCTGAAGTTACATTGATGATGGTATCCAATGAGTTCAATTCAATAAACAGATTACACAAATGCACAGGAGCTTCAACATTGGTAATGATTTCTTCCTGACTGCGACTAAAAAAATCATCATCCGTTATGGACATCCATTGTTGGATTCCAGCATTATTGATCAATACATTTAGGTCGGGATGTTCTTTTGCTATCCATTCATAAAGAGCAATTCTCTCCTCGGCAACAGATAAATCACAGGTGTGAGTTATGACACCCGGAAATTGTTGGGCTACCTGATGGAGTAATTCTTCACGCCTTCCGCAGATCACTACGGTATTCTTTTCTTCGATAAAGCGTTGTGTAAGGCCAAGACCAATGCCAGAAGCGCCTCCCGTGATTAATATTTTGTTATTAGAAATTTTCATCGATGAATTGTTTAGAAGTGGGAAAGCTACCAACGTTCTATTCACTCATGGTTATGATCGCAGAGGAATTTTTACTACACAGACCCCAACACGCTCATATTCATAAACTCATTTCTGAATTTCCCTTGTGGATCATAGCGATCTATCAATTGTTGAAAATCACCAAACTTTTCATAGCGTGATTTCAATGTCGCAGGCGCAATCGTAAATAGTTTTCCCCAATGTGGCTTAACATTAAATGGAGCAAGTTTCTCTTCAATTTGAGGTAACAATGCATTCACACCCTCAAAGTCTTGCTTCAATGTAAAATGAATGGCTACACAGGGTTGATGATAACAAGGGCTCATCCAAAAATTATCGGCATCGATAGTGCGGATTTCAGTAATCATAAGAACCGGTTTAATTTCATCGCGCAGCAAAGTAACCGCTTTAATGGCTTCTACTGCATGTTGGCGTGGCACAAAAAATTCAGCTTGCAATTCTTCACCACTGCTCGGTGCGAAATTCATTTTGAAATGTGGAAGGCGTTCATACCACGGCCCCGGCACACCCATTTGATCGGTACAATTTTCTGCGGAGATCTCGATAATGGGATGAACATTTCGATCGGCCAACGTAGCTCCAAAAAATTCCGGCTCTGCCTTTTTTACCTCATCGTGCTTCGCCACACGTTTGATCCACACCTGATTGATATTTTCAGTTTGCCAATCGTGAAACAAACTCACACTATATCCACTCGACATGATTTCATCAAAGTGACTTTCCAGTTGTGAGGTCGGCAAGTTTAAGTAAACATCCTGACGCACATGGAAAGTGGGCACAAGATGAAGGGTAACTTTTGTAACAACACCCAAAGCCCCTAAGGCAACAACGGCTCCACAAAAATCCGGGTCTTTGTCGCGCGTTAAGGTGACAACCGCTCCATGAGCCGTCACTAATTCAAGTGAGGATACGGCTGTGGCAAGATTTCCGTTCGAAACACCAGAGCCATGCGTGGCCGTAGCGCAAGCACCTGCTACTGAAATGTGTGGCAAAGATGCAAGGTTATGAATGGCGAAACCAGCCTCATGTATTTGCTTACAAAATTCTCCATAGCGAATGCCCGCATCTACTGTTACCGTTTTTGCTTCCGTGTTGATGTCAATTTTTCTATTTAGATTTTGTGTCGAGATCAGGTTGACTTCTGAATCGGCAATGCGATTGAAACAATGACGTGTGCCAAGAGCTCTTACTTTATCACATTGCTTTATCGCTTCCTGCACTTCTTCCACAGTACTGGGTTCAAATACATTTGTGGTGCTGTAGGTTAAATTACCTGCCCAGTTTTTTAGTGCCATGGCTTGTTGTTTTTTATCTGGTGCGCAAGAAAGTAGAGGTGAAAAGACCGTTCCTGTAACTAATGCTGATGAGAGTTTAAGGAAGGTGCGTTTTTTCATGATGCGTAATTTATCTCCAAAGTAGTCAAATATTTTTAGCCCTTGGTAAACCAGCGTGATGTTAACCTTTTCATTCCTTAGTTTGATTGAAGATTCATATTTTTAGAACTGAATGATTCAATTTTTGGTTTTGCAATCACTATGTCCAAACTCTTTACACCTCTCACCATTAAATCGGTTATGTTTAAAAACCGAATTGTAGTTTCCCCGATGTGTCAGTATTCTGCACAGGATGGCTATGCCAACGACTGGCATTTGGTTCACCTGGGCAGTCGCGCGGTAGGCGGTGCTGGCCTTATCATTCAGGAAGCGACCGCTGTTTCGCCAGAAGGACGCATTACTGCCGATGATCTCGGCCTTTGGAAAGATGAACAAATCGATAAATTAAAAAGCATTGTTTCGTTCGTGCACAATCAAGGAAGCATGATCGGAATTCAATTGGCTCATGCAGGCCGCAAGGCAAGTCATGTGTCGCCTTGGAAGGGAGGGAAACAATTGACTGTTCAGGATGGTGGCTGGCAAGCAGTAGCTCCTTCGGCTATTCCTTTTCTGGAGGGCACTCAAACTCCGGCTGCGCTTTCGTTGGATGGAATAAAAAAAGTAGCAGACGATTTTAAAAATGCAGCAGAACGATCTGTTGAAGTCGGGTATGACGTTTTGGAAATTCATGCTGCTCATGGTTATCTGTTGCATGAGTTTCTTTCCCCGCTCACTAATCAGCGAAATGATTTGTATGGAGGTTCTTTTGAGAATAGAATCCGTTTACTGCTTGAAATTTTAAATGGTATTCGCACGATGTGGCCTGAGCATAAACCTCTATTTGTACGCATATCTGCTTCTGATTGGGCCGAAGGAGGCTGGAATATTGACGAATCCATTAAGCTGGCGAAAATTCTTAAACAAGAAGGTGTTGATCTTATTGACTGCTCTTCGGGTGGAGCGGTGGCGCATCAGAAAATTACTTTGGGTGCGGGCTATCAGGTTCCATTTGCAGAGCGAATTAAAAAAGAAGTAGGCATTCTCACCGGAGCAGTCGGATTGATTACCACCGCTGATCAGGCTGAGGAGATTCTCGTTTCTGAAAAAGCTGATTTGATTTTGATAGCAAGAGAATCATTACGAAATCCATATTTTCCACTTCAGGCGGCCGCACAACAAGCTGGCGACATCACATGGCCTAATCAATACTTACGAGCGAAATAACCTTACCTTTATTCAAAAATAGATCATCAAGGTTATTCACACCAGGCTACTGCATATGAATCAATTATTAAATAAATCAACGATGAAGATTGTCAAAATTTTCAAAACCCGATGGCTTTTTATGATTGGATTAGCCTCGTTAACAATGCCCTCTTACAGTCAGGACCTTTCTGCTGATAGTTTGTTAAACGAACTGGAGGTAGTTGAACCCAAACAAGAGTTGTTACCTGAACACATCTTTATCACACAAAAACTGTTGTGGGGAAAGAAGGGTCTTTTTCGGATCACTAATCTCGCTCCATTAACTTCGGAACAGCGTGAGAAAGAAATGAAGGTAAGAAGGACCATGCTAAAGCTCCATCAGGTGGGTGGGTTTGTAACACTGGCTGGAATGATCGCACAAGGTTTCATTGGCGCCAAGTTGTATAATGATCCTTCCGATCGCCTTCGCAACCTTCATGAATCAATGGGAGCATTTGTCAATGTAAGTTATGCCAGCACAGCGCTGCTATCCTTTACGGCTCCGCCTCCACTGGTCAACCGAAAGGGCATAAGCACGATAAAAATTCATAAAGGATTGGCCATGGTTCACTTAACAGGGATGATTGCCACCAATATTTTGGCAGGTCAATTGGAACAGAATTATAAAGTAAAGCCATATCACCGGGCTGCTGCCTACACCACATTTGCTGCCTTTGCAGCAGCTACTGTAGTGATTAAGTTTTAAACCATACGATATGAATCCTCCCAAAGTATTTCTTAATGTTCTTCTTGTTTTCATGTTGTCCTCATCGTTTATCAGTTATGACGATCAGGATAAGAAAAAGATCGTAGCCGATAAAGCGGTGTCTGAAATCACGTATTCGATGGTTCATCCCCTGCATGAGTGGACAGGAACCAGCAAAGACATCAATGGTATTATTATCTATCATGAAGAGGAAAGCAGAATTGAGTCCGTTGCTATCTCGGTGTTACTTTCAACGTTCGATAGCAAGAATTCTAATCGCGATTCGCATGCGCTCGAAGTATTGGATGCGATTAAGTATCCCACCGTAAAATTTAGCAGTAATAATATTCAGAAAAACGGTGATGACATCACCATCACCGGCAACCTTGTCTTTCATAATGTAACTAAGCCTGTAACCATAACGGCAAAGCAAACCAAAGACAAGAAAAAACTTTGGGTAACGGGTTCCTTTAATGTTGACATAACAGAATATCAAATTGAACAACCCTCTTTAATGGGATTTAAAGCAGAGAAGGAAATTGGAATGAATTTCAAAATAGCATTTCCAATTACCGATAAGTAAATCTTTATCAGATCATCGCAATCAAATCACGTGATCGTTGCTGGTGAATTCGGTTAAGGAGTTTATCTTTATCGAAATGATTTATTATGACCACTCTAGATATTTGCCTGCTTCAATGGGATATTTACAACCGCAGAACGCTAAAAGCGCTTGATGCGATTAGCGAAGAAGATTTACATAAACCGATAGTGCCAGGAGGCAACGCCCCTTCGTGGCTGATGGGGCACCTCGCTGATACCGATGATGCCCTACTTGAACTATTTGGAGTACGGAATAGAATGTTTCCGGAGTTGGCAAAAATTTATCATCATGAACGTGGCTCCAATCATGTTGGCCACTTATCAAAAGAAGAGTTATCCACAAAATGGAAAGCGATTCTGACGGAATTGGATTGCGCATTTAAACGTTGGAGCGAAAGTGAATGGCATTCGCGACACATGGCGGTGTCGGAAGAAGACTTTAAGAAAGAACCTCATCGCAATAAACTTAATGTGATGCTTAGCCGCGTATCACATAAGGCTTCGCACTTAGGGCAAATCGACATGAGGCCAAAGTAGTTTTTCGGTTTAAGCGATTAACGTATTCATGACATGCTTTTAGTATATAGAATCATCCGTTAAAATTGGGATAGTAACTATGGTTTTGGAAAACGCGATCGTTAACTGTGTTGCCTATTCTGAAGGCATCAGAGTCGCTACGTTGGATATTGACAATGTCAGCGAAATACTAAAGCAGCCCGATAAATTTGTTTGGATTGGCCTGCATGAACCAGGCGCAGAATTACTTGCCAAAATTCAAAAGCAATTCGGGTTACATGATCTCGCCATTGAAGATGCCCACCGTGCCCACCAACGGCCAAAGATTGAAGCATATGGTGATACCCTGTTCATCGTGTTGCGCACCGTGCAAATGCATGAGAAGCAAATTGATTTAGGTGAAACTCATTTTTTCGTAGGAAGAAATTTTATCATCACCGTGCGTCATGGTTCTTCATTGGCTTACACCGATGTGCGAACCCGATGTGAAAGCACACCACAACTATTGCAAAAAGGACCTGCCTTTGCATTATATGCGATCATGGACGCCATTGTCGATCAGTACTTTCCTGTGGTGGATGCGCTCGGTGAAGAGCTTGAAACCCTGGAAGAAAAAATCTTTGACGAAAAATTCAGAAGAGAAACCACGGCTCAGATCTATCACCTCAAACATCAGTTTCTTGATGTAAAGCGATCGGTCTCCCCTTTGATTGATATTTGCAACAGGCTAATGCGCTTTGATCTTAAACTGATTGAAGAAGAAACCCGTCCTTACTTTCGTGATGTGTATGATCACTCCATTCGCATTAATGAAATGGTTGATAATTCGCGCGATCTTCTTTCTACCGCTCTTGAAGCCAACCTTTCATTGATCTCCATTTCGCAAAATGAAGTTTCAAAACGATTTGCCGGCTGGGCTGCCATCATTGGCATACCCACCATGGTAGCGGGAGTATACGGAATGAATTTTAAACACATGCCCGAATTAGATTGGCAGTTTGGATATCCGGCTACCATGCTTCTTACTTTAGGAACTTGTCTGGGACTCTATATTCACTTCAAGCGCTCAGGTTGGTTGTGACAGTTGATGAGAATACTCCAATGAATAAATCGAAAACAGTAGATTCTATCAGAACACAGGTACTTCAGGAGGATGAATACTCCATTTGGAAATATGAAGGAGTGCCGGAGGAAGTCATTTCCTTTTTTGAACAAACTAATTGGGGAAGTGCAGGCGCGGTGTATGAGAGGAAAAATTCCAGTGAGCTGGTACGACAATTAAAAAATCCATATCTGTTTGCTGTGCAAAAAGGAGAAGTGATTGTTGGCACAGCCGTGTTTTGTCATACCACACCCCTTGTTCTAGGATCGTCCTATAATTGTTACATCATCCGATACTTTGCTGCTTCGGAAGTCATTCGGGGAAAAAAACTGATGAAGTATTATGCAGGCAAAGTGATGGAGGTGGTGCGAAATGAAGAAATTGAAAAAACGATTTATGTTGGCTGTGTTGAAAAAGGAAATATTCGTTCGTACAAAGTAGTTGAAAATGCTGGCTATGAGCCACTGGGATCATTAAGTGTAAGTGCTTTCAGCAGATTTTTTCCTAAGGCTCAAAAAAATGTTGAGCGCGTGCAAACCCAAAGTGAGAAGAGCGAAGTTCAGGATCGTTTGCGCAAGTTCTATACAAAACATGTGCTGGTGCATTTTGATTATCTTTTTCTGAAGGATAATTACTTTGTTATGCGAGAACAGGGTGAGATTGTAGCCGGATGTCAGCTTCACCGCGTGCATTGGGCCATTAATAATATGCCCGGGCTGATGGGTAAAATCATCATGCATGTGCTGCCCAACATTCCTTTCATCAACAAACTCTTTAATCCCAAGCGATTTGAATTTCTCGCCTTCGAAGGAATTTATTTCAAGCATGGTCGTGAAGATACCCTGCTCAAACTCTTTGAAGGATTACTGCACAGGGAGAAGATGAACTCCGCCTTGTTTTGGATGGGAGAAAATTGTCCGTACAAAGAGATCATACAAAAGCATGGTAACCTAGGTTTGATGGAACACTTCGTGAAAGACTCTGGCGTGTATATCATGACTTCATATCGCAATATGAGTGATGAAGAAATAGCACGATTGAAATCGGGTCCGCTCTATGCTTCCGCCTTTGATTATATTTAGTTTAACAAATTCTTACAGCATTGAAAAGATTTGTTTCTATACCGACCTTGATTCTGCTGATTACTTTCACAGGGAATAGTCAGGGCAAAAAGGATTTTAAAGCGACCGATTCAGTTGCTCTCAATAAGTTTGAGCTTCGGATTGAAAAACTAAGGAAAAAATATTCTATACCTTCTTTGTCGGCAGGGGTAGCCACTGAAGATAAATTGTTTTGGAAGAAAGGATTCGGATATGCCGATATAGAAAATAAAATTGTTCCGGATGAAAACACAATCTATCATCTCGCCTCGATCACTAAGACCTTTGGCTCCATTATTTTATTGCAATTAGTAGAGCAGGGAAAAGTTAGGTTAAGCGATCCCGTTACTCAATACAACATACATCTGGGTGCCCGCTGGAATGATGATCCCCGCATTCAGGTGCAGCACTTGCTCACACATACCGCACAAGGAAATAGTTTGAATGCTTTTAAACGTGGTGATAGCTTTCAGTATAATGGTGACTATTATGGACGATTAGGACAAGTAATTGTTAGTTCTGGAAAATCGTTTGGGCAATTATTAGTTGAAAATATTATTAATCCTCTTCAGCTAAAACACACCTCACCCACGGTAGATGACAGTCTTAATTTTAATTTGACGGGTTACAACGAAGACACTCTCCGCAAACTCATGGCAAAACCATATGATTATGATAAGAAAAGCAATAAAGTAATCCCAATAAAATATCCTGTTCATTTCAGTCCTGCGGCCGGACTGATATCCAGCGTGAGTGATCTGGCTTTGTATTCGTATGCAATTGATGAAGGAAAATTCCTGAACGATACTACCTGGCAACAGGTATTTACACCATATGTTTCAAAGCGAGGAAGAACGCTGTCATACGGACAGGGTTGGTTTGTTAAAACATATAAGGGGATTAAGTATTCTTGGCATACCGGCTGGTGGCAAGGAGTTTCTTCGTTAATTATTAAAGTGCCAGAAAAGAAGTTAACTTTTATTATTCTCGCAAACTCTCAGGATTTGAGTCGACCGTTTTATGCTGGATTTTCGATCTACTTCAAAAGATCATTGCATAAAAATTTAAAAGCGTCTCCGTTCGCCAGAGCCTTTATCGAAAGTGTTGTAGAGCAATAAGAGGAATATTCAAAATCTCTCTTGATGGATAATCACTTCAATTTCGTATTCATCCAAGTGATCATCTTATCCCACATGTCAGGCGTATACACATGGCCGGTTTTAGGATAGATAATACTTTGAAAATTGTTTTCTGCTCCATGTAGTTTATAGACAGACTGCACAGCTGTTTCAATTTTACGAATGCCTGCCACGGGTGAGCCAACATCTTCATCTCCAGTCATGAAAAGAATTGGTCGCGGTGCAATTAAACTGATAATTGCTTCAGTGTCGAAATGTTTTAAAACTCCCGGCACATAATAATAGATACCATGATTTTTTAATTTTTTTTCCGAGATGAGTTCCTGATAACGCGTGAGGCAACCAACAGCTACTCCTGTTTTAATACGATCATCCAGTGCCATCATCCACCATGATCGGGTGGCGCCCATACTGATGCCGGTTACGGCTACTTTCCTGATGTCAACTTCAGGCCTGGAGAATAGATATTCAAGAGCCATTAAATCATCGCGCACCATCATTCCCCACAGTGATCGGCCCATCCATAGTTCATATTTAGAAGAAGTCAATTCTTCGGCACTTCCTTTTTCATCAGAACCATCTGGTCCCTTTCCGCTCCGTTCACCAAAGCAATAGGTATCAATGGCAATCACTACATACCCTTGACTGGTTAATACTTCCGCTGGAACTTGCGGAGTGTGGTGCGTGGTGAAGATTTCCTGCTTTCCTAAATCGTAATTTCCGCCATGCCAATGGCAGTAGTAAATGGCTGGATGTTTTAATTTGCCATCGTTTGGAATAAGCAAGTATCCTGGAACGGTGGCTCCGGCTCCATTATCAAATTCAAATTTTTCGAGTAGATAACTCCCTTTGTTTTCCTTTGACAATGTCCTTACTTCTGTCACCTTCGGACGTGTGGGCAGATCACCCATTACTTTGATCAGTGTTTCACGAATTGTTGTTCGTTGAAGTTGCCATTGCGCGATATCAGGCGGCACGGTCAATTCAGGCACATTTAAATTCATGGTTTGTGCAAAGGTTAATTCCGGAAATAAAATAACAAGTAAAAAGAAAAATTTATTCATGTGTTAATTTTTTAAAGTTTGGTCACATGGAGTTCGCATCTAATTAACATTCCATTGGGGACAGTACTCGTTATGCTCATTCCACAATTACAAATTATTGACCTTACAAAAATCTCCTTTTCTGAAATAGACTATTTTTATGAAGGTATCACATTGAAAGCAATTTACCGAAAAGGAAAATGGATTTATCGAGGCAAGAGCAATTCTTATATTAGCAGCTCTTGTTCTTATAAGCTGCGAACCAAATGATTCAACACCCAAGGGAGATGTACTTCAAATACAACACATAGAAGGCGCGAAACCAAGGAATTTAATTTTCATTTTGGCAGACGATCATCGCTTTGATTTCCTGGGCTTCACCGGCAAGGTGCCGTGGTTGAAAACCCCAAGCATGGATAGACTGGCTAAAGAGGGCGCTTATTTTAAAAATACTTTTGTTACTACCGCATTGTGCTCGCTAAGTCGGGCGTCCATTCTTAACGGACTATTTTCACACAATCACACTGTAGTGGACAACATGGCACCTGTTTCGAAAGGACTAATTTATTTTCCTCTGTATCTTCAAGAGGCCGGCTATCAAACCAGCTTCTTTGGCAAGTGGCACATGGGTGATGAGACCGATGAACCCAAGCCGGGATATAATCATTGGGAAAGTTTTAAAGGACAAGTCGTTTTTTATAATCCCACATTAGACATCAATGGAAAACAAGTAGCTTACAAGGACTCCGCTTACATCAGCGATCTATTAACTGAACATGCTCTGGAATGGCTAGACAAACGGGATAAAGAAAAACCATTCTTTTTATATCTATCGCACAAAGCAGTCCGTGCTGATTTTCAACCAGCCGAGCGCCATAAAGGAAAATATAAAAATGAACCCATTCAATTACCTCCGTCTTTCCGTGCTTCGGATTGTCAGGTGAAAGGAAAACAATCGGTTAATCCATCGATCAGGAAGTATCGAAGAAGGAACCATTGAAAGGTAAGGACTAGTATGGAAAAGGGCGCACACCCGATTGGCAAAAAATGCAACGCGAAAGCCGGCATGGCGTAGACTACATGTATTATGGTAAAATTAGTTTCGCAGAATTTTATAGAAACTATTGTGAAACGCTTTTAGGTGTGGATCAACGTGTTGGTGCATTGTTGGATTACCTCGACAAGAACGGATTGGCCGAGGAAACACTCGTCATTTACATGGGTGATAATGGTTTTTCATTTGGTGAACCTGGTTAGAACGACAAACGACATTTTTATGAAGAATCAGTGAAAGTTCCTTTTCTCATTCGGTGTCCTGAAATTTTTAGTGGATCAAAAACGATGGAGCCAACGATCCTCGCTGCAGCGGGAATTGAAAAGCCAGCACATTTTAAAGGACAGTCTATCTTGCCTTTACTTCAAGCTAAGGAAGTAAACTGGCGCGATAAAATCCTTTATGAATACTACTGGGAGCATGATTATCCGCAAACTCCGACTATGCACGGTGTTAGAACCGATCGATATAAATTGATACGCTATTATGGCATCTGGGATACCAATGAGTTGTAGGATTTGCAGGAAGATCCTGACGATATGAATAATCTTTTAGCAAACCCGGATCATCAGGCAATGGTGTAAAAATTAACAGGTGATATTTATGATTGGCTTGAGAGTATCAATGGCATGCAAATTCCATTAAAGAAAACAATTCAAAAACGTTTTGGAGATCATCCCAATCAAGGCACTTATTGAGTGGATGAAGTAAGTGCAAAAAAAATTAGTGGCCGGTATCGTTCCAGCCACTAATTAAGGTTTTTAAAGGATCGATGGTTAAACTTTAAGCGTATTTTTCAGTGAATCAATTCCTGATTTTCCGCTGTTTAATATCGCTTCAACTTCTTTGTTGTACGCTTTTTTCACATCGCCATAAGATCCAACAATGCGGTTTTTAAGATCTTTGGTTTTGTCTGCAATTTGTTCTCTTTTTTTGCTGCTGTTAGGCGCAATTAAAATGCCGGTAAGGATACCCAATGACGCTCCAGCTATAAATCCAGTGATGACTTTGGTTGTGGTATTCATAACATTCTTTTTTAATTCCTCATCCTGAAACATTCAGGACATTCCCGGTAATGCTTATCCGTTTAAATAAGGATTACACGATTAATAACGCCAAAGCAGGGATCTGCGTTCATGAAATTCATAGTTAATTTCATTTTTAAATAAAATCATATCCAGTAATGTTGGTTTGATGAAAAATATTTTTCGATAGACTGATGAATGTCATTGTTAGTGGTTTTAAAATAAGGTAAACTAATTCACACCGTATCAAGTCAAATATTCACGATAAGGAAATTCTAATTTTGTGCATCTTAAAAAAGAAGCAAGGCGGTCATCATCAAATTTTATTTATTTGATTAGTTGCTTTTTTTAATATATTTTAAACATAATTTTTAATCCCATACCCCTTTCAACAAAATGAATTCCCGCAGACACTTTTTACAGAAAATTACCGCTACCGCTTTTGCACTACCGCTATCAACAGCCTATAGTGCGGAAAACACAACGCTATTGAACGATCTTCCCTATGAAGGTCCTGTGTTGCGTGTGGCCATCATGGGATTGGGTAGCTATGGCACGCGTGTTGCTGAAGCCATGAAGTCTTGCAAACGAGCTAAGCTTGTTGGAGTAATCAGTGGTACTCCCTCAAAAGTAAAAGCGTGGCAAAGCAAGTATGACATTCCTGAAAAGAATTGCTACAACTACGAAAACTTCGATAAGCTCAAAGACAATCCTGACATTGATGCTGTGTATATCATAACCCCTAATGCACTACACCGTAGTCAATGTATCCGAGTTGCTCAAGCCGGCAAACATGTAATTTGTGAAAAACCGATGGCGATCAATGCCAGCGAAGGAAAAGACATGGTGGATGCCTGTAAAAAAGCAAACGTAAAATTACTGATTGGATATCGTATGCACTTTGAAGCGAAGACACTTGAAATCATACGCATGCGAAATGCTGGAGAGTTTGGAAAAGTTTTATTCTTTCAGGGATTAAGTGGCTTTATCATTGGTGATCCCACTCAGTGGCGAATGAATAAAGAACTGTCGGGCGGAGGCGCTATGATGGACATTGGTATTTATTCTATAAATGGTGCCCGCTACATGATAGGTGAAGAGCCTACCTGGGTCACCGCCCAGGAAACGAAAACCAATCCTGTAAAATTTAAAGAAGGCCTCGATGAAACCATTCTATTTCAATTTGGCTTTCCCAGTGGTGCTGTTGCCTCATGTTTATCAACCTATAGCATGAATAACCTCGATCGTTTTTTTCTGAATGGTGATAAAGGATTTGCGGAGATGCAACCCTCTACGGGTTATGGTCCCATTCTTGGTCGAACACATAAAGGTGAATTAAACCATGAGCACATCACTCATCAAACCGTGCAAATGGATGAAATGTCCGATATCATTTTACAAAAGAAAAAGCCTATCGTGCCTGTAGATGGAGAGGAAGGATTGAAGGACATGAAAATTGTAGATGCTATTTATCTTGCCGCGAAAACAGGAAAGCGAATTGAGTTATAAGATCTCTCCAATCATCTTTAAGAAAAATTCTTGAGTAGTCTGAGGAATGAGGTTTTAGTATCTTCTCGAAAATTTGGCGGACGTTAATTTAGCCCCAGGTTTAATCCGATAATCACTCCAATTGAATTATGTTTTATTGTTCCACCGTCCCCAACCGGAACTGCGCTTACATTTATAAGTCCTAAGTTGTCATCAAGACCAATCATTGCATTTATTTTCTCTGTCAACGGAATATAGGTTTTAAAACTTGCAGTTAGTCCAAAGTCAAAACTCTTAAAAAGATCTGTCTGGTCATCGGGTCTATCACCGGTGTGGCGGCAATAATGCCCAGGTCGCGCCCAATAGAATCGGTGTAGTTGGGCATGTTTTTAATGCGCCCCACCAGCTGCGAAATGCGCGGAAAAACACCGGGCGCTACTACCGTGGGCACGGTGCCGGTTGTGGGTGCCACGGGCAGCACCCCAGCGGGCGAGCCAATGGGGCCTTCTTTAATCAGGTTGCGGTAGTCCACACGCTGCTCTTTGGCTGTGGCGTACAGTTCTACCTGAATAACGAGGTACGAAAAAATAGCCGCATCGTTGTTCACCGAAGTAACATCGGCAGCCGTAAAGCCCAGCGTGGTAGCCACCTGGGCAAACTTGCTCGCAAAGTTGTTGAGCCAAACCACCCGGTCTTTGTCTGGCCGGGGTAAATAAGAAAATGATTTTGCCATGTGTAATGGAGTTATGATTGTAGAAAACTTTAAAAGGAGCCTGTTTTGGGGGTTTTTGCTTACTTCCCCCTGGCGCGTGAGTGCTCACCGATGGTTGGGGAGTATGACAGAATGCCGCGCGAGCGATACAAATGCTACCGAAGTGCTCACGCATGGCGCGCGAGTAATGCAACATGGTGCGTGAGTGCTCCCGCACTGCTGAGGCGAACCGGCACAGGGCAAGAACGTGCTCACGCATGGGGCGCGAGTATTCCAACATGGTGCGTGAGTACTCACGCATGGCGCAGAAGTGCTCACCGGCAAGGTTGAAATAGTTACGTGTGCTTTTGCTAAACTTCTTTCGCAAGTTGTCGGGTTGCAAAGTGCCTGCGCAGTAGTGCACCACGGTTGGGCAGGTGTGCAAAAGGATTCTGAACCATTGCCATGAAGGGATGCAGCTCTGCAAAAGCAATGGGTGGCCCGCAAGCGGCGTGGGTAAACAGCGCAAAACAAATCGGGAGGTCTGCTTCATCGTTGCCAACTATTATTTTATAAGTCGGCAGCCGGCACGGAGCACAGCGCGGGAAACCTGGCAGGGAACGAATTTCCTACCGGTGGGAATAAGAGCACCAACTATCGACTAACCGAATGTAGCAAACGAAAGAGAGAATTGCTAGTAGCGTACTTAGCTGGGTTATAAGTCTTGAGTTAGATCCTGTTAAGATCATCCATAACAAAAAAGGGCAGTGGCCTACCCTTTAGTTTGAATCTTACTTTGAATGATTACTTTTTCAGCGGTCCACTATCCGACCTTTTTTTACCGGAATAAAGCTTCAGGAGATTAATTTCATCACCTGGGTGATTTATCCGATCGGCTTTGTTGGCGGCACAACGCTCATTGCATTTTATGCCGCCAATTTTATTTCGGAATATAAACCCGCACTGATCCTGAATAATAAATTGGGAAGGGGTAAAGGAAAGCCGGGCATACTATGGCATGGGTTAATGAAGCGCAGGCTATTTATTGTACTGGTTTTTCCTGATTCACCTTCTCCCAGGTTTTTTCGAGTAGTGCTTTGGTGGCACGAATGCCATCGGGTTCGCTTAATGGAGAACCTTCATATTCGATTCCGATGTAACCATCAAAATCAGAGTCCTTCACCAGTTTCAACATTCTACTGTAGTCAATAACAATTTCTTCACCTTGTTCATCAAACGTATATGACTTTGCGCTTACTCCTTGTGCAAATGGTAGTGTTTCTGCAACTCCCATATAGCGATCATACACTTCGGTGCATTCTTTTCCGGGTTGTGTGCTGCCCCATTTGTGAGAAAGGCACCAGTTACCAAAATCAGGAAGCGTGCCAACATTGGCCATGCTAACTTGTTGCATGATCTCCGCCACCCATTTTGCATCGGCACTATAAAGGCCATGATTTTCAATCAAAACATTGATGTTTGCTTTTGCCGCATACGTTCCCAATTGTTTCAGCGCATCCACCATGGCGGCTTGCACCTCTTCTTTCGAACCATCGCCAAATGCATTGATGCGAATAGAATGACATCCTAAAATACTCGCAGCATCTACCCACTTGAAATGGTTTTCAACGGCCTTCTTTCTTTCCTCAGCATTCGGGTTGCCCAAATCTCCTTCTTCATCCACCATAATCAGTAAACTTTTTACTCCCAGCGAATCGGCAGTGGCCCGCATCTTTTTCCAGTAGGCCTGGTCGATAGCATGATCCTTATAGAAGCTATTCACATATTCCACGGCAGTGATGCCATAATCATTTTTTGCAATGGCTGCGAAATTTTCTGCTTTCAGTATTCCACTATCCAGTGAGCGATGGATCGACCATTCTGCCAATGAAAGTTTTAATTCTTTGGAATTGGTGGTCATGGTGGTTTCCTCTGCTTTCGGTTTACACTGGTTGAATAACCAAGGTAACACGATTAGTAATGCCAACGGCACAAATATTTTACGGAAGGTAGTTGGTGTTTTCATGTTACGAATCTACTGAATTTTAAAATTCATCTTGTTAATTTCCCCTCGTCTTAATGAAATTTTTCAACTCATTTTTTTCGATGCTAAAAGTTTGATCATCTGCGAGGGTGTTATGATTTTTCTTATTGGTGCAATTGTCGTAAAGAGCCTTGATGGATTGCAACTTGCCAGAGCCGGGATATCGTTGACTGATGATGATTTTAATTTGTGCCATACTCTCCTTGATTACTCCAGTTGTTGGGTTCATAACGAAGGCTTACATCAACGAATGTTACCATCTTGCTGATCACTTCTTCTTTGAAGCGCCTCTTTCAGTCTTTTGTTTTTGGAGTAAACCAGAAGAAATAACCAAGGCCATCAATGGCTGCCATGAGAATGATTACAATAAAAGTACTTAGGCTCTGAATTTGCTGAGGGGCCAGGGGCCCCGTTATTTTAATTGGGCGATTGCTGTACAATTGATCCAGCCGGTTCATCTGAAAATAAAGAGGTAGCCATGGGTAAGATGACCACGCCTACCAATGCCAAACCAAAACGGTAAAGCCTCTCAATCAGCTTCTTGCGCTCAGCTTCCAATGATTCTAATACTGGAAAAAGGTCGGAATGATTAAAAGTGCGAAACTCGGAGTGAGACCGCATTTTCTCTTTTTTAATTGCCGAACAGCGCTTTAGAGCTAATGTTCTGTCGCTCTGGTTCAGTAATCTATAATACCTGTTTGCGCTTATGACCAAATGCAGAAGAAAAATTTTCTGCTGCATTGTTATAGGAAGTGACAGCCGAATTATTCACTCCTATTACAGCTGAAATTTGTTCTTCCGGTTCGTTGCAACATCAGAAAGTGATCGTTGGCTTTTTAATCAGGATAGTTTTCCACCGCTACCATCACGTTGCGCATCATGCCGGAAAGTTAATTTTCAACATCAACCTTTTCCTCTGACGATAAATTGCCCGATACGGCTCTGGTGCGCATGGATGTAATTTGAGAAAGGTTTTCTTTTTCATGCTTCATGTAAGACTTGACAGTCTCCACCATGTTGAGGATAAGATCATGTTTTTTTTGAGCATCGCATCAATACTTCCAAAAGCTGATTCTACCATATTGCGTGAGCCCATCAGATTGTTGTAAGTAAGAATGGCAAAAAGGCAAATGATAACAAATGGGGCGAGAATTAGAAGAAACATACCTTATGGGGTTGATCCATTTTTAAAGATAAGGAACCGTCTGTTAAATGAAATAAGCCAGAGAGGTGATGGATGGGGTATGATGGAAAAACTCCAGGATTTTAGTGCTATACTTGCAATCTAAATTCTTGGATCATGGAAAACTTTAACAAAAACTGGCTCTTCATTCTTCTTGTTGCTGTGATATTCGGTACGCTTGGATTTTTGGTGGGCAGAACCACGGGTAACCGCGGAGAAAATCCGGTGATGATGATGAAAATGAATGACGAGGATTTCGATAAAGTTAATATTGAAGTTGAAGTAGATGATGAAACAACCGAGAAAACGGATACCATCATGAAGGATGGTAAACAAATCATCATCAAAGAAGTAAAGAAGATTAAGAAGAATTAAGATATTCTTAGTTGGCTGGCTTTAGGGAAGCAAGCAAAGCTCATAAGCCTCGCTTGGTCAAAAACAAATGCAACGCCTCCAGCCGATCGGTGTTAATTAAATCAACACCTGCATCTAACAATGCAGACCAGGCAAGTTCATTGTCGGGTATCGCCCATAAGCGTAGCTTTTTCCCTTCGGCATGCACGCGTTGTGCCAGCTCGCGTATGCGTTCAAGATCATCTGCCTCGGGTTCGGTTCTGCCCTTCCATAACGACCAGTTTGAATAATGATCGCTGATCACAGGCATAAGATCTGAAGAGATTCCTTTATTCAAATCATTCGGTCGGCCATCCAAGGCAATGCCCTGATATCCTTCGCGGATCATCGTTTCTACAGAACGATTGCCCGAAATAAAAATCTTTACAGGACAGTGTGAAGCTGTGCAGCGAAAACTCTCATAACGAGCCAACTCTTTTTGAATGGCCCTGTAAGTACTTTCTGCTTCGGTTTTACAATCGATCATCAGATAGAAAGTGCCTGAGTAATTGGGATATATCGAATCACCATAACGAGTTAACAAACTATCAAGCGGGGAGAGATAGAGTTGTTGAAGCGTAGGGGTATCATGCTTTGGGCGATTGTGCGATACCAACAATCTTCCATCGGTTAGATGAACATCGGCTTCCACCGAAACGAAGCCATTAAGAAGTGCATTCCACAAAGGCAGCGCATGCTCATAGTCATTGTGAGAATGCGCCTGTGCATGTGGGAAGTTGCCTTGCGAAAAGCAATGACTGGTAACTACCCATAGCAAGATGATCCTGACCATGAAATACTTTTTCAACTTACCTCAAGAATAGGTTAACCATGATCTTCGGATTATACCTATCCCAGTTTTTTTTGGATAAAATCGGTAAAACGATACTGGCGGATGGCGTTTTCTGATAAATACTTTGCACCCTTGATCACCCCAATACATTGATCAGTACCGCAATGACATTTAAAAGATTGGTCCATATCCCATTCAGCTGAAGGATAAAAGAAGTTAAACTCTTCTCCTTTGGCTATCTCTTTTATAGCCACCAACTCCATGCGGGTGGTATCAAAGAAACAATTAGGATCACAGCTGTGATTGATGCACTCCAAACATTCCGGAAAAAGCTCGATGTGCACGTGATCACTGATCTGCACCGTTAAGTACGTGGGTGTCGATTGAACGGTTTTCGCCAGAAACGTGATGATCTCTTCCTTCTTATGAAATGCTTTCTTTGAAAAAAGAGAGCGATGGCTGGTGATTGGATCTATTCGGATTTCAGCAACTTCGGTTAAATCCAAATCGACTAGGTCAATAAAACTCATGATGTAGAGGTTAGTGGTGTTTGTTAATTAAAGAGTTAAAAAAGTATAAGAATAAAGATATTCACAAATTATGTATGGAATAAAACATTTGGTGTCTTTTAATCATAATATGTTTAATGGTATCGTTTCCGAACAATAAGCAACACGTTCACACCAAAATTGGTGAGTACTGTTGCTGAATATCATTTCAAGGAACAATTCGCTAGTCGAATACAACATCATTGGTTTTTATTATTTATTTTCATTTTCCTATCTTCAAGGGCGCATAAATAGAAAAAATCTTTCCTTGGTTATGATGATTACACCCGAACAAAAAGAGCAGGCTATTGAGCTTATTGAAATGGGCGAAACGCTTGATGCCGTTCGATATATTAAAGAAACGCTAAACATCACGGTAGAAGAGGCATTATTATTAACAGAAAAACTGAAAGAAGAAATTGATGGTCGTTCTTCGAATGATGAATTTATACACATGGTGGAGGAGGCGCGGAAAAAACCAGATGTCGATGTAGGTCGTATCGTGGGTGCCCTCTTTATGAGTCTGGGGGTAATTATGATTGCTGTGGTGGCCTATCTTGTTGTTTCAAACTATCAATTCTCACAACGAGCACTAGCGGTAAAAGGTAAAGTGATTGACTACGACACCTACCAAAGTAGAAATGACAATGGTGCATCAACAACCATGTATACACCAACATTCCAATACACGTTTAAAGGCAAGACATACACCTATAAAAGCACCACCAGCACATCCAGCCATGATTATGAAATAGATGAAATCGTTGATGTTCTTTTCGATCCAGATGAACCACAGGAAATTCTGATCGATACCTTTTGGGAAAAATGGTTTCTCCCTGTTCTGTTGGGTTTTATGGGATCGATGTTTTCAGGTATGGGATTTATGGCTTACCGACTTTTGGGAAATAAATCGCCTCAACACTAACCCTTCAAATATTAGCCAGACAGCCGACCACGATCTGAAGGCTCTCTTATTAAAATGCTTTCCTCAAAATATTTCCAGGCTACGAGTTCGGGATCAAAGTATTGTGCTGCTGCCTTTCCCAGAAAGAGTTTATAATTCATTTTACTCACACCTTCCACCACATACCCGGGATAGTAAAATGAATAATGATTTGATTTCAGATATTCGATGGTGAGCAGAATGAGGTATTTGCCAGGGCTGAAGCGACTATAATCCGGATCGAAGAAATGAAGGATGGATGCAGCCGCTTGATCACCTACATCAAAATAGCCAGCCGCAATCAGTTTATCACCATCAAAAACAGAAATGCATTTGGTGTTATAAATACTTTTTACAGGATATTCGTCTCCAAATAGACATTCCTGAATACTCCAGGCCCCGTCAAAATCTATGAATGCTCGATATTGCTTATGAAGATTAACATGATCATCGCGCAGGGCACTAAAATCTTCGATAGTATGACGAAAGTGTTTTGTGCGCGTGCTGATTTTTCGGTGCGAGTCGTGTTTTCTGATTTCATGAACCGCATACCTCAGCCAATGCACACGATAAATATCGTCCAGCCCAACATGTGAACTGGTAAAAATGCTTTGATGCATACGAAACCAGCCGAGAGCCAACAGCTCATCCAAAACAGAGCCGCTGATCTCCTCAGGGTTAAAACAATAGTGATATGGTTTCATGGGTTAATAAGAAATTCCAAGTTACAAATTTGAATTTATCCCTAGCCGATCTTCAGAGTGAAGAAGCGAATGTTGGGTGTTCGGTCAGGGGCATCACAAACCTGTGAATCTTTTTTAGTTGTATTTTTACCGCATGTCTGCTCTCTCGATTCGAACCGTAAATGTTACGCGCTATGTTAATCCTTTGCGGGAAGGGGGTTCCCTGCCAGCCATTGTGGAGGCCGATGATCAATTTTTATACGTACTTAAGTTTCGTGGAGCCGGGCAGGGACGCAAAGCATTAATTGCCGAATTGTTGGGAGGAGAAATAGCCCGAGCTCTTGGGTTCAAAGTACCAGAAATTGTATTTGCCCAATTAGATGTTGCCTTTGGTCGCATCGAAGGCGATGAAGAAATACAAGATTTATTAAAGGCAAGCGTTGGTCTCAATCTCGGCTTGCATTACCTCTCCGGCTCCATCACATTTGATCCGCTTGCGATTAAAGTTGATGCCCCCTTAGCGTCAAAAATTGTTTGGCTCGATGCGTTTTTATTAAACATGGATCGCACCGCACGCAATACCAACATGCTATGGTGGCACAAAGAATTATGGCTGATTGACCACGGAGCGGCTTTGTACTTTCATCACTCATGGCAAGATTGGCAGCAACCTCAAAAACCATTTGCCAAAATAAAAGATCATGTGCTGCTGCCACTGGCGAGCGAACTGGAAACTACCAATACAGCTTTTACGGCAATGCTCACCCAGGAAAAGATCAAGGCAATTATTTCACTCATCCCTGATGAGTGGTTGATGGAAGAATCGTTTCCTACTGTGGAGGATCATCGTAATGCCTATGAACAGTTTTTAGAAACGCGAATTGCTAACTCAGATTTTTTTGTAAACGAAGCACGCCATGCAAGAGAATCACTTATTTGAATATGCCGCGATTCGCGTGGTGCCCAAGGTGGAGCGCGAGGAATTTATTAACGTGGGCGTGATCTTGCTATGCAGCAAACAAAAGTTTTTACAAGCACACATCCAATTGAACCAAGCACGCCTGGCAGCCTTATGCCCATACATTGACCGGACTGAATTACAAGAACACATTCATTCATTCGAACGGATTTGTGCAGGTGGCCCCGATAGCGGCCCGATCGGGCAGTTGCCATTGGCCGAACGATTTCGTTGGCTTACTGCAGCCCGAAGCACGACGGTGCAAACATCTCATGTGCATCCTGGTTTGTGTAGCGATCCACAAAAAATGTTGAAACATCTTATGGAGCAATTAGTAGCGCTACCAAATTCCTGATCTGTTAACTTTAAAACTCACCGTAATCATTCTCTCTATGCAAAGACGTCAATTGATAAAAACTTTAGGAGTAGCCTCTGCTGCCATGATAATGCCACCCCTTGCACACGCACAACCAAAAAAAGTCCAAAGCACTTTTAAGTTCTGCTTAAATACGAGCACCATCATGGGGCAAAAACCAGGACTAAAGAATTCGATTGATATTGCAGCGCGGGCAGGTTATGATAGTCTTGAATTGTGGGTGATGGATGTGAAAGCATATAAAGATGGAGGCAACTCTATGGCTGCTCTAAAAAAGTTTATTGATGACAGCAAGTTAACAGTTGAAGATGCCATCGGCTTTGCTTCCTGGATGGTGGATAATGACCAGCAACGAAAAGCAGGTTTCAATCAAATGAAGGAAGAGATGGAATTAATGGCCGAGCTCGGATGCAAGCGAATTGCAGCTCCATCTTCAGGAGTTAATGCCGAAAGCCCGCTTGACTTATTTAAAGTAGGTGAGCGCTACAAAAAGCTATTAGAATTAGGAAGAAAAACGGGCGTCATGCCACAACTGGAATTCTGGGGAGCATCACCAGTCTTTTATCATTTCGGGCAAGCGTTGATGGCCGCTACGGCAGCCAACGATGCCGATGTGAAGATCCTTCCTGATGTGTATCATTTGTTTCGTGGAGGATCAGGATTTGATTGTTTGAAAATGGTGAATGGCAATTTGATTGATGTCATTCACATGAATGATTTTCCTTCCTCGAAAGCGCGCGAGCAACAAAACGATAGTGATCGTGTATATCCTGGCGATGGAGCAGCTCCGCTCAAACAAATATTAACCGATCTTTCTGATATGGGTGGCACCAAGGTGTTATCCTTAGAATTATTCAATGCTGATTATTGGAAGAACGATGCCTTAACAGTGGCTAAAACTGGTTTGGAAAAAATGAAGAAATCGGTGGCCTCGATTTAATGGATAGCTTGTTCGTGATGTTATATGTATGACGAAAAGCAAGATTATCCATTAATCATCGTTGCTATTCGTGATCCAATCAACTCAATGGCTTTTAAGAGTTTTTCATGAGATAGTCCCGCGTTGTCCATCTGAAAAGTAACTCGCGAAATGCCACCAAGTGCAGTACTGTGACGAACAATTTTCTCCGCTACTTCTTCGGGGCTACCAACAAGGAAAGCACCTAAAGGGCCCCGTTGCATTTCAAAGCGTTCTCTTGTTACTGGTGGCCATCCTCGTTCTCTTCCGATGCGAGTAAATGTTTCGGCATAGCCAGGATAATAATCAGCAACTGCCTCTTGTGTGGTGCTGGCTACATAGCCTAAAGAATGAAGTCCTACTTTCAATTTTTCTGGTGCATGTCCTGCTTCCTTACCGGCTTGCCGATAGAGATCGACCAAAGGGCGAAAGCGATGCGTGTCACCACCAATAATCGCCACCATTAACGGTAAGCCAAGAACACCGGCACGAATAAATGATTCCGGTGTGCCACCAACGCCTAACCAAATAGGCAATAGATTTTGTAATGGTCGTGGATAAATAGCCTGATTTTTTAGTGCAGCCCTGAATTTACCAGCCCAATCCACGACTTCATTCTGGCGGATGTTGAGTAAGAGATCCAGTTTTTCAGCAAACAATTCATCATAATCCTTAAGATTAAAACCAAAAAGAGGAAACGATTCAATGAATGAGCCTCGGCCCACCACTATTTCTGCACGACCTTGTGACACGAGGTCGAGAGTAGCAAAGTTTTGAAATACACGAACCGGATCGGCTGCACTCAACACGGTAACAGCGCTGGTCAGGCGGATGCGTTTGGTGCGAGCAGCGGCAGCAGCAAGTATAATGGTTGGCGCAGAATCCAAAAACTCTTTGCGGTGATGCTCACCAATTCCGAATACATCAAGGCCACTGTTATCAGCTTGTTCTATGCGTTCCAGTAATTCTTTCATTACCTGAGCACTGTTGGTCGTTATGGCTTTACCATCAATGCCTGTGTTTGATGCAAAACTATCAATTCCAATTTCCATCTATACTTTTTTAAAGACGATGCTTATGCTGATCCTATTTACTAAATGAATGTTGTTTTTTGTATGCTCGGGGAAACCACTTCTCGGCATTTTTGTAATAGATCTTATCAATGACTTCACGTGGCAGCTTCAATCCGTTGAACACTCCATCAAATTCAGTTGACTGCATAGTGGCATCAGTGGTAAAGAATTTCCAATCCTGAAGCCATACATCATGCACCTGTTTTCTGTTGGCCGAAGGATTTTCTGTATCATTGGATTGTAGGTCTGTAGCGTACAGAAGCCGATCCTGATACTTCATAAAGAAGTCATGGACTTTTTGCCAATCGGCTTTCGACTGATATTGAAGGTGAGAGATTCGGGCTGCCATATCTATAGCCATGTTAGGAAACTTATCAAGACGCTTTGCCAGTTCATCCACACTCCACTCCAGGCTACCCAGATGCACGCCAATAAATTTCAAATCAGGATGTCTTTCAAGCATGTGATCTCTTGCTTCCACCTGCGCTTCATAGGATGGAAGTTCGGGATGTAGATACATATGGTATTTAGGATTCTCACTGAAATAATTTTTATCGCCATTGATCGTCATCTTTTCTATAGGCAGCCAGCAGTTCTTTGGTTCACCAAGATGACCCAATACAGGAATATCATTCTTAATAATAAAATCGATGACAGGATCAAATGCGGGATCATCAATCATAACCAGCTTGTTATTTTTGTCCTTTAGCGTCATTCCAATGACTTTGTAGATCTTAATGGCAACCGCTCCTTGAGCAAAGGAATTTTTTAAGTAGGCAACCGTCTGTTGTTCCCAATCATGGTCATTAAAATTTCTGATTGAAAACGTAGTTGCATAGGCAACGCGCTCAGGAAAAGCTTTCAAGTGCTGCAGCGCAAATTGTTGTTGTTCTTCCATGGGTGGTGGGTCGTTCACATCATCCCAATTGATTGTAAGCAGCTGAAAATTGTCCTCTTCTGCTTGCTGAAGCAAGTGCGTCTGGTTGGTGTTTATATGAACGTGAACATCTCTTTTGTTGACCGTTTTGAAATCATCCAGGGTATAATACTGCAGATCTGTATTTCGTTTTTCAGATGGCGATTGTTTCGTTTGTGCGCAACTTGCGAAAAGCAACAAGAGGATAAATGATGCACTGCTTTTGAATTGCTTAAAATTATTCATTGTGTTACTGAGAAGATTCTTTACTCTGTTACTTATCCGTTTTCAGAAACTCATAGATCCTTTCATTCACTACGCTCGCTTTTTCCATGTGTGGCAAGTGAGCAGCAGCATCTACCGCCATAAATTCAGTTGTTATTATTTTCCTCAGTTCATCACTTGAGCTGAATGGTGTAGTGTTATCTTCTTTACCCCATACTAGGAGGATGGGTTTATGCAATTCACTCAATTCTTTATAATTAGCTCTCATCGTTTCTGGTGAGGCATAATGAAGACGAGTGGAAATCAATGCGTGACGAAATCCCTTATACTGCATTTGCGCTTTGTATTGTTCCGTCCATTGAGGAAATCGTTCCGGATACTTAAGATCGCTCAGCTGTCCGTTCACCATATCTTCGGGTGATAGCGCCATCTTCACTTCCATCAGGCTTTCTGGATAGAATGACTTTGTTGGCTTTTCACTTTCCAAAGGAAAAAAAGGATCTACCAGAATTATTTTATCAACCTGACTGGGGTGATGAATTACAAAATCGGTCACCACAGGACCACCAAAAGAAAGGCCGGCTATGGCATGAACCGATTGAATCTTTAAGGCGGCCAACAATTCTTCGAGTTGCCTCCGCAGGAGCGAGGCTTTGTAAACTTTATCCGGTCTGTCGGAATATCCTCTGCCATACTCATCGTAACGGAGAACGCGATAACCTTCATGCACGAGTTTTACATAGGTACTATCCCAGATATAATAAGGAACACTGAATCCATGAACCAACACAACTACTTTACCGCTATCAGGTCCGTCTAGTTCATAATGAGTGATCCCATCAGTAAGTTGAATGTAACTACCATCCGCATTTTTTCGTGCCGAATCATCAAGGGTATACTGTTCTGTATCCACAAGCAGGAGTATGCCATTTAGTGCAAACACAATGATTACACTTACTGCTACGGGTATTAAGATTATTTTTAAATACTTCATTTTTCGTTTCTATTAATAGAGATTATTAATGGATTAGCAAGCAATAAACCTGATTGGGTTAAACTAATTTAATCCCATCGGGCTGAAGAATGATTTTGCGCTGTTTGTATAATGTACCTATTGCTTTTTTGTAGGCTTTCTTACTGATGCCAAACTGCTTGTAAATTTCTTCGGGCGTGCTCTTATCTGTAATCGGTAAAAGTCCTTTTTGTGCCTTAATCTTTTTAATAATTAATTCACAGTTAGGGTCATTAAAATTTTCGAATCCGATTGGCTGTAACAAAATATCAATTTTATTGTCATCGCGTATTTGCTTGACATAGCCCTTTATTTTATCACCGATGTTCAGCTTCGTAAAGATTTCACTATCAAAGATTAACCCTTCGTGTTGCTGATTTACGATCACAGAAAACCCGAGGTCAGTTTTCTTCATCACAATCAAGTCAACGGCCTCTCCTGCCACTACAGTGAGTAAGTCATTTTTTAGTCGCTTTTCTATTTTATTGGTAGCGTATAAGCGATCTGTTTTTTTATCAAGATCAAGATATACAATATACCATCTTCCTTCCTCCATTTTTTGTCGCTGCTCGCGAAACGGTACCAGCAATTCTTTCTCCAGCCCCCAATCCATAAAGGCTCCGATATTGCTTACGGAGGTTACGCGCAACAGCGCAAATTGATGAAGCAGTATCTTGGGCTGCAGGTTTGTGGCGATGATTCTTTCTTCATGATCGCGATAGACGAAGACGTTAAGCTTGTCTCCGATTTCGAAATTTTCTGGGCAATATTTATTGGGAAGCAATACGTCTTCGTCTCCCTCTTCATCGCCCAGAAACAGGCCTACTGTGGTATGACGTAATATGGTTAAATCCTGATGCTGGCCGATGGGTATCAATGTGCTCTTCTTTTCTGCAAAGCTACTCAATATAAATCGCCCTCGACCTAAGGCTTTATAATCAAAGATGAGATCGGGCTTGTAATCCAGATTGGAAACAACTCAACATGACATTAAGACAACCCATTTTTACCTTTTCTTTTTCTTTACAGGGTTGTATCTGTTGTTTTTGAAGGCGTTGCCTTTATATTTTTTCTTTTTCCTGGGGCTGAACTTCTTGTTGGATTTATACTTTCTGGAAGGTGCCGAACTCTTCTTGTTCATCGCGAGCTTCTTCACATTCTGATAGCGCGTGTTGGGTGAATAAGGCGTCAGCTTCTTCTGCTTGTTTTTGGACTGGGCCGAACTCTTCGAGGATGCCTTCACAGGCGCGCTCAGCGTCTTCCTTCTGTAACTCATCGCATTCTTATAGTCGGCCCTGAAGCGCTGTTTGTACGACTCATCATTGAAATCCAACCGCAGCGTGATCTCGTTGGCCGAACCTACATAACCGCCCACATTGCTCATGATCATCTCCCGTGAATAACCCACCATCAGATACTTTGAAATCTTAAAGCCCAATGTGCCATTCACCACGCTGCCTTTGCGCAAGGCTGCTCCTGCTATCACTTTATCGTTGTAGGTGTAGTACAACCCTAGGTCCCACGTGTTGTTGGTATCGGAGAATTTCCTGAACGCGGCATACGGCTCCAGCATGTCATCGCCTCCACGCATCGGGATCATGCCCGACACATACCCGGAATAATAGTTAGACAGGTTTGAGGTCTCTTTATTGATCCAAGAGGTACTCAGGCGGTTTAGAGCAAAGCCTGCTTTGAGATACCGTGTCTGGTAGTTAGCGCCAAAGGAAAAATCAAACGTAGGATCTCCGCTCTGCAACTGGCTCAGCACCGGGTCAGGTTCAAAGCTTAAGGTGTTCGAGGTGCCATTCAATTTGGTCACGTTATACTCTCCGCTCACGCCCACGGATAAAATGTTGTATTTGTTAAAATGTAAATGATAGGCCCCTGCCACCGAGGCATAGGTGTTGCGTATGAAGTTCACATCTTCCTGAAACACGTTCAGCCCCACGCCCATCTTGTGTTTGGCAAAGGGGGCATGCATGCTGATGAAGTTATTCTTCGGTGCCCCCGGCACGTTGGAATAGTTCTGCCGGTAGGCATAGGTTACCGATCCTTTGGTATGACCCGCTAAAGATGGGTTATAGATAAACGAGTTGGTGAGCTTCTGGCTGAACAAGGGAATATCCTGAGCCATGGCTGTTTGGCTAACGGTGATGATCAGAAGAATAAAAATCAGATGTAGAATTCTATTCATCAGTTACCTTTTAATACGGAAATCATTTGATTCAATTTCTCTTTGGGCGCATCGGCACTCAGGGTATACTCCAGCACACAGATATAATTGCCGGGGCTCAGCTTGGTGAAGTCAAATGTATCGGGGTTGGGGTTGGTCGGATCATCGAAGTTACGGAAGTTCTTCCACTCCCGCACCGGCACACCCCAGCGGTCCAGCAAGGTCACGTTGTTCTCAAAGGTGTATTCGATGTTCACGATCTTCAGCTTGTCGTTGATGTTATCACTATTAAAAGGCGTGATCAAATCCATAATGCGCATGTCTACGGTCTCCACGATACCCAGGGTGAGGATCGGTTTGGTCGATGGTGAGAAGCTGGTGATAAAGTCATCGGTGAGGCCTCCTCCTAAGTTTATCGCATCCGAACCATTGGCATCATCGGCTTCTACCACCACCAGCTTTTGGGCTGCATCGATGGAGGAGCCGGGCACATAAAGAGAAACTCCGGAACCGCTGTAGGTGCCGCTGGGGGTTACTTCCCAGTAGCGGTTGCTGGCGATGGCGCTCAGGTCTAAGGGTAAGGTCAGGTTGGCTCCCGAGGTAAAGCCTTGCACTCCGATGTCGATGTTTCCTTCCTGTACTCCGTTCAGCGACATGGGCATATAGGTGCTTCCCGCTCCGATCGGATAGAATCGGGTGCCTGTTCCACGCTGGTGGAGTAAGCCGGTAACATACGAATCGGTTGTACCACTTAACGCAGCAGATCCACTATACAAAATCTTCCCAGTAAGGGTGGTGAGTATGCCTTTGGTGAGGGTAAGGTTATTGGTAACGGTCCAGTCACCTTTCAACGTCTTGGTGCCTCCGCCATCGATCACTAAAGTCTCAACGGTGAGGGGTGAGGTGGTGCTCAGGGTCTGGTTGCTGCCAGTAAGGCTTATCAACGCTTCGCTCAAATCCACTTTGTCGCTCCCGTTAATCACCAAACCTCCTGAACTCAAAACTCCTTTTACTTTAACCTCACTGCCCGGAGCAATCGTGGTTTGAGAGTAAACACTTGTGGCGTAAAGGATACTGATGAAAATTGTTACTGCTTTCATAACAATCAGTTTTTAGATGCCTTCACATTTAACATCCTTTTCAGTTCCTCCACATCTTTTTGAATAGCTTGTTGCTGGACTTCAAATGAAGCTACTTTTGACTCCAATAAATCCTTTTTTGTTTTCAGTTTCTTGTTTTCCAAAGCAGCTTTATCCAGTTCAGCCTTCAAACTTTCAATTTGGGTTTGTTGTTCCTGAATGGCTTTAGTCAAAACTGGGATCATTTCTGAATATCTCATACTCAAAAATTCATCCTCACCTTCATTTCCTTCTACCACTTCAGGAATTACAGTCTTTACTTCCTGGGCAATAAATCCAAGGTGTTTATTGCCGTCCTTTTCTGATTTCAAATAGTAGCTCACTGGTCTTAAGCTCATTACCTGTTTTAAGCCATATGAAGTTTCCTTTATACTTGATTTCAATCTTGAATCAGAGGAGACACTTGGGTTGTTTACCAGAAAAATATTTGTCCAGCGTTTTGTTGCAGTGCCCAGGTTCAGATTTAAGGATTGCAACCATGGATGAAATCCTGTTAAATCCATGTTCATATAAAAGGTTAAGCTTGAGGTTGCATTTCCGAATGAGTATATCAACCCGTCTGTAGTAGCCGTTCCAGAAATAACCGCCCCGTCCATCGTGGTAGTTGAGTTATCAAAATATAAGGTGGGTCTGTTTGTTTGATGATTAATCAATATGCCGTCACCACCAAGTGCTGTTGACACAACCTCTAATTTTTTAACTGGTGCTGTTGCTCCAATGCCAACGTTACCTTGGATAATTGCCCCATTGGAAGTCGCTGTGTTGGTGCCGGCATAAGATGTACCAACAGCCAATCCTCCCTCCACATCTAATTTATTAATAGGCGCTGATGTTCCGATTCCTACACCTGTTGCTGTAACACTCATGCCCAAAATATTACCATTAGCAACCGCATTATTGGGAGAAACAGATCCTGCTGCGGTGGCACTGTTGTTTAGGTAGAAATCAAAAGCATTTTGGCTACTGCCAGCAACAGAATTATGTCGTGTCTGGATGAAATGTCTGAATCCACCACCACCACCACCATATTGAAAACTCAAATCACCATTGGTTTGTCCCGCAAGTAATGCTCCAGCATTGCTTCTACCGGTCATAAATTCCACACCTGAAACTGGTGCTAGTGGGACGTTCGTGTTGTCGCCTGTAAGAAGCACATCACCCTGAACGTTTAATTTCGCTACAGGTGCAGTTGTTCCTATTCCAACGTTAACACCAGACCCAAGAACCAAAGAATTGCTGGTTGTTACCTGGGCATTGGCACCTATGGCAGTTGAGTTAGTCAATGTCGCTAATGAAGTACCCGCATTAGAACCAATAAAAGTATTTTCATCACCGGTAAGTAAAGCAGAGGCCGGACCAGCATTAGCTCCTACAAAGGTATTCTTGGCTCCTGTTTGATTATTGTATCCTGCAAGATATCCAAGAGATGCATTTTGATAACCTGCCGAGTTTAAATATAGACCTTGATAGCCTATGGCAGTATTTGATCCAAACCCTCCTGCTGTTGTTTGCGTGAACAGTGCGCCTTTTCCGATGGCCGTGTTATAATTTGAATTATTGCTTGGTAAAGTGTTTACACCAACAGCAGTATTTTCAATGCCTGTTGTGTTATTGGTTAACGCTCGCTGCCCTATAGCTGTATTATTGTTTCCGGTTGAATTTGAAAGCCCGCTCTGGTAACCAAAAAATGTGTTAATCAGTGTTGGATCAATCGTTCCAGAATTTATACTGTTTACTCTAAAGTTTAGCGGCACATTACTGTTAGTTCCAATATAGTTGGCTGAGGTTGTTCCGGCATTTCCTGAAATTGTCCACCCAGTAGCTGAGCCAGCCGATACCCATGTTGGTGCTATCCCGGGACCACCAGAAGTAAGGACTTGACCCGCAGTGCCCGCTAAGTTATTTGGTAATAGTGTGCCTGAAAATTTCAAATTACCCGCAATATCAAGCACCTCCGTAGGCGTTGTGGTACCAATACCTACATTAACAACATCTGCACCAGTGCCTCCAAGTACTAATGAATTACTAGCAGCCACTTTGGCATTATAACCAATAGCGGTAGCCTTGGTTAATCCATCTGTGGTAACATCCGCTCCGAATCCCAATGCTATATTGTTTGAGCCTGTTATGTTATTGCTCAAGGCTGATGCACCTATCGCGGTGTTAAAGTTTCCGGTAGTATTGCCAGCAAGGGCATCACGTCCAAAACCGGTATTACCGGTACCTGTTGTATTGTTAAAAAAAGATGTGAAGCCAAAACCGGTATTGCTTGATCCCGTACTTTGATAAAGAGTACCGTATCCCATGGCTGTATTTGCCGTTCCTGAACCACCACCCACACCCACCAAAATATTTTCTGAACCAACGGTAATGTTATTGGCGCTGGTTTTTATTCCGCCAACCACGTCAAGAGCAACTGTTGGTGAAATAGTGCCTATACCCACATTGCCAGCTGCATTAATGGCCATTCTATTCACCGAATTGGTTTGAAAGTACATGGCTGCATTTTCTCTGTTAATAATGAACGCCTCCTTCCCTCCAGAGCCATCGTTACCAATCAACATTCCATTAGTTGAACCAGAATTCGTAATCATCATATAATTACTTGTTGCCGATGTATTATTAAGGTGCAGTGGAAAACTTGGTGCGTTAGTTCCAATACCAACATAACCTGCTGCATCAATGCGCATTCTTTCAACATTATTGGTAATAAACGGTAGCGGATTTCCATTAGTTGATCCTATGATCTCACCTCCTGATAGAGCATTCCCGGTTAAACTCCAGCCACTAGCCAGGGGACTACTCCATGTTGGTGTTGCACCTGGCCCTGAGGAGGTAAGCACCTGACCTGATGTACCAAAATTGGGTGAGGCTCCAACAGCCAAACCACCGGTTATAGCCAGATCTCCGAGAAAATATCCAGCCCAGTTTGTGGTGGCGCCACCGGCAATTGCGTACACACCGTAGTTGGTTACACCAGAACCTATAGCAGTACCAAAAAGACCGTAATTCGTAGAAGCGGCAGCGGTTAAATCCACATAACCTCTGGCTCCAATGTTAACTGGGCTTGTGTTTCCCGATGTATTAACTACGCCAAACAAACCTGTTGAAGAAGCACTATTGTTTTCTGCAGTACCTTTTATGGCAACTCCATCGGTTTGACCAAATGCCAAGCCAGACACGCCACCTGTTCCAAAAATGGTCCCTGTTCCGGTTGTCGTGATGTTTCCAGAGGTACTGATTGAAATATTGGTATTCAAATCGTTTCCTTCAATTGAGCCATCGGTGATTTCAGTCGACCCAACCGCATCCAACACGGCCAGGCCACCAAGACCAAGGTTTGTTCTTGTACCTATGCTATTGGTTAGTTTAACTGCACCCACATTATCAATGGTAGCATCTCCACTCATCACTACTCCAGTAGCTAAGCCACCGACATTACCTACAAAAATATTTCCACTTGGTAACGTAGTTCCTAATGTGCCCAAAGTTGTCCGTGCTCCTGCCGGAGTCGTTGATCCTGTGCCTCCATTAAGAACAGGAAGTACTCCTGAAACATCAGTTGATGCAAGATTAACAGCAGAATAAGACGGAATTGCTCCACCTTTTAAAAATCCACTTCCTGTTGCCAGCCGGTTTGCAACGCCACCAACTCCACCATACATAATGTCACCAGAGGTTGTCATTGGATTTGTAAAAGGGGTGCCCCAACTCAGTGTTCCTGTTCCATTATTGGTCAATACGCCATTTGCATTGCCCGGCCAAACTGCACCATTGATGGTCAGGCCTGTAATCGTTGTTGCACCAGCGGATAAACTTCCGGTTGTTGAAATTGCCTGTGTCCCAAAGTTAGTATTCACTCTAGCTCCATTGATAAGGGTTGATGCCGCGTTAATTGCAGTTATTATATTTCCTCCTGTTGCTACTGTAGCCCCTATGGTTGGGTTTGGATAATTTCCAGATAAATCTCCGCCCGCTGTTGTTGCTGTGGTGATATCATTGGTGGCATCGGTGTCTCCTGTATTGGTAATCGTTGTTCCCGCAATACTGATACCCGTTCCTGGAGTATAGATGTTGCCAGAAATAGTAATCGACCCTGATCCATTGGTGATGTTTATTCCACTCCCTGCAGTAAGGTTTGCTTTGGCAAACCCTCCGCCTGTGCCAATGAGTAATTGCCCTTGGCCGATTGAGCCGGAAGAAAAGCTAAAGCCGGTACCACCCACCGCAGTTGAAAGAACTCCACTTGAAATCACAGTAGCATCTAAACTTGGAATCTGAACTGCGGCAAATTGCCCCGAACTAATCTTAGATGCATCAAGGTTAGGAATATCTGCTGATACGAGACCTCTAAAAGCAGGTGCTGAGGCGAGTCCACTGGATGGACCAGCAAAAATGGTATTTGCATTTTGTGTACTTAACGTGCCTGTGAGGGTTCCGCTGGCAGTAACAGGTGAATTAGAAACTGTAAAAATAGAAGGAAGGCTCAATCCCACAGATGTTACAGTTCCACTGCCCTTAGTCACCCATGTTCCGTCATCCCGTAGTACGCTTCCTGTTGACGCACCTGGTGCCGGCACCAAACCTTCTGATCCAGAGCTGAAAACAACTTCATCTCCTGTATTGGTGCCCGATAAATTAGCTACGGCCGGGTTGGCCAGCATTGCATTAGTAATAGCTCCGTTCGCAATGGCAGTGACATTGCCTGTTGAAGTTACTGGTCCGGTCAGGTTTGCATTGGTAGTAACGGTGTTAGCAATATCAACAACGTTATTGCCGTTCGTATCATAGGTCGATTTGAGCATATCGCCTGAGCCTACCGGTGTCACCCATGTTCCATTATCTTGTAATACTTTTCCTGAAGCGGTGCCGGGGTCTGGAACAATACCTGAAGTTCCTGCTCCTTTAAATGTTACTTCATCTCCTGTATTGGTGCCCGATAAATTAGCTACAGCAGGGTTGGTCAGCATGGCATTGGTTATAGCTCCGTTCGCGATAGCAGTGGCATTGCCTGTTGAAGTTACCGGTCCTGTTAAGTTTGCATTGGTAGTTACCGTTGCCGCATTACCGGTTATATTGATTTGATCACCTGTGTTTGTTCCGGATAAATTAGCTACAGCAGGGTTGGCTAGCATCGCATTGGTTATGGCTTCGTTAGCTATCGAAGTGTTATTTCCAACACTGGTAACAGGACCCGTCAGGTTCACACTCGTGGCACTAAGCGCCTGAAATACCCAACCACCAGAGCCGCTATTCGATGTTGGATCATAAACTAATGCCTGCGCGCTAAGGGGTAGGGTAGTGATTGTTTTTCCTTTAATCCCATTTACCTGAAGAGCACCATTCGCTCCTGTTACATCTCCAATTAATGTGGCATATTGCCATGACCCTCCATTAAATACCATAAAGCTTCCGTTTGCCTGCATTCCACTAGCTATGTCAGTTGAATTTAAAACAGTTGTTCCATCGCGCAGTTGCAATTGATTTCCTTGAAGCAACAGGTGAAGGCTGACTGTGCTAGCACCAGATCCACTCCCCACTTCTACCCACGCATTGTTGCTTCTATACCATACTTTATTATCAGAACTATCAAATACAATCATCCCATTATCGGGATTGGAGACAGCGGTTCTGTTGGTAACGATAGGCAAAATCAACCCTTGACTACCATTTCCCTTGAGCCAAAGTATGGCATTTGATTTTGTGGTGGCAGATCCGATTGCTACTTCATTTTGGGCTTTTGCTTCAAGAGAAATCAATAAAACCAGAAGGAAAAACGCGAGTAAACCTTTACGGGTTTGGGGATCGATGTTCATGAACATAACTACAAATTTTTAAATATTTGGAAACAGAAAAGGCAATTTTAAAATAAATTTAGTAAATGATCTGTCAATCATCCAAACCGAAAGATTTTCTCCCGACTACACCAAGTTAACTCATATTTTTATTTTCATAATAACCACATCGTAGAGGCCACGACAAGCCAAATGATTTCGTCTCTGCCTGGTTTGGCAACCGACTTATCATCGTTAGTTATCCTTGAAGAAACATTACCTTGCATCGCTAAAATCTTCAACCATGATTAATGAGTATATCCAATCGAATCAACAACGTTTTTTAGATGAACTTTTTGAATTGCTCCGCATCCCATCAGTAAGCGCGGACAGTCGCCACAAAGATGACGTGCGCCATGCGGCCGAGTATCTGGTAAAGAAATTAAAAGATGCCGGAGCCGATACAGTAGAACTTTGCGAGACGGCTGGCCATCCCATTGTTTATGGTGAGAAGATCATCGATACATCGTTACCCACAATACTAGTTTATGGTCATTATGACGTGCAGCCCGCTGACCCAATTAATCTCTGGACATCACCGCCATTTGAACCCGTGGTGAAAGACGGAGACATTTACGCACGCGGTTCTTGCGATGACAAGGGCCAGGTTTATATGCACATCAAGGCGTTTGAAGCGATGATGAAGTTGAATCAACTATCATGCAATGTAAAATTCATGATTGAAGGTGAAGAAGAGGTAGGCTCTGATAATCTGGGCACGTTCGTGAAAGAAAATAAAAATAAACTGAAGGCAGATGTTATTCTGATTTCTGATACTTCAATTATTTCATTAGATACTCCATCCATCACCGTGGGCTTGCGCGGATTGAGTTACATGGAAGTAGAAGTGACTGGCCCAAATCGCGATTTACATTCTGGTGTTTATGGTGGCGCTGTGGCGAACCCGATCAACATCTTAAGCATGATGATCGCATCCATGCATGATGAAAACGAACACATTACCATTCCGGGATTCTATGATAAAGTAACGGAACTTTCGGCTGCAGAACGTGAAGAAATGAACAAGGCACCGTTCAACCTGGATGAATACAAAAAGGAATTAGACATTGCTGATCTCTGTGGCGAAAAAGGCTACACTACATTAGAGCGCACTGGCATACGCCCAACATTAGATTGTAACGGCATCTGGGGTGGCTATGCAGGCGAAGGTGCAAAAACAGTATTGCCATCAAAAGCATTTGCAAAAATCTCAATGCGACTGGTGCCCAATCAAAATAATCGTGAGATCACGGAGTTGTTTACCAAACACTTTGAATCACTTGCACCAAAATCCGTAAAGGTAAAAGTAACAGCGCTTCATGGAGGAGAGCCTGCGGTAACACCTACGGATTCAAGAGCTTTTGAAGCAGCAAGCAGCGCCTTTAAAGAAGTGTGGGGCACAACTCCTATTCCAACCCGTGATGGGGGCAGTATTCCAATTGTTTCACTGTTCAAAAAAGAATTACGATTAGATACCGTGCTTATGGGCTTTGGTTTGGATAGCGATGCCATCCACTCACCCAACGAACATTACGGAATCAAAAACTTTTTAATGGGCATTGAAACCATTGTGAGTTTTTACAAGCACTATAGCGCGAAATAAAAACTTTGATAGATAAAAAAAGTCGTTGCCCGATAAGCAACGACTTTTTTTATCTTTTATAATAATCTCAGCGATCGTTAAGAAACTCATCAAACGACTTTACGATTACAGGCTCGAGTTTATTCTTACTCATGCCTTCTGTAAGTTTATTCATGTGTTTATCTTTTATCTTCTTAAAATCCGCTTTAGCAGTATTAAACCTTCCCTGAATTGCCTCCATGTTTTTCATCTCAGCCCCTGATGGCTTATAGAAAGCCCCTGCTACTTTCGCATAAAGTTCAGCCATGTCTTCACGTAACTGAGGTTCCCCCATACCTACGTAATTATCACCTGTAGTTATCAGCAATGTTTCCTTCAGCTTTGTTAAGTCGGCCAGAATCGGTGCAACGGATTTTGCGCTTCCCGGATTTTTTAACTTCAGATTCTCTGCTGCCTTTACAGTCTCATCCAGTTCATAAACCAGATAAGCCAACTCTTGCGTCATGTCAAACAATTTTTTAGCTGTCTCTTCATTTAGCTTGCGATCGGCCAATGGAATAGTTGAGGTTGGATCGTATTGAACTTCAAATTCATTTGTAAAAGTGTCTTTTCCTTTTTGAATTACGGCTTTGTACTTTCCTGCAGGAATGCGCAACGGTGTAAAGCCACCAAAAACAAAAGTTTTACCTGCGGCTACTTTAGGCGGCTTAATGTTATAAGGCCAGCTTATGATATTTATACCTTTCGATTTGCCCGGATCAAGATCGGTTATTTTATTTCCATTCATGTCCTGAATTTCGAGGGTCATCTTGCCTAACGTGTGACGCTTTTTCAGATGATAAACAACTTTTGCAGATCGACTTGCATTATTTCCCACAAACTGAGTCTCTGTGCTTGTGCTGCCAAATCCATTCGACTCCGGAATAATGGCCGGTTTAGTCGTGAAGAAATGTAAATCTTTAGCAAGCGTTTCATCATTCAATTGACGTAATGGACTAATATCATCGATGATAATCACACCACGGCCATGGGTACCCAATACCAGGTCGTTGGTCTTTTTTTGAAGATCTATAAAATGAACCGATACCGAAGGCATGTTATTGGTAAACTTCATCCAGCTTTTGCCACCATCAATGGTAATGAACAATCCAAATTCTGTTCCTAAGAAAAGGAGATTCTCATTTTCATAATCTTCCTGAATGTTGCGAACAAACCCGGTGACATCCGGAGTAATGACAGATTTCCAGGTAATTCCAAAGTCGGTAGTCTTATAAGCATACCCAGCCATGTCACCTTTCTGGTAACCTGTAAACACAGCATAGGCATTGCCTTTGCCAAACTTACTTGCTTCAATATGCCAGCAAGAGGTGTTTTTAGGTAATCCAGGAATGTTAGCAACTACATTAGTCCATGTCTTACCTCCATCTTTCGTAACCTGTACGTTGCCATCATCGGTGCCCGCCCAAACAATGTTTTCATCCAATGGTGATTCTGCAATAGTGAAAATGGTGCAGTGATTTTCCGCCCCCGAATTATCCCGGGATAGTCCGCCTGATTTACCTTGTTCCGTCTTTATCGGATCGTTGGTCGTAAGATCCGGAGAAATTTTTTCCCACGATTCACCCATATCTTCAGAACGGTGAACAAATTGACTGCCCATGTAAAAACGGTCTGGCTTGAACGCGCTTGTTGCCATAGGACAATTCCAATTGAATCTCAACTTAGGATCGCCCTTTATTGCAAGCGGCTGAATGGTTTTTGCCTGATCTTTGGCAGGATCGTAACGCCATACATTTTCTGCACCCTGCATCTCAGAGTAAATCAGTTTTTTAGTTGGGTGCGGAAGCACGCGATATCCATCACCCACTCCGATGCGAACCCAGTCACGAGCCTCCACACCACCTGGGGATGAAGATGGTGCATACCAACTGCCATTGTCCTGTAATCCCCCATAAACATTATATGGCTCTTCATTATCCACACTTACCTGGTAAAATTGAGACACCGGAATGTTTTCAACCATCTCGAAGGTAGTGCCACCATCCCATGAGCGATAGACGCCTCCATCGGTGGCTGAATACATGCGGTCTGAATTTTTGATGTCGAACACTACATCATGAATATCCGAGTGCATAAGCCCGAGTGTCTTGAATGTTTTTCCGCCATCGCGCGATATGGAGCCTGATAGTCCTCCTTTAACAATAACGTCTGGATTTCTGGGATCAACCACAATACGTGAGAAGTAAAATGGGCGTACTACAATTTCAAAATCATTGTTGAGTTGCTTCCAGTTTGCACCTTCATCATCACTGCGATATAAGCCCTTGTCTTTATCCTGCTCAGATTCTACAACGGCATAAAGAATATTTGTGTTAGAGGGCGCTGTAGCTATAGCAAACCGGCCCAGCTTGCCGGCCGGAAATCCTTTATGAATCTTATTCCAGGTTTTACCGCCATCCATTGATTTGTATAGTGCGCTGTTATCTCCACCTGAATTAAAGTTCCAGCCACTTCTGCGAAATTGCCAGAAGGCTGCATACACAATGTTGGGATTATTTGGATCAAGAATAAGATCGCTGCAGCCCGTTGTTTTGTCTACGTATAAAATTTTGTTCCACGTTTTACCGCCATCCATGGTCTTGTATAAGCCTCTGTCTTCGCTATCACTCCACAATGCGCCCAGCACAGCCACGTACACTTCGTCTGGATTTTTAGGATTTACCTGAATGCCAGCAATCCGTTCTGACTTTTCGAGGCCCATCTTTTTCCAATTGGTACCGCCATCAACAGTTTTATAAATTCCATCGCCTACCGAAACGCTATTGCGAGTCCAGGTTTCGCCTGTGCCAGTCCACACCACATTATCAGGGTTGGAAGGATCAATGGCAACGGCTCCTATCGATTGACAATATTCATTAAAAATAGGATTGAAGGTTGCTCCACCATTACTGCTTTTCCAAACACCACCACCGGCAGTTCCTGCATAAATTACACGATCATTGGTTGGGTGAGGTTCAAGGTCAGAAATACGACCACTCATTAAGGCCGGGCCAATATGGCGAGCAGACATATCGCCAAATAACTCTTTGCCTTTGCTTACTGGATCTTGTGCTTGCCCCAAAAGTGTTGCAAAAACAAGAGGTAAAATGATTAGAAAGTTTTTTTTCATGCTTGATTGGGTTTTAAAATAAAAAAGATACTTCAACCTTGACTTAGGTATTGAAGTATCTTATAGTTTATTGCGGATTAGTTACCTGTAGGGAAAGCAAATGTTGACGCCTCCACTTTCGGATCAAGCTCAATAGATGTAAACGTAATATTCTGTCCTCCGGGCTGACCTTTGGCTCCAGCAGTCATTGAAAATGGAAACATCAAACCTTTTACTTCCTGATAGTCACTCATTTTTGACTGTGATACAATGCCCTTTGCTGGTCCGGATTTTATTTCCTCCTCTACTAAAATCGGCACAAAATCGGAGGTATCGAAATAGTAGAATTCTACATTCTCAGTTTCTTTGCCATCAACTTTAATTGGCTTTTTTGTCAATTTTATTTTAAAGGTTTCAGAACCCTCAACCGTTTCTTTTCCAAGTAGCTCGACTTTAAAACCTTTTTTCTGATAATCTAAAAACGGACTTGGAAAATCTGCTGCCAGATTTACTTTAAAATTTTCTGTTGTTTCGGCATCGCTTTTTTCGGCCTTCATGGTCATCTGATTAGTGCCCCACAACGTAGTACCATCAAAGACTTCCTGATAAAATTGCATTCCCTGAAAGGTGGCAAGGGAAAGCTGACGACCGTCCTTCAATTCAATCATGCTCAAGGGAAGTTCCATGCCTTGCATATTAAGCTTAGCTGTCATTTTTATACCTTGAACGGAAGCCCATTTTTCTTTTCCGCCTGTATTTTCAAAATACTTGGCAAGAATTTCATCAGCTGTTTGCGCCTGAACTGCGGTTATTCCTATAAAAAAGAACAACACCATAAGTAAATTACGATTCATAGTTTTTGATTTTAATAAGATTTGTACGGCTATTAAGTTCTTTGACACGTGTAAACAGAGAGTTAGTTGCACAAACCTCTTTAAAATTACTGGAATTAATTCTGGTAACGAGAAGTTATTCACTGCTGATCGTTGTTTAATAGCCCAATCACATCATTAACTTTGCACTTTTAACCACCTTATGAAGAAACCGCTTTTGTTTGCCGCTGTCTTGTTTTCAGCGTTTTTTCAACTAAACGCCCAGATTCTCAATCCTGCCAAATGGACCTATGAGACTTCTGTGAACAAAGCGAAGGTGGGTGATGAGGTGGAATTGATTTTTAAAGCCACCATTGAGAAAAACTGGTATTTGTATTCTTCCGAATTCAAGTGCGAGGATGGGCCGACAAAGACATCCTTCAAATTTGCAGCACATTCAAGTTTTCAATTGGTTGGAAAAATTATACCAATAAATCCGATAGATAAGTATGATGATATCTTTGAGTGTGATGTTAAAGTTTTTAAAAAGACTGGTGAATTTAGACAAAAGATAAAAATCCTTTCCTCGATCCTTTCCATTAGAGGTGAATCTGATTATCAGGTGTGCACTGATCTTATCGGCCAGTGCGTGCCCAGCGGTGAAGAGTTTTCATTTGATCAGATTAAAGTAAGTGTTAGCGCAATCTTTGAAAAGAAAAACTCTACCGATCAACCCTCCACATCAACGCAATCTATCGAACTTCCTTCGATAAATCCGTTCGCTACCGATTCCAACAACAAAGGTCCTATTCTGGATCCATCCATCGTCACCGAAAGTGCGCAGGAAAAATCATTGCTCGGATTTTTGCTGCTCTCATTTTTAGCAGGCCTTGCCGCATTGCTTACGCCTTGCGTGTTCCCCATGATCCCGATGACGGTTAGTTTTTTTACCGGTCGCGGCAATCGCTTTCAGGCATTTATGTATGGATTCTTCATCATTTTGATTTATACCTTAATCGGTGCTGCACTTGCTCCACTCATGGGCCCCGAGACAGCAAATCATCTTTCAACAGAATGGATTCCTAATCTTATTTTCTTTTTGGTGTTCATCTTTTTCGGTCTTTCATTCTTAGGTTTGTTTGAAATCACCTTGCCGGGAACCCTCATTAATAAAGTAGATCAACAAGCTGAAAAAGGAGGATTGATCGGGGTATTCTTCATGGCTTTCACGTTAGTGCTTGTTTCCTTCTCGTGCACCGGTCCCATTGTAGGAAGCATCCTCGTATCGTCAGCCGGTGGCGAATTTCTAAAACCGATTTTAGGAATGTTTGCGTTTTCTCTTTCTTTCGCCATTCCATTCACCTTGTTTGCTTTCTTCCCGGGTTGGTTAAAAACATTACCTAAATCAGGCGGTTGGTTGAATACCGTTAAAGTCGTTTTGGGCTTCGTAGAAATTGCATTGGCATTCAAGTTCCTGAGCATTGCCGATCAGGCATTTCATTGGGGCATTCTCGATCGCGAAATCAACATCGCCATCTGGATCGTCATCGTTGTATTAATTGGCGTTTATTTGATGAAAGGGTTCCGTTTACCAGGAGATACAGGAAAAGATGCCGAAGATAAAACAGTTAGTGTGTTGCGTATATCGTTATCCATGATTGCATTTATGTTCGCTGTGTATTTGATTCCTGGAATGTGGGGAGCACCATTAAAATCACTTGCCGGATATTTGCCTCCTCTATACACGCATGATTTTAATCTGCTTGGAACTGCAGAAGAAAAATCAGCAGGAGTATGTGATGAGCCTAAGTACAATGATTTTCTTCATTTGCCTCACAACCTCATTGGCTATTTCGATTATGATCAGGCCATTGCTTGCGCACGTCAGCAGAATAAGCCTTTGTTTATTGACTTCACTGGGCATGGTTGCACCAACTGTCGCGAGATGGAGGCGAATGTATGGTCCGATCCACAGGTGTTAAAGCGTTTAGGAGAAGATTATGTGGTGGTGGCTTTGTATGTTGATGATAAAACAGAGTTACCCGAAAGCGAATGGTTTACCTCCAGCTATGATAAGAAGGTGAAAAAGACCATCGGCAAACAAAATGCGGATCTTCAAATCACCAACCTGAATAATAATGCTCAACCATTTTATGTGTTGGTTGGCAAAGATGAACGTGTGCTGGTTTCTCCTTTTGGATATAATCTAAATGCAGAGAATTTCGTTCGCTTTTTAGATGAGGGAAAGAGCAAATACAAAGCATTGTATCGATAAGAATTAGAATTGCTATATTTGAAAATCAACTGGTTTTGTTACCAGCCTTTTTAAAATAACATTGTGGCGTTTTTAGTCACCCGGTTTTTGCTTATGAGTTTGTTTTCTATCGGTATTAAACAATTGATGTTTGTTGCTCTTTTGGTTATCGTTGGCACAATCATTTTTTTTTGGATTGACTCCAAAACCTCATGGTTCTCAAGAGAAGGTGAGTATGCCATTGAAAGCGAGGCATCGCATCATGTGGAGCACGAAATCATTAAACCAGCATTTTTGCATGGCATGGTGGTGAACCATCTTCATGTGGTGGTGGATGAGGTAAAACGAAATCAGCATTTTACCGATTTACTCAGCGGATACTACATTACTTCGAATATTTCTCAACAACTGAACCTGCTTCCCAAGAGCGTTTACGACTTCCGTAAAATCTCAGCAAACAAAAAATATACGCTATTGGTTGAACAGGATTCCCTGAAATCCCTAAAGGCTTTAGTGTACGAGCCAAACCCGATTGACTATGTGATATTCCATTTTACAGATTCGCTGATGGTGGAAGTTTGCCAACGAAAAGTAGATACCTTGCAACGCAGCGTTTCAGGTCGTATTGAGTCCACATTATCGCATACCATCGAGGGCATGAATATTTCCAATGACCTCACCAATAAATTTGTAGACATTTTTGCTTGGGTTATAGACTTTCAGCGCTTGCAAAAAGGTGATCAGTTTAAACTCGTCTTCGAAGAAAATCTGGTGGAAGCGAAGCCCATAGGCATCGGGAAAATTTTAGGCGTATACTTCGAACATTCGGGTAGCGGCTTCTATGCTTTTCCTTTTGATCAAGGTGACGGGCTCGATTATTTTGATGATGAAGGCCATTGTTTGAGAAAGGCTCTTTTAAAATATCCCATCGAATTCACGCGCATCAGCTCAAGGTATTCCAAGAGTCGTTTCCATCCTGTAGTGAAAGTCCTTAGGCCTCATCTAGGCACCGACTTTGCCGCACCAACAGGCACACCAATTCGCTCCGTAGGAGATGGAATCATTGAAGAAGCCCAATACAAAACCAACAATGGGAACTACGTGAAGGTGCGTCATAATGGAACCTACACAACGGGTTACCTTCACATGTCAAAAATTGCTGCGGGGATTAAACCAGGTACTCGTGTGCGTCAGGGTCAAACCATCGGCTATGTAGGCAGCACCGGGTTAGCAACCGGACCTCATTTATGTTATCGTTTTTGGAAGAATGGCGTACAAGTGGATGCGCTACGTGCGGAGCTTCCTCCATCGCAACCGGTGAAACCGGAGTTTTTTAATGCCTTTCAGCTTGTTAAAGAGGTACTTATAAAACGATTGCAATTAATTCCTTTCCCAGTCACATCTTCTGAGCTAACGGTGGCTTCGAACTGATTCGTTATATTCTCACAATTTTACTGTTACTTTTTAGTTAAAAGGGTAACTTATAGGGGTTCGTGTTTCTTGTTGACAAATCATGTTTAAGAGCTTCTTTAGTCTACTTTTCATTTCAATTACCATTACCGGCTGGTCTCAGAAGGTGGGTTTGGTGCTCAGCGGTGGTGCCGCCAAAGGAATAGCGCATGTGGGAGTATTAAAAGCCCTTGAAGAAAACGAGATACCTATTGATTATATCGTTGGTACATCGATGGGCGGGATTGTTGGCGGATGCTATGCGGCAGGGATGAGTCCCGCTCAAATTGAAGAAATTGTATTATCTAAAGATTTCCTCAATTGGGTTAATGGCCGAACAGAAGAAGGACAAAGCTATTATTACTTCAAAAACGATGATACGCCTTCTTTCATTCGTCTCAATCTATCTTTAGATTCTACTTTTTCTGTTCTTTTTAATACGAGCATCGCTAATGATCTTTCACTAAATTTTGCTTTGGCAGAGAAGTTTGCACAGCCTTCGGCCATTGCAAAAAATAACTTCGACAATTTATTTGTTCCACTACGTGTGATGGCTTCTGACATTTTCACGCAAACAGAAGTTATACTCTCGCAAGGCGCATTGAGTGATGCCTTGCGCGCCACTCAAACCGTACCCTTATTTTATAATCCAATACGCATTGAAGGCAAATATCTTTTTGATGGAGGTGTCTATAATAACTTTCCTATTGATGTAGCCGAAAGAGTTTTTAAGCCCGATGTAATCATCGGCAGCAATGTGTCATCTAAAGTATATGATGAATACCCATACGGACAAGATGATAAGCTTATCTCGAGATCATTACTGTATATGTTTCTTGACAAATCAGACCCTTCGCAAGTGCCCGCCTCAGGTGTTTACATTCAACCAAATATTAACCGGTTTACTTCTTTCGATTTTGCCAAAGCACGAGCATTAATCGATAGTGGTTATGCGCAAACCGTGAGGCAAATGCCTGAAATAAAAAGTAAAATAGCTACACGAAGAACCTGCGAAGCTGTGGCTGAGGCGAGAAATCAATTCAACAACAAAACGCCTGCGTTCTTTGTGGATAAAATTCAACCTGAAGGATTTAATAAGAATCAGCAACGATACATCAACCATCTTTTCAAGGAAACAAAACCTTCACTTTCATTTAGCGAAGTTAAAAATGGTTTTTATCGACTTACCTCTGATGACTACTTCAACAATCTACATCCTAGTTTTAACTATGATACAACAGGCAAAAATTTCAACTTGAAACTCAGCAGGCGTCCGCAAAATAATTTTCAGGTAAATTTTGGAGGAGTCATTGCAACACGAAACATCAGTAACATTTTCCTAGGACTCAATTATTATTACTTCAATCGATCGCTCACTCATGCCGAAGCAAATTTTTATACTGGCGATTTTTATAAATCTGCTCTATTAAAAGCGCGCATCGATTTACCAAGCAAAGGTCATCTTTACCTTGAACCTCAAGCCACTTTCAATAAATGGGACTTTTTTGCAAGCAAAGATCTGGTCGTTAAAAACTTTTCGCCCACCGTGCTAAATCGAATTGATCGCAAAATAGGATTGAATATTGGTATTCCTGTCGGCAATACATATAAGCTTGTTCTTGAAGGTTCATACATCAACAACCGGGACCAGTACACCAACAATGATGTGTTGGTTTCAAGTGACACGCTCGATATTCTTAACCTCAGGGGTGGACGGTTTGGTCTTTCCTTCTCCTCGAATACGTTAAATAGAAAACAATATTCATCGGAAGGGAAACGATTTACTTTTTCATTTGATTTTTTTGACCTGAATGAGACACTTGAACCCGGAAATACTTCTTTTCAATCGCAGCCTTTAAAAATCAATCATAATTTCTTTCGGGCAAAAATTTCTCTCGAACAATATTTTTCAAAAGGAGTTTACAGCACTGGCTATTTCTTCGAAGGCGTTGCTTCGAATCAAAATCCCTTTTCATGTTATTCGGGTTCTGTCATTAATGCTCCCGCATTTTTTCCTATTCAGGATAGCAGGACAATTTTGCTCGAAAATTTCAGGTCTTATAATTATTTGGCGGGCGGAGTGAGAAACGTGTTTAGACTAAAGAAAAGTCTTGACTTTCGGTTGGAGGGCTATCTTTTCAAGCCTTTCGAAACCCTGAAAGAAGGCCCTGATCAGAGTACACTGCTGGAGCAAAACATCCCTGATATCTATTTTGCTGCCACAGCGGCATTTGTCTTGCACAGCTCGGTTGGTCCCGTTAGTCTGAGCCTTAACTATTATGATGATAAAGAGAACCAGTTGGGGGTTTTATTGCATGTAGGGTTTTTACTTTTTAATAAAACTTCTTTGGAGTAATCTTTAATGAAATGATATAAAAAGCAAGTTCTTGGTATCCAACCAGGGGTTCATTGCATGTGGTTTATTTTAAGTTTTTTTAAATTTTAGTTATGTTTATTTTTTAGTAGAAAACTAAATCCTATTCCCCAAAAGGATCATGATGAAAAAAAATTTTTTGTTCTTTTTAATTGCGTTGTCCATCTATTCTAAGCACAGCTTCTCCCAAACAGTTCAATGGGCCCACAAAGTGATCGAGTTTTCTTCTCAGCTAACCCCTCTTCAATATTCCGCTGAGCAAGCCCTAGGCAAACCCAACGTTCTTCCAGCTGGCGGGCAAAATCCAAACGCGTGGACTCCCGACAAACCGAAACGTACAGAATATATCAAGCTCGGTTATTCCAATCCAATCCAAATTCAACAAATAGCCGTTGCTGAATCATTTAATCCAGGAGCACTTTTCCGGGTTTTTCTGTACGATGAATCAGATAATGAACACCTTGTGCATACGTTTACCCCAATGATTGTTCCTTTGCAGGGCCGCATGCTCAACGTTTTTGTTGAGAAAACCACCTATAAAGTAAGCGCAGTAAAGCTTGAATTTGACGGAAGTGTAATGTCTGACTATTTTTCGCTAGATGCCTTAGCCATTTCGGATTCACATTTTCCTATCATTGCCAACATAGATATTCCTGAATTGCTAAGTAAAGGTTTGGTCGTTGAGCAATTGGATGTTTCCGTTAATAGTGATTACAGGGAATTGAATCCTTTACTTTCACCGGATGGTAAAACTTTATATTTTTCCCGAAGGAATCATCCCGAAAATGTGGGTGGTGTTAATGACAAAGAAGATATCTGGTATTCGGAGTTAGATGCTATTGGCAACTGGTCATTGGCCAAAAATATGGGTGGCGATATCAACAATGAAAAACCTAACTTCGTAAACACGGTGAGTACTACACCTGATGGACAAGTGGCATTGTTACTTGGAAATCGATATCTTGATAAGGGAAAAATGGTAGCCGGGCTTTCAATAAGTACTAATGTAGGAGGTAAATGGAGTGGGCCCAAGCCATTGGAAATTGATAACGATTACAATTTCAGCGATAAGGCAAACTATTTCATGACTAACTCTCGCAATGCCCTTTTAATGTCTGTTGAGCGTGATAAGTCAAGAGGGGGTCGCGATTTGTATGTGAGTTTCAGCAAGGAGGATAGCGGCTGGACTGAGCCTATGAATCTTGGTCATGTGGTAAATACTGCCGGAGAAGAGTCGGCACCATTTCTTGCTGCTGATAATAAGACGTTGTATTTTTCTTCTAATGGTTTCAGTGGCTACGGAGGCAGTGACGTTTATATGTCAAAGCGATTGGATGACACGTGGACGAATTGGTCTGCGCCCGAAAACATGGGGCCCGATATCAATACAAAACTAGACGATCTTTTTTTCAATATTCCCTCAATAGGTCAATACGCATATTATTCGCGTGGCATTACCGCCAATAATGCTGATGTGTTTAGAGTAACGTTGCCCGTGCTCGTGAGTCCAGATATTGTGATTATTGTTAAAGGCCGATTGATTGATGCGAAGACTGACAAACCTATTGGAGCGAAAATGATTTTTGAACGATTAGCTGATGGTATTCCAGCCGGAGTAACTAACTCTAACCCGAATACCGGTGAGTACGAAATCCATTTGCCAGGTGGTTATCTGTATACTTTCCGTGTGGACGCAAAAGATCATATTTCAGAAAGCCAACCATTAGACTTAAGAGATTTCAAGAAAGATGGCTCTATTATTCAGAAAGACATCAGCCTCACTCCAATAGAAGAGAATGCGATGATCGTTCTCAATAATGTTTTCTTTGATTTTGACAAGTATGTGCTTAAGCCAGAATCATATCCTGAGCTTGACCGGATTGTTGTGCTCATGAATGAGCGCCCAACCATGCAGGTTGAGATTACAGGACACACCGATTCAAGAGGAACTGAACTATATAACATGAACTTGTCCAATCGAAGAGCCCTGGCAGTATCGGCCTATCTGGCAACACAAGGTATTGCTGCTGATCGTATTACAACTACTTTCTTTGGTGAGTCGCGATTGATTGATACGAGCAACACAGAAGAGGGAAATCAAAAAAATCGAAGAGTAGAGTTTAAAATTATTAAGCTATGAGTAAAGTTAGATTCCTGTTGATGTTTGTTTTTTCGCTGATTTCGATTTCTGGATTCTGCCAGGGAGCCGATTCCTTAATTTACGCTCAGGGAAAAATAATAAATGGTGTAACCAAAGAACCTATTGTGGCAAAAATCTCTTACCAAAGTTTACCGTTTGGCAGCAGAGTTGGACTAATTTCAGGAAGTTCTTTTTCATTTCCTTTATTCGATAACGAAAAATATTCAATCACTATCGATGCTCCAGGGTTTGCCACTTCTAAGTATATTCTGGATCCCGCTGAAGCGAATGGTGAAAGAAAAGTGATTCGCGATATTGAATTAAATCAGCCAAGCGGTGCTACACATAATGCTGAAACCACCCATACTGTAGGTAAGGTGATGCGCTTGGATGACCTTATCTTTCAAGCAGGTAGCGCAAAGATTGCATCATCTTCATTTCAAGAGTTGGATGAAGTGGCGACAATGCTGAAAAATAACCCACGCATGGTTATTCAGTTAGAGGGTCATACCGATTACATTGGAGATTCTAAGGCAAATTTAAAACTATCAGAAGAACGCGTTACAGCTGTAAAGAACTATCTGGTTTCAAAGGGTTCAGGCAAATCGAAAATAAAAACCAAAGCTTTTGGTGGAACGGTACCTTTAAGCCGTGAAAACACTGAAGCTGCACGACAAATGAATAGACGGGTTGAGTTGCGCGTATTGGCCAACTAACGGGCCGCAATGGCAGAGCTTTTTGCTTTAACAAAATAGGCAAAAGGCCTGATAAGATTCTTCTTTTCTTCGTTTGATAATTCACTATCAGCCACTTTGCTTACCAGGATTAGGGCAAATTCAGCAATGCGGGGGGAATTGTAAATCCTTACCGCTTTCCTCAATTTTAAAGCACAAGCTTTCAGATCATTGTCGTTAAACGCTGTAACCGCCTGATTAAAATAAAGAAGTCCTGGCAGTTGTTGTGGCTGCACCTCCTGATATAAATCCAGATTGTATTGATAGTAATGCTTGTCAGAAGCGGTGGCGACAAAAGTTTTGTTTTCGCGATAGGTCGTTAACCTATCGTTTATTGATTGATTGCTGGAAACAAAGCCATTTCTTTTATCAGTAGATTCCAGAAGTATTTTTTTGTTATCTGCCTCCACCATTAAAAAGATGTGATAATTCGTTTCCACGATTTTATAATCGAAGCCGAATTTGTCGAGCACGACACTGAAAAAGGCAGTTGCACTAAGGCAGTCGTAGTTGCCCGAATCAAACATTTCGGGAAACTGTGAATACGCCTTATAATTTATTAAGAGGGTTTTGTGCGACTCCCTAAATGCATATCGAAGAAAGTTTTCGTCAGATTTTAGCTTATTCCTCTTCTCCTGAAGTTTTGAAATAAACTGATTCATCTTTGAAATAGCCAATTCTGGTTGTTGGTTTGGGGCACTTTGAAGCAATAATTGAAAGCGATCTGCCGACTGACTCCAACTGGAAATTGGAATCAACAGCATTAATAACCACAAGAATCGTCTACCCAACATTACTTCATTGTTAATTTAGATAACATAAAATTAACATTTACGTAACATTAGTCAATATTTTATAACATAAACTTAACATTGCTGATATTAGAAAAAATCAGATACCTTTCATTCTATTCCTTTAAAACCAATAGAATGGCATTTATTCAGTCTGAAACCGGCACGCTCGCTAAATTATTTGAGAATCAAAAGAGGAAGAGTTTATTACTCAGACAGGAATCAATTAAAGATCGTAAACGAAGGATCAAAGCCTTTGGAAAATTCATTTTGGCTAACCGTGAGCGGATCGGAAAAGCCGTACATGCAGACCTGAGAAAGCCTTTGGTTGAAATTGACCTTTCTGAAGTATATCCGGTTGTTGCTGAAATAAGAAATGTGTTAAGGAATTTGAACGACTGGGCACAGCCCGAGTTGATTGACGCCCCGCTCACCTACCTCGGCACAAAATCTAAGATCGTTTTCGAACCTAAAGGCGTTTGCCTGATCATAGCACCCTGGAATTTTCCTTTCAATCTTTGTTTTGGACCTTTGATCTCCTGTCTTGCCGCTGGAAATACTGCTATTCTTAAACCATCAGAGGCCACACCACACACAGCGGCACTGATTAATACGTTGGTCAAAGAATTTTTTGAAGAAGATCTTGTGGCCGTAATAGAAGGTGGAGTCAGAACCACAACGGAATTATTGAAGCTGCCTTTTCATCATATCTTTTTTACTGGAAGTACAGCGGTGGGTAAAATTGTAATGAAGGCGGCCTCTGAAAATCTTACCTCTGTGACCTTAGAACTAGGAGGAAAATCTCCAACGATCATCGATAGTTCTGCTAACCTTACCGATGCGGCTACACGAATTGCTTTTGGCAAGTTTTTGAACAAAGGGCAAACCTGTATTGCCCCTGACTACATCCTTATTGAAGAAACTGTAAAAAAGGAATTCATTGATTTGCTAATAACAAAAATCAACGCGCTCTTTGGGGAACATGGTAAGATTGATGAGCATACACCTAACTACTCACGAATCGTAAACCAAAAGAATTTTAAGCGTCTGGATGGATTGGTTAAAGAAGCTTTAGCGCTGAATGCAAAATTAGAATTTGGAGGGGCTACAATAGAAGAACAAAATTATATGCATCCTGTAATTCTATCGCAGGTTCCGTTGCATGCCCGAATTATGGAAGAAGAAATCTTCGGTCCTGTTTTACCCATTCTCACCTATAATTCGGAAGATGAAGTGATCAATCTTATTAATTCTAAACCTAAGCCTCTTGCGCTATACATTTTCAGCCATCGCAAATCATTTCAAAACAGAATAATTCGCGAAACAACAGCCGGATCAGCTTGCATCAACGATTGCGTATTACAGTTTACTCATCCCAATTTGCCTTTTGGTGGAGTTAATGCCAGCGGCATTGGGAAATCACATGGTAAATATGGCTTTATCGCGTTCTCGAATGAAAAGCCTGTCGTCAAGCAACGAAGCGGTTTTTCTTCCACTTATCTTTTACATCCACCTTATACAGCCAGAGTTAAGCAGCTTATCGACATGATGGTAAAGTGGTTTTGATAAGAATTTAATCTGGTTTTCGTTTGTTTAGAAATTGATCCTCATTTGGCGAGGTATTTAGTAATTTTGTTGTTGTTCAAATTTTGAAGTTATGAAAATTGTAAAAAAAGTCCTGATTGGTCTTGGTGCACTCGTGATCATTTTGATTGCTACGGCTTTTATTATTCCAAGATTATTTAAAAATGACATCAAAGCCGCCATCGACAAGGAGATTGCTAAAACAATAAATGCAGATGTACTTTTTGAAGCCGATAATTTTGACCTGACCTTATTTCGTAATTTTCCCAACATCACTATTGAGATAAAAGACCTGGGGGTTTTCAACCATGCTCCCTTTAAAGGAGTTCCTCTTTTTGTGGTGCATCAGATTGATGTTGAGCTTAACTTAAAAGATGTTTTGTTTGGCGATCAACTCAGGCTTAAAGGTGTTACTTTAAATAAGCCACAAATTGATGTGCGTGTTTTAAAAAATGGCACTGCCAATTACGATATCACCTATCCATCAACTGATACGGTAACCGTGGAAAGTGAGCCCACAAAATTTTCTTTTGGAATAGATCATTGGGAAGTTATCAACGGAGATCTGTCTTATGATGATCAGTCCATGCCATTCTCCATGAAGTTGAAGGGGTTGAATCACTCGGGGAGCGGAAATTTCAATGAAGTGTCTTTTGATCTCACCACAAAGTCCGTTGCCGACTCACTAACCGTGTCCTACGATGGTGTTGAATACCTGACCAATAAGAAAGCGGTGGTTGATGCCATTATCGGAATCAGTGAAGATTACTCCCTATTTACGTTCAAAGATAATGCTGCAAAACTCAACGACTTTGCCATGAGTTTTGATGGATGGATTAAAATGAATGAGAAAGATTATGGAATGGACATTAATTTCAAGAGTCCTGAAAATACATTCAAAAGTTTGTTATCACTCGTACCAGGAATTTATACGAAAGATTTTGATCAACTAGAAACGAAGGGAGATTTGTTGTTCGCTGGTTTTGCAAAAGGCATCTATAGCGACACGCAAATGCCTGCCTTTAACCTCGCACTTAGTGTTCATGATGCCATGTTTAAATATCCCGATTTGCCAACCGCCATTTCCAATATCAGTATGGATCTATTGGTGGATAATAAAACCGGAGTGATCGAAAACACACTGGTTGATATGAAAACACTTCATCTCGAATTTGGCACCAATCCAGTTGATGCCCGATTGCTGATCGAAAATTTGAAAGATTATAAAATGGATGGAAACTTAAAGGCCACATTAAATCTTGCCGAGTTAAATAAGATGTTCCCCATGGAAGGATTGGAGATGAAGGGTACCTATTCGGTAGATGCTAATGCGAAAGGTATTTATGATAGTTTGAAAAAGACTATCCCTGCAATCAATGCCTCGATGTCGCTTTCTAACGGATATGTAAAGTCATCCGAGTTTCCGTTACCTATAGAAGATCTTCGATTCAATGCGACAGTAAAAAATGCTTCGGGCAAAATGGCCGAAACATTCATCGCTGTAAAGGATTTTGGAATGTTGTTAGATGGCGAAAAACTAACAGCCGAATTATTATTTGAAAATCTAGACGACTACACCTGGAATCTTAAAGCTAATGGTGGTTTAGATCTGGAAAAAATCACCAAGATTTTTCCTTTGGAGGGAATGACCCTTGCTGGGAAGGTGAAGGCTAATATTCAAACAAAAGGCAAATACTCAGATGTTGAAGCCAGCAAATACGATCGCTTACCTACCAGCGGAACGGCTTCGTTGAACGATTTTAAATTCAACTCCAAAGATCTTCCGTATGCAGTAACCATAAGTTTGGCTGAAGCTTTCTTTGACCCCAAAAAAATTGAAGTAAAAAACACAAAGGGTACAATAGGTAAAAGTGACTTCGAAGTAAATGGTGTCATCAACAACTACATTGGTTATCTGTTCACTCCGAACGAAACCATACAGGGAAACATGAAGTTCAACTCATCTTTGCTTGATCTTAATGAGTTCATGACGGAAACCGAAGAGCCTTCCACGCCAGATTCTGCATCTTACGGTGTAATCCCAGTTCCATCGAATATCGATTTTATACTTCACACGGACATCAAGACAGTGAAAATGATGGACTTTACAATCACGAACGCCACCGGAGATGTGATTGTAAAGGATGGAGTAGCAAACATGAATAGCATTAAGTTTAATCTGTTGGGAGGATCATTTGTAGTGAACGGTGCTTACGATACCAAAGACATCAATCATCCAAAATATGATTTTTCATTAAAGATTAACGACCTTTCAATTAAGCAAGCCGCTAGTTCTTTCTCTATGGTACAAACGTATGCTCCCATTGCAGGTCTTGTGAATGGAAACTTTACCACAGATTTTAAAATCAATGGTGAATTAGACCATTATATGTCACCAAAATTGAGTACCATCGATGCCGAAGGATTAATAAAAATCGCAGAAGCAGCTTTAACACAATCGAAGTTGGTTTCTGGAATTACATCTCTGACAAAACTGGACAATACAGAAAAGGTAACGCTAAAAGATGTGATCATGTCGGCCACGATTAATGATGGTCGATTGAGCGTAAAACCTTTTGATGTAAAATTTGGTGATTATGCGACCAACATAAGTGGAAGTACTGGCTTGGATGGGTCGATAAACTTCGCACTAAAAATGAATGTGCCCGCTGGAAAACTCGGGTCACAACTTCAGGGATTTATCAATCAAAATACCGGATCAAAAAATTCAACTTCAGAAATTCCTATTACGATTGCCATAGGTGGCACATATAAAGATCCTAAGACAACGCTGGTAAGCCAGGAACAAAAAGAACAAGTAAAGGAGGCTCTAACAAATGTTGCCGAAGAAAAAGGACAACAAGTTCTTCAGGAGGCCCTGAAAGGTGATAAGCCAAAGGATATTTTAGGAAACATACTAGGCAGTAAAAAAGATACTTCGAAAGTCAAAAAGGATTCCACTCAAATCAAGAAGGACTCAACAAAAACAGACTTAAAGCAGGAGACTGAAAAGGTGCTTCAGGATAAACTCCAGAATTTATTGAAGAAGAAAAAGAAAAATTAACATTTTATAAATTCAAATAAGAAAAGCTACCCATGAAGAGTAGCTTTTCTTATTTCATCTTTCTTAGTTCCACTCCGGTAAAGTAGCCTTCTTTAATTAAGGTTATTAATTGAGATGGTGTTGGGTTAATCTGATAGAAGGTATCATCGTTTCTTTCTATCGCATTCACGGGCATCTTTCTTGAAAGCTTTCTGAGCACTTCACGTCTCTTTGAATCATCTTGAATATCAATCGACATAAACTCAAGGACACCGGGTGACTTTTCTCTCATTAACCGAAGCCCCCACTGATTGCCTTCTTTGAAATTTACGAAGTAATTATTAGCATAGAATTTCACCACCAGGGAGTCGCTCAGCTTTCCTTTACCAAGCCAATCCTTGTCTTCTTTATCCTTAAAATGATATCCACATGAATCAATGATCAAAGTGTCACCCGTTTCACCGCTTTGTTTATCATAGTGAATATTCCGGATACCTCTGACCCACCGATTCCGGAATTACTTCACCCAGGTATTCCGGGAATAGTCTGACCCGGGTATTCCGGGAATGATCTGACCCACCTAACGGATGAAGTTAGGGCAAGATTCCGGGAATTGTC
>CANIVF010000020.1 GCA_947470895.1 Bacteroidota bacterium
CATCGACAGACTCATGCATGGCGAGCAAAATGTGTTGTGGCCTACCGAGACAAAATGGTTTGCCAAATCAAGTGGCACGACAAACGCCCGCAGCAAGTTTATACCCGTAAGCCCCGAGGCTCTGGAGGATTGTCATTTTAAAGGAGGAAAAGATCTTTACTCCATGTTTATCAACAACCATCCCGACACCAAAATATTCTCGGGCAAGGGATTAGGTGTTGGAGGAAGTTATCGCATCAATGAGTTTGATCCAACTTCGTCATCACATTACGGTGATGTGTCGGCTGTAATTATGCAAAACCTGCCACCTTGGGCTGAGTTCATCCGCACCCCAAGTATTGAGGTGGCTCTTATGGATAACTGGGAAGAAAAAATTGAGAAGCTTGCCCGCGAAACAGCTAAAGTAAATGTAACTCACATTGCAGGAGTGCCTACCTGGACGGTTCTCCTCATCCAATACATCACCGAGTTAGAGAAAAAAAGTTCTATCCTTGAGGTGTGGCCCAACCTCGAGCTTTTCTTTCATGGGGCGGTGTCGTTTAAGCCCTATCGCAAGTTGTTTGAAACGCTCATCCCGAGCGAGAAAATGGTGTATTGGGAAACCTTCAATGCAAGCGAAGGCTTCTTTGGGATTCAGGATCAAAAAGATTCCGATGACCTTTTGCTCATGCTTGATTATGGCGTGTTCTACGAATTCATTCCCATCCAAGAAGTTGATAAAGAATATCCTAATGCGATTCCTCTTTCTGAAGTAGAAGTAGGAAAAAATTATGCGATGGTAATCACCACCAATGCCGGGCTGTGGAGATACAACATTGGCGACACGGTTAAGTTTACGTGTACGAGCCCTTACAGAATAAAAATATCAGGACGCACCAAGCACTTTATGAACGCCTTTGGTGAAGAAGTGATTATAGAAAATGCAGAGACCGCAATCACCAAAGCTTGTGAACAAACCGGTGCCGTTATTGGCAACTTCACCGCAGCGCCTATCTTTTTTGATAAAGGAAAACGCGGTGGCCACGAATGGATCATTGAGTTTGTAAAACAACCCAGCGATCTGGCCAAATTCACTTATGTGCTTGACGAGACCCTTAGAAAAATAAACTCAGACTATGATGCCAAGCGGTGCAAAGACATAGCATTGGCAGCACCGACCATCCACATCGTGGCAGAACACACCTTCTATAACTGGATGAAAAAGCGAGGAAAACTAGGAGGCCAAAACAAAGTTCCCCGCTTAAGTAATTCCCGCGAGTTTGTAGAAGACATCCTTGCGATGGTGGCCTCGGCATAATAACTTTTCAGAGCATTTCCTTCTAAAATTGAAAATCTATTGTCTATGAAAATGAGAATACAAATTCTTTTGGTTACGCTATTGTTTCCTGTGCTGGTCTTTGGCCAGATTAAGAAACCAATCGTTGCATCAGACCTAATGAAAATTGCCACTACGAGTCAGATTCAAATTTCGCCTGATGCTAACAAAGCGGTGATAACCGTGGTGCGCAAAGCCGTGAAAAACGAAAATGATTATTACTACACGCGTCATTTGTATTTGCTTGATCTCCTCGGAAAAAGTGAACCCATGCAGCTAACCTTTGGCGATAAGAACGACAATCAACCACAATGGTCGCCTGATGGAAAACAGATCGCGTTCGTGCGTACGGATGGAGACAAATCTCAACTATGGATACTTCCCTTAGCCGGTGGTGAAGCACATGTGATTACAAAATCTGAATTTGGTGCAGGCAACCCGCGCTGGTCACCGGATGGGAAAAAGATTTTATACTCAGCAAGCATACCCTTTTCAAAAATAGAAGGAAGCACACCGTGGACCTACGAACGTCCAGGCAGAACCAAAGACGATGAGCCCAACTTTAAACCATTAAATCCAGAAGAAATAAAAAAGATTGTCACCAGTCCAGATGGGTCTTTAGATGAAGTAAGAGCATGGCTTGCCAAAAATACCGCAGATAACAATCCACGCGTTTTAATACGACAAGATTTGCAAGGAGAACTTAACCTTCAGCCAGAAGAAAGTTTCACCCATCTCTTCGTTACAACCATCGGAAGTGACGAAAAAGATACTCAACTCACACAAGGCTTTCAGGATTTTCAATCAGCCGATTGGTCGCCTGATGGAAAAACGATCATCTGCCGTTCACGTGTTTATAAAATTCATCCTGATCGCCAACAAGATACCGACCTCTGGAAGATTGATGTTGCTACCAAAACAGCGAACGAGTTTTTATCGTGGACAGGATATAGCGTCTCGAATGCATCGTTTTCTCCTGATGGGACACAAATATCTTTTTACGCCACCAACATAGAAAATCGTCACGCTACACAAAATCAGTTAGCCATAGTTTCTGCAAGCGCAGGGAAGCCAGCATTACTCGCTGCTTCATTAGATCGCGACATTGGTGGCACAGTGTGGTCGGCTGATAGCAAGACCATTTATTTTTCATCACAAACGGAAGGAGATATTCCGCTGTTCAGCGTGCCCGCAAAAGGAGGTGCCCTTACAAAAATTTTTGGTAGTGATAATGGCGTAACAGATTTTGACGTACGTGGTGATAAAGTTGTGTACGCCCTTACCGAAACAAAAAATCCATGGGAAATTTTCTTATATAACCTTAAAGACAAAACCAATCGTCAACTCACTCAGCTCAACGAAGGTTGGCTGAAAGATCGTATGGTTAGTGCTCCAAAAGAATATTGGTTCACTCGTCCTGATGGAACAAAAATCCAATACTGGGTACAGGAACCCATTGGTAAAAAAGATGGCGTAAAGTATCCTACCATTTTAAATATTCACGGTGGTCCATCAGCCATGTGGGGGCCTGGAATATTTTCTATGTGGCATGAATATCAACTTGAAAATAGCTGGGGCTATGGATTAGTCTATTGCAATCCACGTGGTAGTGGGGGTTATGGCGATAAATTCAAAAAAGGAAATTTCAAAAATTGGGGTAATGGCCCTGCCAATGATATTCTTGCTTCTTTAGATGAAGCCATGAAACAACACAACTGGATTGACAAAGATCAACTATTTGTAGAAGGTGGAAGCTATGCGGGCTATATGGTAGCGTGGATTGTTGGTCATGACAATCGCTTCAAAGCAGCCAATGCACAGCGTGGTGTTTATGATCTCACCACCTTCATGGGTGAAGGCAACGCGTGGCGATTGGTGCCCGATCATTTTGGTGGTTATCCATGGCAGAAAGAAACCAAGGCATTGTTAGATTCAGAATCACCTCTTACTTATGTTGAAAAGATCAATACGCCATTGTTAATTATTCATGGCGATCAGGACTTGCGCACCGGAGTCATTCAATCAGAGATGTTGTACAAAAGTTTGAAGATCATGAACAAACCGGTGGAATATATCCGATATCCACGTGAAGGTCACGAACTAACACGCAGCGGGAATCCGGGAAGAATGATGGATCACATGTTGCGTGTAATTGAATTCTTCGAACGTTATGCAAAGCACCCAGAAACTCCGGCCGCTACGGTAAAATAATTTTAGCCACAGATTCACAGATTAGTTATTCTGTGAATCTGTGGCTTTGTTTTATTCTACATAAAGCACAAGTCCTTTCAGATACTCTCCTTCCGAATGATAAAGTGAAACCGGGTGATCGGCTGGTTGAGAAAGATGATGTAATACTTTTATTTGTCTCCCGGATTGAATCCCTGCTGATACAACTGTATCATAAAACAATTGTCTGTCGACTACCTGCGAGCACGAAAATGTAAAGATGATGCCACCAGATCTTATCATCTTCATTACCTCCGTATTCAATCGTTGATATCCTTTTATCGCTTGATGGCGGGCATCTTTATGTTTAGCAAAAGCAGGAGGATCAAGAATAATTACATCGTAAACATCTTTCTTATCTTTGATAAAATCAAAGGTATCGCTGGCTACGCAATGATGCACCTGCGGATCAAAACCATTGAGGGTTAGGTTTTTTCGAGTCATAACCACTGCTTTTTCGGATGCATCTACGGAATGAACCAGAGCTGCTTGATTTTGCAAAGCATACACGGAAAATCCGCCTGTGTAGCAAAAGGTATTTAACACCGTTTTGTCTTTGCTCATCTCGCCCAACAATTTTCTATTTTCCCGTTGATCAAGAAAAAAACCGGTCTTCTGCCCTTCTTCCCAATCCACATAAAACTTATTTCCATGCTCCAATACAATGTGAGGTACACCCGCCATACCTAACAAATACTCACTCTCCGATTTTTCAGCCAATGATTTATAGTAAACGGCTGACACCGAAAATCCCTTTTCTTCCAACGCCATCTTAATGGCATCCGAAACCAGATTTCTAACTAGGTGCATACCTGCCGAATGCGCCTGCACAATGGCAACATCATGATAGATATCGATGATCAAACCAGGCAATCCATCTCCTTCTCCATGCACAAGCCGAAAGGCATTTGTGTATTCCGAAATAACTTGGGTTGCCAGCCGCTGTGCGAAAGCGACTTTTATTTTTGAGCGATAGACTGAATTTCCGGGAGGAACTGCCCCGAACGATACGATACGCACCGTAATGGTTCCTTTCTGGTAGTGGCCAAAGCCTAATGTCTTTTTAGAAACATCCTGCACCTCCACCCAATCACCATCTTTTAATCCATCGGTTGTTTGTTGAATAGCACCTGAAAAAACCCACGGATGCAGTCTTTTTACCGAGTGATCGCGGCCTTGCTTTAAAGTAATTGTTCCCTTAATGTTCACGTAATACAGCGTTAAGAAATTTTGTCAAAAAACAAAGGTACTCAATATATTCAGGCGATGTAGATGAGCGTTTAATGATTGCACATACCTAAGAAATATGAAATTTTGTGAGTAAAATTGAACCCAAACTATGCCAGCCATCGTTTTACAACCACTGGCATTTCTTTTGATTTTGCGGGGGAGTAATGAGAGGACAAAAAAAATCTGATTTTAACATTCAACTAATCTTTACGGAAACTCATCGTGTTTCTGCTAATCATTTTTTTAACCATTAAATAAACTGTACAAAGAATTATGAAACGATTCGGATCACTTTTGTTGGCTGCCATGTTGGGAAGCGTGATAACTATTGTAGCCACTCAATGGCTGGTGAAAGATCAGCAGACGGGAATTAAAATTGAACATATCACAGGAGCTCCTGCATCACAAGTAGCCTATACGATAAACGATCAGGGGCAAGTTGTTCCACTGGATTTCACGGGCACTGCCGAAAAAGCAACCAAGGCAGTTGTACACATTCGATCCATCCAGGAGAAAAGTGCTCGTAGCAATCAACAACAAGTGCCTGATGCTTTCCGCTTCTTTTTTGATGAACCGTTTGAAGGTCAGGGAAGGCCCAGTCAAAGCACCGGTTCAGGTGTAATCATTAACAAAGACGGATATATCGTAACCAACAATCATGTGGTTGACAATGCTGATCTGGTACGGGTTACTCTTTACGACAATCGCGAAGTAAATGCAGAAGTAATTGGTACCGATCCTGACACCGACCTGGCAATGATTAAGATCAACGAAAAAGATCTTCCCTATTTGTCATTTGTAAATTCTGATGATTCAAAAGTGGGTCAGTGGGTATTAGCCGTTGGCAATCCATTCAACCTGAACTCCACGGTTACTGCCGGAATCATCAGTGCCAAGGGAAGAAATATTAACGTTATTAATTCTGGCCATTCTGGTGCAAACGGTCAACCCGCGTCAAACACGGCCATTGAATCTTTTATTCAAACTGACGCTGCCATTAACCCAGGAAATAGTGGTGGAGCGCTGGTGGATATCAATGGAGGATTGCTCGGAATCAATACAGCCATTGCAAGCCCTACAGGTTCTTATTCAGGTTATGGTTTTGCTGTGCCCTCAAACATCGTCAGTAAAATCACTGAAGACCTTATTAGTTTCGGAACCGTGCAACGCGGCTGGCTTGGTATTGAAATCAGAAGTGTGACCAGCGACCTTGCCAAAGAAAATGACCTTGATGTGAATGAAGGAGCTTTTGTGGCCGGGTTTGGCGATGCTGCTGATCAAAGTGCAGCTAAAGCAGCCGGGATTAAAGAAGGTGATGTGGTCGTTAAATTGGACGGAACAGCGATTAAGTCAAGTTCTGCGCTTATTGAATATGTAGGCCGCAAAAGACCAGGGGATAAAATTGAAGTAACAGTTGATCGCAAGGGAAAAATCATGGTATTGCCTGTCACATTAAAAAGCCGCGAAGGAAAAACAACGATCGTAAAAAAAGATGAAAAGCCGGAATTAGCATCATTGGGATGGGAGCTGGAAGAAGTGGACGCCAAAGTTCTGAAAAGAATGGAAATCACAGGTGGTGTTAAGGTTTCAGCACTTACTAATGGCAAGATAAAGCGATACACCGACATAAGAGAAGGTTTTGTGATCACCCACATTGATGATGTGGCCGTAAATTCTGTGAAAGCAGTGGATGAAATACTTAAGAAAAAGAAGACCGGAGACTTAATAACCATTGCCGGGGTGTATGAAGATTATCCCCGAGAGTATATATTCGCATTGCGCATGTAAAACTTAATTCCAAACTGAATGAGAAAACTATTTAAGAAAGGCGAACGCGTTCGCAGCAAAGTAGATGGCAAAGTGATGGAAGTACTGAAGTATTTGAAGTCAAATTTGGTAGAAGTAAAATGGTTTGATCTGCAAGCCAAGGAAATACGAACGAACAAAGTCAAAGAAGATAAATTATCAAAAGCAGCATAATACAAAGCCCCTATTTGGTCGGGGCTTTGTATTTTTAGAACGCATACAAACCACAAAACAAACAATCCGATTACCTTTACGGTTAGACTTAAAAATCTTAGCCATCAAAAAATTTCAGATCCCCGCTTATTACAGGTCTTCCATCACTGGAAGAATTAAAGAATCGCGCAGGGTAACCGATCTGCGCAAGCAGGATTTTGCTCCTACATTGTTAGACTTTGGTCCTGTGCAATTTGTGTTGGCACGTCATTTTGGTTTCTGCTACGGTGTTGAAAACGCTATTGAGATCAGCTACCGAGCATTAGAAGAAAATCACGGTAAGAAAGTGTATCTGCTCAGCCAGATGATTCACAATCAGGAGGTAAACAATGACCTGGAAAGCCGTGGTATCAAATTCATCATGGACACCGATGGATCTCATTTTATTTCTTGGGAGCACATCACAAAAGATGATGTGGTGATCGTGCCTGCCTTTGGCACCACCCTGGAAATTGAACACTTACTACTGGATAAAGGTGTAGACGTGCAAAAATACAACACCACGTGCCCGTTTGTTGAAAAGGTATGGAACCGCGCGGAGAACCTTGGGAAAGATAACTACACGATCATCATTCACGGCAAGCCAAAGCATGAAGAAACAAAGGCAACGTTTTCGCACAGCAATCATTATGGTCCGTCCATCATTGTAAGGGATATGGAGGAAGCCCAGCAATTGGCAAACTATATGTTGGGCAGTAAGACGCGATCGGAATTTTATGAAGAATTCTCTGGCAAATTCTCTTCCGGGTTCGATCCCCATGTGCATTTGCTTCGCGTGGGTGTAGTCAACCAAACCACTATGTTGGCCAGTGAAACGCAGGGCATTGCCGATTTCTTTAGGCAGCTCATGATTTCAAAATATGGTGAAGCAAATCTGAAAGAACACTTTGCAGACACGCGCGATACCCTTTGCTACGCTACCAATGACAATCAGGATTCTACGTATCAACTTTTAGAAAGTAAGGCCGATTTAGCTATCGTGGTTGGTGGCTATAACAGCTCGAATACTTCACACATTGTAGCGCTCTGTGAGAGAAAATTTCCAACGTATTTCATCAACTCAGAAAATGAAATAAAATCGCATACTGAAATTCATCACTTCAACTACCATCAAAAACAAAACGTAGCCACGCACGAATTTCTACCAAGCAAAAGGCCTTTACGGATTGTGCTTACCAGTGGAGCTTCCTGCCCGGACACACTCGTGGATCGTGTTCTTTTGAAAATGCTCGGTTTTTTTGAAGGTGCAAAAACGGTAGAAGATATTATTGCCGCTTATTAATCTGCCAGAGCACTTATCTGATAATTTATTTCTTTTTATCATTCTTATTTGTATTTCTCAACAATGAAAGAGTTTCTAACAATCATCATTTGTTTACAGGGCCTGTCGCTTATGGCGCAGGATTCCGATTCCGTAAAAATACTTCAGGAGGTCACCATCCGTTCCTACGAAGCTAACCGTCCTATACTCCAGGTTCCTGCTTCCGTTGGGCTGGTGTTACGATCCGATTTACAGCGGTTCAGCAACACTTCTTTGGTTTCGGCTATCAACAATATTCCGGGCATTCGCATGGAAGAACGCTCGCCTGGCAGCTACCGTTTTTCAATTCGGGGTAGTTCGTTACGATCTCCTTTTGGTGTACGCAATGTGAAAGCCTATTGGAACGAACTTCCGTTAACTGATCCGGGTGGCAATACCTACCTTAATCAGTTTGATGCTAACGCGATCAGTCAGATAGAAATCATTAAAGGGCCCGGCTCAAGTCTCTATGGTGCAGGAACCGGTGGGGTCATTTTATTAAAAACACAACTGTCTGAAAATGAGGATTTAATTTCTGCTTCATGGATGGGCGGAAGTTTTGGGTTGAGTAATTATCAACTTTCATTATCGCAAGGCAATAAAAATGCAAGCCATTATGTTGGCTATCAACACCAACAATCCGCTGGCTATCGTGAGCAAACGCGCATGGTGCGCGACCAACTTAATAGCACATTCCGGTTTTCATTCTCCGACAAGGAAGAGTTAGAGACGGCTATTTTTTATACTGACTTATATTATCAAACTCCTGGTGGCCTTAATGAAGCTGAGTTTCTTGCCAATCCAAAGCAAGCACGACCGGGCGCAGGCACACAGCCCGGAGCGATAGCACAACAGGCGGGTGTTTCGCTCCGATCTTTTTACACAGGCATCTCACACCAATATCACTTCACCAAAAACATTCATAACCGCACCGGTGTATATGGCAACTTCGTTCAATTCAACAATCCGGCTATTCGTAACTTTGAGCGCAGACTTGAACAAAACTTTGGGGCCCGAAGTATTACAGACGCATCATTCGAGATCCAGGGGTGGAAAGCAATCATACAAGGTGGTGGCGAATTTCAGCACGGATATTCACCTGTAAAAAATTATAAAAACCTGGGGGGGTACGCTGGCCTTCTGCAAAGCGATGAAGAAATCAGAACCTTACAGTATAGTGTTTTCGGACAAGGCGAATTGAGTAAAGACAACTGGATACTTACGGGAGGATTAAGTGCAAATTGGGTGAGTTATAACTTGTTGCAGCTTAATCGTGCGCCTGCATTGGAGCAAGCGGCAAACTATGGTCCTGTTATCACACCTCGTGTTGCATTACTCAGAAAAATCAATGAAGCCTTTTCTGTTTACGGAAACATGAGTTGGGGGTTTTCTCCCCCCACATTAGCAGAAGTGCGTCCTTCCAACGGAGTTTTTAATACAACACTTAAACCAGAAAATGGAACGCAAATTGAAATGGGTGGTAAGGGATACTTTGCAAACCGTAAGTTCTTTGTCGATGTTGCCGTATACCATTTTGTACTGGACAAAACGATTGTCGTGCGCAGAGACGAAGATGGGGCCGACTATTTTGTAAACGCTGGCGCTACTAATCAAAATGGCATTGAGTTGTTGATCAACTGGCAACCTGAAATTTCCAGTTCAATACTTTCATCATTAAAGCTATGGAGTGGCGTCACGTTGAATCAATACGAATTTAAAGACTATATAAAAGACAATGTTTCTTATTCGGGCAATCAACTGACGGGAACGCCTAAAGAAGTACTTACCGGTGGTGCTGATCTTTTTTTCGCTAAAAGATTTTTCCTTAACGTGACGGTAAACTATACCTCAGAGATTCCATTAAATGATGCCAACTCGGTGTTTGCGAAATCTTATACATTGTTAGGTGCCAAGGCGGGCTATAATAATCAATTGAATAAAAAGGTTCCATTTGAATTATTTGCAGGTGCCGACAATCTGCTTGACGAAACCTATAGTCTTGGCAATGATTTGAACGCTGCCGGGGGTAGGTATTACAATGCTGCCTTTGGACGAAATTATTACTTTGGCTTAAAGCTGGGTGTTGATTTCACTAAATAAGTCATTTAGCAAGCCTTAATAATTTCCTTTTTTTGACCAAAAGGAGCTGACAAATGTCATACTTATATAGTTTGCCGTCTACTAAATTAGATCATCAAAAATGTCGTTTAAGTTTCTAAAATCTAAACATACTTTTATGAAAACAAAATCCATTATTTCGATTCTATTGCTAATTGTGTTCGGTACATTTTCATCATGTGATCTTTTAGATAAAGCAGATGATATATCTTTTGACATCACACTTCCTCTCAATTTTGTAATCAACGAAACAGGTAACAACCCAGGAGGCAAAGTGTACACGGCCTCGCAACTTTTGGATGCTACATCAGACCCGGAAGTAGCCAAATATGCGAGTAAAATAAAGGAATTTAAAGTAAATAGAATCACCTATACCATTACACCCGGTACAAATTCTAACACAGTAACATTCTCGAATGGAGCACTAAAGGTTTCTTCAACGGGTAAGATAATAGCCACTGCCACTTCTGCGAGCCTGTCCAATACAGCTGAAACAGACCTGACAGCCGATATCGCTGGTTTTAACGAACTGGCTGCAAAACTCCTGGATGACAAGCAAGAGTTGATATTACTGGATGGCACGTTCTCCAGCACGCCTGTTGCCTTTACCGTGAAGTTTAACTTTTATGTAACGATTAAGGCCAACGCATTGTAATTATACTTATGAAATTCTGTTAAAGGCGCCTTCTTCCTGAAGGCGCTTTTATTTTGCTTTTACCCTTTGCATCAAATCATGGATTATAATCTCTGCATGCACTCTGGAGTTTTCAATAAACCATTTATTTGTTTTAAGACCTCCACATACTACGCCTGCCAGGTATAAATTGGTTACGTTGCTCTCCATAGTTCCTTCATCGTAGACAGGCGTGTGATATTCATCATCGTGAAAAGTAATTTCCATCGATTTCATAAAATCAAAAGGAGGTTGATAGCCTGTCATCGCCAGTACAAAATCATTTTCTAAGACTTCATTGCCAACAGGCGTGCTGATTTCAATGGATCTCGGAGTTATCCGAATCACTTCCGACTCAAAATATGCTTTTATAGAGCCTTCTTTAATCCGATTTTCAATATCGGGCTTCACCCAATACTTCACGCTTTCGCGGATAGTTGATTCTCGAATGATCATTGTTACTTCGGCACCTTTGCGCCAGGTTTCAAGGGCAACATCTACAGCTGAATTAGCCGCGCCAATTACCGCCACTTTCTGACCAAAATATGGATGTGGTTCACCATAGTAATGCTTTACTTTGGGCAACTCCTCACCTTCTACATCTAACAGGTAAGGCAGATCATAAAATCCCAAAGCAAGTATCACCGCCTTTGCCTGGTAAGTGGCTTTAGCTGTTTTAATGCAAAAGATCACTCCTTGCTTTTTTACCTCCTCTACCGGCTCGTATAATTTCACATGGAGCTTCCAAGTGGTGCACACCCTGCGATAATATTCTAATGCTTCCGATCTGGTCGGTTTGGGGTTGTTGGAAATGAACGGCACGTTTCCAATTTCAAGTCGCTCGGAAGTAGAAAAGAAAGTCATGTTGAGCGGATAGTGATATAAAGAATTTACCAGGCATCCTTTCTCCAGAATAACATAATTCATCCCCGCTTTCTGGGCTTCGATGGCACACGCCAAACCAATAGGACCAGCACCGATGATGATTAAATCTTTCCCTTCCATCCCTTAAGCTTTATATTTTTAGCAATAATGAGAAAATTCATTCGCTAAACATCATAAATTTATAAAGCATAACTGATTGTTAAACTAGTTTTGATTAGCGCTGAAGGCGAATTTTCGAAATACAGAATTGATATCACATGAATTCCGAAGACGAACAGAAATTGAATTTAGTAAAGCGATATACCCGTTTGGCTATCGTGTCGGTATTTTTGCTCGCCCTGTTTTGGCCATTGGATGATTTCTTTTTCTGGGTATTTTCCGGAGCCACATCTTACTTTACTTTCCTTGCATTTTACTATCGCCCAAGGGCTGAACAAGAAGAAGAAACGCTTGAACGTGCACGGCCAACCTGGCCGCCATCGCGTCAAGGAACCTCAATTAAAGTTCCTCCAAAAAATGTAAAACTTATTGTTGTCATCTCGATCATTGCCTTCTTTAGTTTATTTCTGATTGTCATGATCATTGGCCTAGCCTCAGATGATGAGGATTGTGAATCAATTCCGGTCGCTGAAGAAATTTCAATAAACGAAGCCCGTGAGTTACTATCCTCAGATCCCAATAATATTGATGCCCTCACCAACGTGGGCAATAGCTTCTACTCAAACGGACAATATGACTCTGCTCTGATCTATTACGAGCGCCTGTTAACAATCGACTCAAAAAATAGCAGTGGACTTTACAATAAAGGATTGGTTCACTATCAGAAAAAAGAATACCAAAAGTCAATGGCTGTTTTGAGGCAATGCATGTCACTTTATCCTGATAACACAGATGCATTTATGTTATTAGGCGATAACTACTATGCACAAGATCAGCTTATTCTGGCACTTGATTCGTATAAGCAAGCCTCTGCCAAAGGTGCCAGAACAGCTGGATTATCAAATGTGATGGCGTACATATATGATCAGCAAAATCAAAAAAGTGAAGCCATTCGGTATTATAAAGATGCTTTGCAACAGGATAGCAGCCTGGTGGAGGTATACTCCCGACTCGCTTACCTGGAGCCCAACAAGGCCGATTGGTATGAAAAGAAGGCCCAAGCCTGGAAGTGATTTCTGAATCTTCCTAAGAATGTTTCCATAAAACCTGATAGCTACTGCTGATGAAGTTGTTATAAATCGTGCCGAATCCTCGTATCTTTGACATTCCGATTCGACCTAATAAGATTAAACGATATGTCTATTCAAGAAAGATTTAGTCCCGAAGATCTCGAGCGCATAAAAAAAGCGGTGCGCGATGCGGAAAGCAAAATCTCTGGTGAGATTGTTCCCGTGTTTGTAGAGCGAAGTGGAGTTTATAGCATTGCTAACTACCGCGCAGCCTTAATTGGAGCTGCTTCCGTGTTTCTGCTCATTATCATATTCGATCGCTATGTTCCTTCATTGGCAGTATATGACCCCGTACTTATTTTCTCTTTGGTCATGTTGGGTGGATTTATTGGCGCACTGAAATCGCATTTCATCAATCCGGTAAAGCGCTTTATGCTTAGTCAAGCTCATTTGGATCAGGCCACTCAAAAGCGGGCCGAAACAGCCTTTCTTGAAGAAGAAGTCTTTAACACACGCCAGCGCACCGGAATATTGATTTTCATTTCCTTTTTTGAGCATGAAGTGATCGTGATGGCCGATAAGGGCATCAACAAAGTAGTTGATCAGAAAGAATGGAATACACTGGTCCGCATCATGATCGAGCACATTAAAAAAGGAAAAATTACCGATGGTATTGTATCAGCCATCACGCGCTGTGGTGATATTTTACTGGAAAAAGGATTCATGATTACGCCTGATGATGTGAATGAATTAGGAGATGAACTGCGCCTTGAATAACGTGTTAATCCTTTTATCAATCCGGCTCTATTTTTAGAAAGATGAAATCAGTTTTCTCGACACTAATTTTTACACTGCTCGTTATCTCTGCGTCAGCGCAACGCAATGTGCCGGCACATGGAGGAGAATGGGTGCATGATGAGGCAACCATTTTGTCTCCGGCAGGTAAGGCACAACTAGAAGCCATTCTAAAAGCACATCGCGATTCTACCTCCACTCAAATAGCAGTGCTGCTAATTCCATCTCTTGAAGGAGACGATATTGGTTCGTTTGCACTGCGTGTATCTGAAGCCTGGAAACTAGGACAAGAGAAAAAAGACAACGGAGTTTTGTTTCTGGTAGCCATGCAAGAGAAGCAAATGCGCATAGAAGTAGGTTATGGATTAGAAGGTGTGCTCACCGATGCGATGAGTACTCGCATCAATCGCAATGAAGTAGCCCCTAACTTCCGACAAGGAAATTATGAGGCTGGTATACAAGCGGGTGTTATTGCAATCATTAAAACAGTGCAGGGAACCTACGTGAATGACGAACCTATTGTAAGAAAACGCAAAGGTCGCTCACCGATTGGCACCATCATCTTTGTGGTCATTCTCATCATTGTGATGTCGCGCAAAAATCGTGGAGGTGGTAGCGGGTCCGGTGGCTATTGGTCTGCCGCCATGCTAGGTTCTATGCTTGGTGGAGGCGGTGGCTATGGCCGAAGTTCAGGATCGTGGGATAGCGGTGGCGACTTTGGTGGTGGTGGTGGCTTCGGTGGTGGTGGCTCCAGCGACTCGTGGTAGCTAGTATATGATGGTAATTTTTTTGAAGAACGATCTCCTATTAAATATGCGGTTGAAATTTTTTATTTACGCATTCATTCTCTCCTTTTCGGCTTTTGGCCAGAAAGCCGTGCCCGAGTTGTGGAACATGCGTATGCATGACGATGCACATGTGCTTAAGCAAGAGACCATCGATCAACTGGAAAAACAACTGGCACAGTATGAGGATAGCACTTCCAATCAAATTGCCATTCTCACCATCAATTCATTAGAAGGCGAATCGGTAGAAGATTATTCCATTAAAGTGGCTGAAAAATGGGCGCTGGGTAAAAAAAATAAAGACAATGGTGTGTTGCTTTTGATCGCTGTCGATGATCACATAATGCGCATTGAAGTAGGCGAAGGCCTTGAAGGTGTGCTTACGGACGCGATCAGCAGTCGCATCATCCGAAATGAAATGGCCCCTAATTTCCGCAGGGGTGATTATGATAGCGGTGTTATTGCAGCCATCGGGGGAATAATAAAAGCCATCGGGGGAGAGTACACAGCAGAAGACACCAATGACTTAGAAGATCTCACCTTAACGCAACGACTCTTAATCGGCCTCGGCTTGTTTGTATTCTTAGGCATCTTCGCATTTTTCGCATTGGTAATGCCGGGCTGCACAGGCTGGGGATTATATGCCTTCCTGATTCCTTTTTATACACTATTTCCTGCAGCACTAGTGGATCAAAAATATTGGTATTTGCCTGGTTCTATATACATGCTTGGATTTCCAGCTCTTAAACTTTGGATATCGCGCACTGGCTGGGGCAAAAAAATGGGAAAGAGTATGGGCGGTGGCACTTCGGGAGCAGGAGGTTGGAGCAGTTGGAGTTCAGGTGGAAGTAGTTGGGGCAGTAGTGGTGGTGGTTTCTCTGGTGGTGGTGGAAGTTTTGGTGGCGGTGGCAGCAGCGGAAGCTGGTAGGCAATCGATTCACCCAAGCCGGGTAAAAAAATATAGCGTGATCGCTAATTCATTTTCTGATAAAGACCAACGTCTTTTCAGGAACTCCACTGGCAAAAAAATTAAGCCTCAAAGTGGGCTTCAGCATTCGAATCTTCAATCAGCCTGATCATTACCTTAATCTCTTGGAGGACTTTCCTGAAAAGATTGATATCAGGAATGAAAATAAAACGAAGAAAGATTTCATTCACTACTTCACGTAAAAAGCTAAAGAATTAGATCATGATATCCTTTCATTAAAGGATGAACTTGTTCCAAACGGAATGATCTGGATTTCGTGGCCAAAAAAATCTTCTAAACTTGCAACCGATATTACCGAAGATATTATTTGGCATTAGCCAATGAATTGGTAGACATCAAAGTCTGTGCTGTGGATGAGGTTTGATCTGGATTGAAACTGCTCATTCACGTAAAGGATAGAAAAACAAGTAAGTAGCATCACGATTGATCTTGTGATTAGTAAAGTGTTACCTTCGATACCTATGATCAGAAAATTCGTTATCTGTTTTTATTTAATGCTGCTCGTGTTTGGCACAACTCACGCTCAACTCCGCGTAAGCAAAAACCAACGCTATCTGGAAACAGCCGATGGCAAACCTTTCTTCTGGTTGGGCGATACTGCCTGGGAATTATTTCATCGCTTAAGTCGCGAAGAAGCTGATTTGTATTTGAAGAACCGTGCCGAAAAAGGATTCACCGTGATTCAAGCCGTGGCCCTGGCCGAGATGGACGGACTTCATGATCCCAACTATTACGGTGAAACTCCTTTAGTGAATGATGATCCCACCAAACCAAATGAAGTGTATTTTCAACATGTTGACTATATCATTCGCAAAGCCGAGCAACTGGGTTTATATATCGGATTTCTACCTACGTGGGGCGATAAAGTATTCAAAGACACATGGGGCATTGGACCTGAGATTTTCAATGTGAATAATGCCAAAGCATATGGCCGCTGGATCGGCAACCGGTACAAAAATCAAAAGAACATCATCTGGATTTTAGGTGGCGATCGGAATCCGCGTAATGAAAGTGATATAGCCATCTGGAGAGCATTGGCCGAAGGAGTTACAGAAGGTGTTGGCGGAAATAATAAAACCTTAATGACTTTTCACCCACAACCCAATGGCGTGCAGGAAGGAGGCTCCTCAAAATGGTTTCACAACGATGCATGGCTCGACTTCAACATGTTTCAAACCGGGCACTGTCGTGAGAATAATTTGTGGGATCGCATGGAATATGTCTATAATCTCAATCCTGTAAAGCCTGTGTTGGATGGCGAGACATTATACGAAGATCATCCTGTCTGTTTCAATGCACAGGACTTTGGCATCTCAAGCGCCTACGACATTCGCAAGCATGCCTACATCGATGTGTTGGCCGGAGCGTTCGGTCACACCTATGGTTGTCATGATGTATGGCAGATGTATGCGCCTCATCGCACGCCTGTGAACGGACCACACTATCCATGGTATGTTGCACTTGATTTGCCCGGTGCGAGCCAGATGAAATACTTGCGACAACTCATCGAGTCGCGCCCTATTTTTGATCGTGTGCCTGATCAATCATTAATCACCCAAGCACTTGGCGCCAATGATCACATTCAGGCAACGCGCGGCAATGATTATATCTTTGTTTATAGCTCGCAGGGAAAAACCATCACCGTTAATACTTCAAAAATTTCTGGCATTGAGGTGATCGCACATTGGTATAATCCCCGCAAGGGAGAAAGTACTGAAATCGGGAAGTTTGCCAAAAAGGATAAACAGGAGTTTGTTCCTCCTTCATCAGGCTACGGACAAGATTGGGTGCTGGTAATTGATGATGCCGCGAAAAACTACAGTAAACCCGGCCGCAATTAATGCCAGCTTGTTAATCGCCAACCACCACTTTTTTGCCTTTGGTAATCATGGTGCTTACCGCGATATGAAACGCGTTCACATCTAAATTTTCAAAGGGTTTTACAGGTGTTCCATTAGCAATCTGCGTGTAGTTTTGATTGAAGAATGGTGTGAGGTAATACTTCACTTTAACACTCAGGCCATGCGGAAAGCGCACTCCCACAAACAAGGCGTGATAGAACGTAGGCGTGCGATTGCTGAACCACACATTAAACTTATCTTCCTTCTTTTCGTTGATAAATGTTTTCTCTTTGTAGTTAAAGGGCATCTCCAGTTCGTAACCACCAAACACATACATATTGTCCATGTCGCCAATTTTGAAGCCGATGGGAATGCCCACATTATAGGTGCGATATTTCTTCCGTGTGCTCGCATCCTGATCATAAATGAACCCCACATTGCGAAGCGAGAAGCCGGTAAAAAATCCGGAGGTTTCATGCCGATCAAAGTGGATCAGTGATTGCCCATGGAAGAACATGGTGAATCGCGGTATGGATTGCTCATCCACACCTTTATTGGAAATTTTGGCAAAGCTGAGGATCAATTCACCATCGGAAGTTAAGTAGGGCTTTTGGCCGAAAGAAGGAGAAGCCAGGAATAACCCCAAAACAACGAAGAAAATGTTGCGCATATCATTCATATTTATTCCCTACTTAAATAAGCAAATGTTTTACTTTAAAGATTAATTTCACGTGCTTTTTTCTCGATTAATTACTGACCTTGTTGGTCAGAATCTCTATTTTTGCCACCTGATTTAAAAGCCGGAGACAGAATAGTAACGATCTGGCCATCTATATTCTTAAGAGAAACCCTTTCACCTCCCAACTATGAAACGCGACAAGATAGTTTTTGATCTGATCGACAAAGAAAAAGAAAGACAAGAGCACGGCATCGAGCTCATCGCTTCCGAAAATTTTGTATCTCAGCAAGTGATGAAGGCCCAAGGCTCTGTGCTCACCAACAAATATGCAGAAGGCCTGCCCGGCAAACGTTATTATGGTGGTTGCGAAGTGGTGGATCAAGTAGAGCAGCTGGCTATCGACCGTGTAAAGGAATTGTTTGGTGCCGAGTGGGCCAACGTGCAACCTCACTCGGGCGCTCAAGCAAATGCCGCGGTTATGTTGGCATGCTTAAAGCCAGGCGATAAGATTCTAGGTTTCGATCTTTCACATGGTGGTCACCTCACACACGGATCTCCGGTAAACTTTTCGGGTAAGTTGTATCAGCCGTCATTTTATGGTGTGGAGCAAGAGACGGGTGAAATTGATTTTGATAAAGTCGTTGAGACTGCACAGCGCGAGAAACCCAAGATGATCATCTGCGGAGCGTCTGCATACAGCCGCGATTGGGATTATGAAAAATTACGCGATGCTGCGGATCGTGTTGGCGCGTTGTTACTGGCCGATATCTCTCACCCATCCGGACTTATTGCCCGCGGTTTGTTGAACGACCCAATGGAACATTGCCATATCGTAACCACCACTACACATAAAACACTTCGTGGCCCTCGTGGTGGATTGATCATGATCGGAAAGAATTTCGATAATCCATTTGGATTGAAAACACCGAAAGGAGAATTGCGCAAGATCTCGTCCATTTTAGATTCGGGTGTATTTCCAGGCACACAAGGAGGACCATTGGAGCATGTGATCGCTGCCAAAGCCATTTCTTTTGGTGAAGCATTGAGCGATGAATACTTAGAATATATTGTGCAAGTAGCAAAGAATGCAAAAGCGATGGCCAATGCTTTTGTTGAACGAGGTTATAAAATTATTTCTGGTGGCACCGACAACCACTTGATGCTGATCGACCTTCGTTCGAAAAAACTTACTGGCAAGATTGCTGAAGAAGCTTTGATTCAGGCTGACATCACCATCAACAAAAACATGGTGCCTTTCGATACTCAATCACCGATGATCACTTCCGGTATGCGCATTGGCACGCCAGCCATAACCACCCGTGGCTTGATGGAGAAAGACGTGGTTCGAGTAGTTGACCTGATTGATGAAGCCTTAACAAAACCTGAAGATGTTAAACACCTGAAAGCGGTGAAGCGCAAGGTGAATACCTTCATGAAAAAGTTTCCGTTGTATTTATAAGAAGTTGAACCGTTAGCCCTGCGCGTTGCGCAGCGTTTTTAGATAGGATTGATATTATGAGCGAAGAAAAAGAAATGGCATTTCTGGATCATCTTGAAGAACTGAGATGGCATGTGGTGAGAGCGGTGGCCTCCGTATTTATCATGATGATTTTTGCGTTCATCTACACCGAAGAGATTTTTAAATACATCGTTTTTGCTCCGGGCCATGTTGATTTTATAACCTTTCGCTGGCTGTGTCAATTAGGGGAATGGACAGGCGCAGAAGGTCTTTGTGTTACGGATATCCCGATGAAGATTCAAAGCCGTTTTCTGATGGGTCAATTTACCATGCAGTTACAAGCTTCCTTTGTGATCGGCTTGGTAGTAGCCTTCCCGTATGTCGTTTGGGAGATGTGGAGTTTTGTTAAGCCAGGCCTTTATAATAAAGAAAAACGTAGTTCAAAAGGTGCTGTGTTTTCCATTTCAGGTCTTTTCTTGTTGGGCGTTTCATTTGGTTATTTTATTCTATGCCCGATGACAATCGCTTTCCTCGCCAACTATACGATTAGCCCGGATATATCAAATGAATTTGATATCACCTCCTATGTGTCTACTATAACCATATTGGTAGTGAGCTGCGGACTCTTATTTCAGTTACCTATTGTTATTTTCTTTTTAACAAAAGTAGGAATCGTTACCCCAACTCTTTTAAAAGGCTTTCGCAAGCATGCCGTAATTGTTATTCTGGTGATTGGCGCTATCGTTACACCTAGCTCCGATCCATTGAGTCTTTCCCTGATTTCCATTCCGTTATATTTCCTTTACGAAATCAGTATTTTAATTTCATCAATTGAATTGAAGAGAAAAGCAAAGCGCGAATTAGACGAAGCGCGATTAGATCAACAATCTAGCTAACTATGAAATGAGTCTTGATTTACTGTTATCTATTGGCAGGATAGATGATCAGACGAATTCCATGTGACCTAAACAAAAAATTATTAACACATGAAAATTGCCATTGGTGCCGATCATGCCGGATTTGAATACAAAGAGTTGCTGAAAAAGCATCTCGAAAAAAATGGTCATGAAATAAAGGACTTTGGAACCAATGCAACACAATCAGTAGATTATCCAGACTTCGCACATCCGGTTGCCAGTGCTGTTGAAAAAAAAGAATTTGAGCTGGGTGTGTTGATTTGTGGGAGTGCCAATGGTGTAGCCATCACAGCTAACAAAAGACAAGGCATTCGCGCTGCCATCTGCTGGATGGAAGAGATTGCATCACTAGCACGGCAGCATAACAATGCCAACATCGTTTGTATCCCTGCACGATTTGTTTCTATTGATCTCGCTGAAAAAATCACAGATAAGTTTCTGTCTACTCCCTTCGAAGGCGGTCGTCATGAAACCAGGGTAAATAAGATCAGCTGTTAAACAACTTGTCTTCGGTCGTTCTTTGTCATAACTTGGTTTCATGATAAAAAAGAGCACCACCACACGCAGGAATTTTTTACAAACTACCGCTGCATTAATAACCGCATCGCTAGGAGCCTCCGCTTTTGTATTTAAGAAGAATGAACCTCTTCTCGCTTTCTCCACTTTGGGTTGCCCCGATTGGTCGCTTACCCAAATTGTGGACTTTGCCTCACAACATGGTTTTAAGGGAATTGAAGTGCGAGGCCTGCTGCGACAAATGGATCTTACCCAATGCAAGGAATTCAGCAAACAAAATCTGGCAACATCCCTGCGTCTGTTACAAGACAAAGGGTTGAATTTTGTAAACCTGGGAGCATCCGCTACGATGCACTTTGCTGAAGGTGATGAGAGAAAGAAAAACCTTGATGAAGGAAAACGATATATCGATCTGGCTCAGGAGCTCAAGTGTCCTTATATGCGCGTCTTCCCAAATAATTTTCCAAAAGACCAGAGTAAAAATCAAACCATGGATTTAATCGCCAAAGGGTTACTTGAACTTGGGAATCATGCAACAGGAAGTAACGTAACCGTACTCCTCGAATCGCATAGCGATTTGATTTATGTAAATGATCTACAGCAAGTATTGAAGGCTTCTGAACATGAGCACGTAGGTTTGATCTGGGACATGGTCAACATGTGGACGGTAACCAAAGAATCGCCTGCGATGGCGTATGAGAAACTGAAAAAATATATTCGTCACACGCACATCAAAAACGCAAAACTATCGAACGACAAGATCACTTACACGCGGCTGGCGCAAGGTGATGTTCCGATCTTCGAAGCCATTGATGCATTATCGAAAGGCGGTTACAAAGGTTATTATAGCTTTGAGTGGGAGAAATTATGGCACCCAGAACTTGAAGCGCCAGAACTCGCCATCGCTGATTATGCTGTGGTGATGAAAAAACATTTTCAGCAATAAACATTAACTACTGCTTAGCGGCTTTTTCTTTCTTGTACGATTCAGTCTGTTGCTTCAACAAATACTGATGAATCGCCTCCACATCTTCCTCGCTAAGTGAATTACTAAAGTTTGCCATGCCGTTTTGTGAAAGAATTCCTTTCAATAAAATATCATTGAATACCATATGCTTTGCTGGTGTCAGCTTCGAAAGATCCGGATGCTGAGAAAGATGTTTACCACCAAAGTTTCCGTGGCAGATAAAGCAGTAGAAATCATAAAGGGTTGCTCCTTTCGCGAGTAATTCGGTTTTGATTTTTGTATCCGGGGGTGCTGGTGTTTCAATGGGGGTTTTCTTTGGTGGTATAGGAGTTTCACCTCCTCCAAGTTTGAATGCAATGATTCTTGTTTTGTTTTCATATTGAAAGACAACACCATCCGGTAAGTAAGCGCTGGTCTCTGCTCCGCCATAGCCTGCCATCACGGCAACGTATTGTTCGCCATCAATGCTGTAGGTTGTTGCTCCAGCCATGATCCCTGTGCCGGTAAATATCGATTTCAATTTCTCTCCTGTTCTTGCATCGTGCACATTGAAGTATCCCGTACGTGTTCCCTGAAAAACCAAATCGGGTGTCGACATAATACCACCATCCGGGCCGCCATCAGGAAATTTCCATGCTACCTTTTGTGTTACCGGATTCCACGCCAGCAAACTTTCTGATCGCAACGTATCTTCAGCGCTCTTGATCTGATCGGCCACATTCTTTTTAAACTTGAACATGTTGCCATAATCCAGATTCGTGTTATCCACATCGGGCAACCATTGATAGGTGTCAAAGGACTTGAACACTTGTGGCACGGCTCGCTCAGGAATATAAACCAATCCTGTTGTTGGATTGAACGACATCGGTTGCCACACATGCCCACCACCTAGATAAGGCACTACGAGTCTGGGTTTATCTTTATACCATTGTCCATTTTCTGTTAACACGGGCCGTCCGGTTTTCAAATCTACATGACTGGCCCAATTCACTTTGGTGTAATTCTCTGCGGAGATCAGTTCGCCCGATACTCTATCCAACACATAAAAAAATCCATTCTTTGGTGCCATCATCAAAATCTTTCTGGGCTTTGCATTGATGTCAACATCGGCTAACACAATATTTTGTGTGGCGGTGTAATCCCAAATCTCACCGGGTGTGGTTTGATAGTGCCAAACTAATTTTCCGTTGTCGGGATTGATGGCGAGAATAGAAGAGAGAAATAAATTATCACCACCGGCAGGACTGCGAAACCAAATCGGATAGGGTGTTGAGTTGCCCGTTCCTACATACAACAAATTCAATTCAGGATCATAAGCCGATTCTCCCCAGGCAGTTCCGCCCATACCCGATTGCCAATGCGAATTCGGATCCCACGTTTTGGCAGCCATCTCCATTTCTTCACTTTCGTAACCGTTGGCCGGATCGCCCGGTACAATCCAGAAGCGCCATTTCTCCTCTCCTGATTTCAAATCATAAGCCGTAACATAACCACGCACACCATATTCACCTCCGGAGTTTCCAATCATCACAATGCTTCCGGCTACTTGTGGCGGACTTGTAATCGTATAGGCTTTGGTGCGATCGGTAAACGTGTCTTTACTCCAGAGCACTGAACCATTCTCAGCATTCAAACAAACTAAATATCCATCCAGTGTGCCTATATAAACCTTTCCCTCCCACACGGCAATACCACGGTTCACGACATCACAGCACGTTCTGCGACCATACGATGCGTCTACTTGGGGTTTGTATATCCAAAGTTGATTTCCGGTTTTTGCATCAAGCGCATACACTGCTCCCCATGCGCCTGAGGTGTACATAATTCCATCCACCACAATCGGTGTGGCTTCCAATCCGCGTGGCACGTTTCCGATGATCGTGCTGGCATCATATTCCCAGGCATAGCCAAGATCTTTTACATTTTTTTTTGTGATTTGATTGAGCGGAGAATAATGTTGCATCATGTGATCACCACCCAATGAAAGCCAATCTTTTGCTTCTCGATGAGTTAATCGTTCATTGTCAATCCAGCCGATGGGTTTTTCTTCTTTGCAACTGATGATGGTAACGAAAAGCAAAAGGTGATAAACTATTTTTCTCATTGAACAGAGGGATTTAGGCTTGAATAGAAACTTTGTTTTGGGAGTAATAATCCGAAAGTAATCATAACTCCTGAAAAAGCATAGGCTCAAAAGTCAAGATAAAGCTTTCTTAATATTCCCTTGATGATTACATTGAAACAGCAAAACCGAAAGCTTTCACCCAATGCAAAATCATGGAAAAGAAAACACCCGCTACCATGGCCGCGATGGCGCCCACCATGGCACACAAAGAAATTCCCGGCAATCCTTCTGTTGCAAAATCAAGTACACAAAAATTAAATGATCGCTCCAACGGCAAACCGCTTCGCGTGCTATCCGAAGAGGATTGGAACTTCTGGATACATCATGGATACATCGTTATCGAGAATGCAGTGCCAAAAGAAAACTGCGAACGGCTTGCCAAATTACTTTGGGAGTTTGAAGAAAAAGAGCCCAACGATCCATCTACCTGGTATGCACCACCGCGTGCCGAAATGCAAATGAAAGAATTGACCAACACGGGCATGGTGGAAATTTATAATCATCAATACCTGTGGGACAATCGCTCTGTTCAAAAAGTATATGATGCCTTTGCCGATATCTGGGGAACTGAAAAATTATGGTGCACCATTGACCGTGCTAATCTCAACTTGCCCATGCGTCCGGGGTTTGAATACAAAGCATTTATTCATTGGGATTATGATCCGGAAACGAAGCCACAAAACGTGCAAGGTGTGCTGGCGATTGCCGATCAAACCGATGAGAACATGGGCGGCTTTCAATGCATTCCTGAATTGTACAGAACCTATGATACCTGGAAGTTAACACAACCTACCGATCGCGACTACTTCAAGCCTGATGTAAGTGGTTTTGAAAAGGTGAAAGTAAAAATGGAAGCCGGAGATTTATTAATCTTCAACAGCCTTGAGCCACATGGAATTCGTGCGAATAACTCAAAAGATAAAGTGCGCATTGCTCAATACATTTCGATGATGCCTGCCGAAGAAGAGAATGAAACACTACGTCAATGGAGAATCAACTCATGGCGAGATCGCATTGCCCCAGAAGGTTATGCTTTTCCAGGAGATCCGCGCAAGTGGGAACAAACGCGATATAACACGGCTGAACTTAGTGACCTTGGAAAAAAACTGCTGGGATTGGAAAAATGGTAATGGTGTAACGCTATTTGATTTTCTTCTTTGGTTTCTTCTCCGATAATGCTGCCGTCACATCGTTATCAATAAATCGTAATTTCGTTTCGCAATAGTCAATTAATTCTTTGGCTTGCTTTACTTTGTCGGCCAGGGTGTCGAGTTGAATTTTATCGTCTTCTATCTGGTCAACCAGTTTGGATAACTTTTGATAAGCTTCGTTATAAGTCAAGTTCATGTTTTGATTTTTTGGTGACAGTGCTGTGAATGACTTCGTTTTTTAAAATAGTTTTTATTTCTGACTTAAGCTTGATGTCTTTGGGATCAATGATGATCTGATTGTTGCTGGTGATGATGGCGTAGCCTTTATTTAAAATCGTTGACGGACTATAAGCCTTCACCGTTCTTTTTAGTTGAAGTAAGTTGTCCTTGGCTTTGTCGAGCATCCGTTCTGTTGTTTCTAAAAGGCGATCTTTCAATTCGGTGATCTCCGTTTCGAAGTTGAAATTGTGTTCGACTATGGTGCTTGCTACTTTGGTGGGTGTCTTATACTGACGGGCCATCAGGTCAACAATACTTGTGTTTCTATCGTGACCAATGCCTGTGACAATCGGCAATGGAAAAGACGCCACATACTTCGACAAGTCGTAATCATCGAAGGGTTTAAAATCCGTTTGCGATCCGCCTCCTCGCACAATGGCTACCACATCAAATTTTTCCTTCTCCACTTCAATCTGTTTTAGTTTTTGAATGATGAGGGTGCTGGAGTTGTCGCCTTGTATCTGCGTTAAAAACTCAGATACTGAAAAAGTATATCCATACGGATTGTTTGCAATCTCTTGTTTAAAGTCCCGTTGTCCATCTGAATCCGGTGCGGTCACTATCGCGATGCGCTGCAACACGATTGGTAGCTCCAACGATTTGTTGCTGGTGAAATAGTATCCATCCACCAGGCGAATGAATGCGGGGTTTTCGTTGACTAACCGATCCAATGTTTGCTGCCGCTCGGTTTCCAGTTTGCCGAGCGCATAGGAGTGATCAATCTCTAACACTTCGAGGTCGATGCCGAAACGTTTATGAAAGCGCACTCTTACCTGGCACGTAATCTCCAGGCCACTGGCAAAAAGTTGCCCAGAAAGTTTTTCAAAACGCACCACACTATCGTAGGCATTCGACCAGAACACGCCTTTGATTTCTGCGGTGATGAGGTTGCCTTCTTTTTCAATGAACTTTAAAAAACACCAGCGCTTGTCCGGTTGCTTTTTTACATCCGTGACCTCCGCTGTGATCCAAAACGTTTCGCCCGCAAAGCGATCTTGGATCACATCGTCTATTTCATTGATGAGTTCTGAAAGTTTTATTGGCTTTGGCATTCTTCTTAATTCTTTGGGGCTAAAGTACTAAACAATATTGTTAAGGCAGAGATTGCAGTTTGATCCAAGCTGTAAGACTTCAAACTTATTAAAAAACAACCGATCTGCGAAGGTCGCAACCCATGATTAAGTTTATACTTTGAAATAGAAATTCTCAATGAATTTAATATTTTCGCTTTATGAGCATATCTAATCGCCAGCAACTACTGAGTATTTCTATAGTCTTCATATTTGCATCCAACCTCGTCTATGCTCAAGAGGTAGTCTTCAAAGGAAACATCAACATAAAGGGAAAGGATACCCGTTTTATTTCAGGTACTGAAAATGACGGAACGATCCTTTTGAATGTCAATAGAAGTGAAGGCGCAGATAATTTCTATCTCATCAATTCCTCAAATGAAGTAATTCAGGTTTATGACATCGAATCCTCTCCTGAAAAACTTTATAATGTTATTCACCTTACATCAAAGGGTGAGTATTTCTATGTGTACACGTATTACAAAGGGTTTTATACTCCACCTAACTCTGCCCGGCTCAATCTGACCTATTTGCAGTACCTGAAATTTGCACGAGATGGATCGCTTAGACCACAATTTATAAGTCTTACTGGGACAAATCCGTATGATGAATACATGACAACTCATTCCAGAAATGATACTGTCTATATAGTTGGTGTTAACAAAACTAAATATACTGTTTCCGTAAATATGGTTACCCCAACACAAGAAGTCATTCGAAAGGAATTTGCATTTGGTGATAAAAAGGTTTTTCGTAAATTCTACAGAGAAGATTACTTCCCCGTAAAGGATACACCAGAAGACTCGTTCGAAACATTCCTGCATAAGAACAAAGTCTATGTTAAAGAACAAGAATTAATTTTCATTTCTGATGACGATGATGGACCGGTTACCAATATTCCCGGAAACCCATCCGCATCCCTTGATCGAAATACAACATTCATAACACGGCTCAACTTACTTACAGGAAAAGCAAATGTTCAGGAACTTAGGCACAACTACACAGTTAAGGCAAACCACAATAGTTTCTTATATGATACCAATTTATTCACCATCCGATTTACAAAGGACGACTATTCAATCTCCATTGTTGATTTACAGACACTTAAAGAATTACGAAGATACACTCAAACAGAAATAGAAAGCTCAATTGATTGGACAAAATTGATCGTATCCGAAAACAGAACGCTCACGGGTGATGTCCTAAAAGCAGATTTCCAAAGGCGAATAAGTAAGGCTACACCCGTTATTGGCTTGCATTACAAGAGTGATGTTGATATATTCTTTGGTTTACTGGGAACTGATAATAGAACTGAAGACGGGAAATTGAAATTAAATTTAAGTATTGAAGCTAGTAAGTATGCAAACATATCATCATTAGGGCGCCTCATTTACACTAGCGGAAATGTGGGATCATACAACAAACCCCCTACCTTGTCCACAGAATATGTTTTATTGAAGTTACCGATGTACTATGTGCCAGCTGCAATAAGAAGTGATGGAAAAAGAATGTATGGTAAAATACCCCTTCAAAAGCAAGGGTTCACATTATCGACCAGCATCAGGCCGACATCAACATATGATGAGCTGGAACAACTCACTGAAAAATGGAAGGAAAAATATAAAAGCAAAGCTGTCTTCTCTTTTGAAAATGACACCGCGGTCTTTCTCGTCTACCTAACCCATAACGAGGAAAACGATGATGTTTATGTTACCCTTGAAAAGTATCTCAGAATATAACTCCTTCCTTGGGCTTTGTCATCACAGAACAATGCCTACTTCTTCGGAGGCAACTTCTCATTCAGTTTATCCGAATGCATATACTTGTTGAACCAATCGAGGTAACGTGTATAGCGATCTTTCTGATAGCTCGGCACAGCAAGGCCATGGTTTTGTTCTGGGTAAACAATAAACTGTGTGGGCACGCCCAATGTTTTCAATGCCTGGTACATTTGTTCGCTGCCGGCAGCGGGCACATTAAAGTCTTCCTCGCCTACCATATAGAGTGTGGGCGCTTTTATTTTCTCTACATTCATAAACGGATACGAAACTTTCATCCACTTGTCCATATTCTTCCACGGCACACCCAACTCGGTTTCATATTGAAGGGTGTATTGATCGGTTCCATACATCGACAACTGCATGGCGCTGCCCGCACCACTGGCCGCTGCCCTAAAGCGCGGATCGCTAGCCGTAACATAGTCAGTAAGAATACCACCGTAGCTCCATCCACCAATGCCTAATTTATTTGCATCGGCTAGGCCGGTTTTGATCAGATGATCTGTAGCGCCCAGAATATCCATCACTTCTTTGTTTCCCCAATCGCCCGAGATGGCTTTACTAAACGCCATTCCTCGTCCGTTACTGCCGCGATAATTTACGGTTGCCACCGCATAACCTTGTGCGGCTAAAAGCTGTGGGATCAAATCAAAACTGAAATCATCCTGTGCTGTTGGGCCACCATGTATCCACATGATCAGCGGAAGCTTTTGATCTTTCGGTTTTCCTGCAGGCCAGAAGAGGAAGTTGCCCACACGTGTACCGTCTTTGCTTTTCGAATCAAAGGCTTCTACCGTAGCCAGCTTCAACGACTTTAAAAACTCATCATGAATGTGCGTGAGCCTGCGTGTGGTTCCGTTTTCAATCACATAAATTTCACTGGGTGTCATTGGGTCGCTGCTTAAGGTTACCCAGGCATCTCCTGCACCTGGTTGAAGTGAATTGAATACACGATCGCCACTGGTGATGGCTTTCATCTTTCCATCGAGATCAAATGAAGTAACATGACTTCTCCGATCATCCTCCACCGTTACCATCACCGACTTGCTATCGGCCGACCAGCGAGGTGCCGCTACATCACGATCTGATGTGGCGTTGAGAATTTTTGGCGTTCCTCCATCTGTCGGAATAACTGCAACCTGTGGTTGATCGTACATATCATAGCCGGGAGTTTGGGATTTCAGATACGCAATCCATTTTCCATCGGGGCTCCAGGCTGGGTTGTTGTCACTGTCTTCCCATGTGGTCAATTGTTTTAAGGGCGCGCCTTTTCTGGCATCCATTACCCAAAGGTCACTGTTGCCATTGCGATCAGGATCAGCGGTGCGATTACTTACAAAAGCAATCTTCTTGCTATCGGGCGACCAGATCGGATTGGCTTCCTCAAAATCTCCGATGGTCAGTGTGTCCAGTTTTTTAGTTTCTACATCAAACACATAAAGATGATTGCGCTTGCGCTCGAGGTAGCCATCGCCATCGGCTTTAAAGTGATAGCGATCGATCATGATCGGCTTCGCTGTCTTATCCTTTTTTTCTTCTTCCTCCTTCGACTCCTGGTCTTTAATGGTCAGCATAATTTTTTTGGAGTCCGGACTCCATACATAATCGCTGATGCTGTATTTCAGATCGGTTAATTTTTCTGCTTCTCCTCCTCTGCGGTACATGCGCCAGATTTGTGATTTCTTGGTTTCATAGCGTGACGAAAGAAAGGTGAGGTATTTTCCATCGGGTGTCCATCGCGGTTTGCTTTCGCCTTCTTTGCTGGCGGTAAGTTTTACCGATTCTTTTCCATCCCAGCTGATCATCCAGATGTCTGTATCCGATTTATCTTTCACCGAATCGGGAGTAGATAATACATACGCCACCCACTTGCCATCGGGCGAAACCTGAGGATCGCTGATGGATCGGATTTTATAAATATCAGATGGTGTGATGGCGCGCTGGGCTACAGAAGTCAGAGCCATGAAAAGGAAAGGGAGTAGATAAAGTTTTTTCATAGGCGGACAAGATAAAAAGAAAATGCAATGATTTGCCAGTACATATTAGGCGTGAATATTATGTACATTTAATATGACCTAGTATTAATCAGCATTCGAATGATATGACTTCAATCCACTGGACATTATTTCATGCAGATCCTTCGCGGGAGCCTCCTTTTTCGATAGAACTTGGCATTGCTGAAGATGGAATCCGAAAAGAGATTTTTATTGATCACTGCGAGCATATTCCTGATGCCATAGAAAAACTCAAAGTGTGGTCAGGTGGCAAAAATATTCCATTCCCAACCACTTTTACTCTTCTTTATCCTATCTATCTTGACGTTATGGGCTCGGATGATGAAGACACCATGCATCAGGTAGCCTGGCTTGTGAAAGAACAAGCCGACCTCAATAAATGGATGTTTGCCAGGGTAAATGGATTAGATGGTCGAACGAAAGAAAATTTTTATTGATTTTTTGCCAGGCGATTGGCTACCCCTTCAAAAAATCTACATCGCGATAAGCAGGTTTCGGATATTTATAAAATCCTTCTCCGGTTTTTTCTCCCAGCTTACCTGCATCAATATACTCTTTCAACAACTTCGCGAAAGATTGTGATGGCACATCGTCTCTTTCTTTCACCACGTGCCAGGCGGTATCGAGACCAATGTTATCAATAATGCCGAACGGCCCGGTGGGCATGTGAAAGTTTACCATCCATGAGCGATCAATGTCTTCCATGCTGGCGATGTCTTTGGTTTTCAATCTTCCGGCTGCACCAAGTAATGCCATCAACATAAAATTGAAAATGTATCCCGGTGATTCTTTCTTCACAATCACCGGCACTTGATTAAGTGATTTTCCTAATTCCTGTAAGAGGGGAATCAGTGATGCATCGGTAGTTGGGTGCGGCATGATATCCACCACTCGCGCATAAAACACATCGTGAAAATGAAAGGCACAGAATTTTTCTGGTCGGTCGGAGATCGTGGCCAGTTGTGATGGAAGCAGGTATGAAGTGTTCGTAGTGAAGATCGTTTTAGCCGGAGCCAATTCACCAATTTGCTTCCATGCTTTTTCTTTGATGGATAATTCTTCGGTTACGCTTTCGCTGATGAAGTCACAATCAGTTAATGCACTTTTCAAATCGGTGGTGTAACTCATCCGCGAAAGCGCTGCTGCTTTCATTTCTTCCGTGAGCAGATTGCCTTTGATGAGTTGCCGCATGATTTTATCCATCACGATTTTAGCTTGATCCAGGATGGGCTCGCTGATATCGTAAAAAATTACCTGATAGCCAGAGATCGCAGCCTGTAATCCAATGCGAATTCCTAATGTTCCGCTACCAATGATCGTGATGTTCTTTATTTGCATTCTGCTCTTGGTTTAAATTCTTGCTTACCTCGGTCTGTGTCTTCACAGACCGAAAATTATTTGAATGTTCTTTAAAAGTATTTTAATGTTATTATGGCCTGTGTCCTCACTGACCATGGAAAATGTGGCTATGAAAAATTTTTAACCACAATGGGCACGGAGTTTTCACAGAGGTTATATAGTATTTTTTTCGATCGCTCTTCTGGCATTTTCGCCACACGCATTGATCACATAAATGAGTGACGCAAAGCGCGGATCTTTAGTTAAGCCGTTTTTGAAGCGATGATAAATCTGCTGACAGATCACACCAACTTTAAACGCACCAAATACATAATAGAAAACCATGTTACCAATAGGTGTTCCGGATTGTTGTTGATAATAACTCACCACTTCGCTGCGTGTTAAATTACCGGGCTTCCACGTAAGACTAAACGGTTTCAGTGCATCCGCATCGCTGGCTTCGGCCCAATAGGCGAGTGTTGTCCCTAAATCCATGAGTGGATCTCCCACCGTAGCCATCTCCCAATCGAGAATGGCAACGATGTCGGTTAGATCAGTCGGGTTCAACACAAGGTTGTCGTATTTGAAATCGTTGTGGATGAACGATGTTCTTGATGTTATCGGAATATTTTTTTGCATCCATGCAACCACTTCATTCATCGAAGCGATGTCATCCGTTTGGGCATTGATGTAGCGTTTTGTCCAGCCTTCTACTTGCCGTTGCACATAGCCTTCTGGTTTGCCGAGTGCATCTAATCCAGAGGTATGAATGTCGATCTGATGAAGCTTTACTAATTGATCAATGGTTGCTTTTGATAACGCGCGGAATGACTCTTCACTTATTGTCACATCTTTTGGCAATCGGTTTCGAAGAATGATTCCTTTCACGCGCTTCATGATGTAGAACTTTACTCCCATCACACGTTCATCCACACATAAATGAACGGCATCCGGCACTTTCGTGAATCTGGCTTTATGCAATTTGGTTAGCACCGTAAACTCACGCTCCATATCATGCGCTGATTTGATGTTAGCGCCAAGCGGTGGTCTGCGCAACACATATTCGTGATCACCGGCTTGCACAAAATAGGTCAGGTTAGAATAACCTCCGGAAAATTGTTTGATGGTAATCTCTTTTTCGAAGCCCGGCACTTTATCGCGCAGGTATTCTTGCAACTTTTGTTGATCAAGCTCCTCGCCTGCTCGGGTGTTGGTGGGTTGGTCGAGCATAGATCAACGCATGTACTTTTTTAGAATCGATTTTGCCAGTGATGTCTTATGCACTTCATCCGGGCCATCATAAATGCGTGCTGCCCGTTCATGGCGATACCAGAATGAAAGTAAGGTGTCATCGGTCACACCCAATCCTCCGTGCACCTGTATGGCGCGATCTATTACTCTCATCAATACATCCGCCACAAAAAATTTAATTGCTGAGATTTCATTTTTGGCAGCTTTCGCTCCTTCCATATCAATCTTATGAGCCGCATTCAACACCAGCAACCGCGCAGCATTAATTTCAGCACGGCTCTCGGCAATCCAGAATTGAACCATCTGCTGATGCGCCAATACTTTTCCTTCTTTCAATTGACGACTTACTGCTCGCGTACACATCATGTCAAAAGCTCGTTCACAAATACCAATCCAACGCATGCAGTGATGAATTCGACCCGGACCTAGTCGCGCCTGCGCCAAAGCAAAACCTTTTCCTTCTTCACCAATCAGATTTTTAACGGGCACTTTGCAATTCGTGAACTGCACTTCTCCATGACTCAGGTAATCTTCACCCACATCGCCCATGATCGGAATGTTGCGCATCAATTTATAGCCGGGATTATCCAGCGGCACAACAATCATGCTCGCCCGCTGATAGGGGTTTTCGTTTTTGGGATCGGTGAGCGCCATCACAATCGTAAACGATGCACCATCAGCCGCAGTCGTAAACCATTTATGTCCGTTAATGATGTAATGATCTCCTTCACGCACGGCCTTCGTTGCCATGTCCACCGGATTTGATCCGGCAAATTCAGGCTCAGTCATCGCAAAGCATGAACGAATCTCTCCATGCATCAATGGCTTCAGGTATTTTTCGTTCAATTCGGCTGTAGCAAAATGATGCATCAATTCCATGTTGCCAATATCTGGTGCATTGCAATTGAAAATATAATGACCCAATGGCGAGGTGCCCAACACTTCACTCACATAAGCAAACTCCGGTAGTGACAAACCAACGCCACCGTCCTGTTCCGATAAATGCGGTGCCCACAATTTTTTTTCCTTCGCTTTGGCGCGAAGCGATGTTAATAACGGAAGCGATTGGCGGAAAGGATGTGTGATAATGTGTAACTCAACGGGATAAACTTCCTGTTCCAAAAATGAATTGTATTGAGGAAGAAGTGCTTTTACTTTGTCGCTATAAAATAAATCGAGCATAACCAATCCATTAAAGTGTGAATCCACCATCGGCTGTAAACACGCTGCCCGTAGAATAAGCCGAAGCATCAGAAGCAAGGTACAACGCCAACGCAGCGATCTCTTCAGCTGTGCCTACACGTTTGATTGCAAGCATCTTCATCACGGTGTGCATGATTTTATCATTGCTCCATAACGCTTCACTGAATTTGGTTTTGATCAATCCTGGGCAAATCACATTCGCACGAATATTATCCTCACCCCACTCCTTGGCCATCACTTTTGTTAATGAAATCAGTGCTGCTTTGCTTACACTATAAATTCCCAAACCCGGTTCGGGTCTTAATCCTCCAATAGAACTGATATTAATGATCGATCCAGATTTCTTTTGTTTCATGAAAGGATAACTCTTCTTCGCCAACTCGAAAGGACCTTTTACATTAACGTTCATGATTTTATCAAAAGCGCTTCCGTCTGCCTCTGCAATCGAGCCAAATATCGGATTGGCAGCAGCATTGTTCACAACAATATCAACCGTGCCATATGCAGCAATTGTCGCATCTACTAAGCGGGCAATATCATCGGTATCGCCCATGTGACACGCAACGGCTTTGGCCTGGCCTCCTTTTTTTATAATCGACTCAACCACCTGATTGACTGCCTCAAGCTTGCGACTGGAAACAATGACGCGTGCACCGGAAGCAGCATAGAGCTCTGCTATCGCTTCACCGATGCCCTTACTCGCACCTGTTACTATAGCTACTTTGCCGGAGAGATCAAAAAGAATATTCATAAGAAACATTTAAATGATTACATGCTTGTCCGTTAAAGATAGTCGATTAATTAATAAGAAGTTCTTCGCTATAAGGCCATTTCATTTGTATAAAGCCCTCTTTGAAAGATGACTTAAATCATAATTTACGTAAGGGGAATCCATTTATGCGTTATCCTTTCATTCTATTTGAAGGCACGCTCATCCTTGGGCGTTATTTTTGCGTGGAAAGGTTTCTGAATTTTGTATTTTTATACTACAAATCTATTCTTATGAAGTTTCATAATGTATTAGCCTTGGGTGCCGGCTTATGTCTGGCATCCGTTGGCACAGACGCTCAAGTCTTGAACAGACTCAAGCAAAAAGTGGAAAACAAGACCGAACAAAAAGCAGGACAAGAAATTGACAAGCTTTTTGGCGGTAAGAAAAACCAATCTGGTAATCAGAGTGGCCAGGGCGGACAAAGCGGAGCGGGTGGAAAACAGGGTGGACAAGGTGGAAGTGGAAGCGGTGGCAGTAACCCTTCCAATAAAGGCGGTGGTGGTTTGATATCTACTCCTCCGGATGTGAATCAAAACCTGATTGATGCCGAAGCTGCCTACAAAAAGAACAGCTATGGCGAAGCGCGCTACTCCGTGCAACAAGCCATGCTAGGTGTGGAGTTAGAGATTGGCAACAAAATTATAAAATCACTACCCGAATCAGTTATTGGCCTTAATAAAGAAGCTGAATCAGATGAAGTGACCAGCACCGGTTGGGGATGGGCCGGCCTCACCATACACCGTGAATATTCTGATAAAAATGATAAACAGTTTAGCGTAACAATTTCGAACAACTCCATTTTAATGGCCGGAGTAAACGCTTACCTGTCGGGAGGTTATGCACAGCAAACCAATGGTGAGCAAAACTGGAAACAAACGAAAGTGAAAGGCTATCGTGCAGTAATTGAATATAGCGAAGGTAGTGGCTATACATTAAGTGTACCTATCGGGCAGTCATCTATTATCGTTTACGAAGGAATCAATTTTGTCTCAGAGCAGGAAATGATGAAGTCTGCCGAAGTCATTAACATTGACGCCATCAAAAAAGAATTAGGAGAGCAATAAAAAAATTCAGTTATGAAAAAATTCAGTTTGATACTTATATTTCTGTCAGTTGGTTTACTATCCTTTGCACAGGATTTTGATAAAAATGTAGCTACCGCAAAATCAACTTATGCATCTGGCAACCTGCAGGATTCACGCTTCGCGATGGAACAAGCCCTTCGTGATCTTGATATCGCCATCGGAAAAGAAATCTTAAAAGTGCTGCCCGTCAAATTAGGGTCATTGGCTGTCGTTGAAAAAGAGGACAATGTTACGGGCTCCGGAAGTTATGTCGGCTTGTATGTAAACCGTCATTATGGTGCTAGTCCTAAAAGAGGCTCTATTGAAATTATCAACAACTCTCCGATGATCAATTCATTGAATGCTATCCTATCGATGCCTGTGATTGGTGGCATGATGCGCGATGAAAATCAAAAGATGGTAAAAATTCAGGGATACAAATCCATTCTCAACAAGCAGGTAAATTCCGATACCGGAAAAACCAACTACGAATTACAAATACCGATGAACAACACATTGGTAACACTGAAAATAGATGATACGAACGAAGGTGAAATCACCGCTGCGGCCAATGCGATTCCGCTGGCCAAGATTGTTCAGATGGCCCAATAATTCGTGACTGATAGTCGACTAAGGAGCCTAAGGGCTCCTTTTTAATTTAATAACTCTTTGAAAACTTTCGGATGATTGCAATCCTAACCCTGGCACTGTTCGTAACAGGCTCATTCATTATAATAGGCATGCTGATTTCCGCTCCGACCTATAGCGGTCGTCTATCCGATCATTTTGATGGAAAGAAATTCATCAATCCTGGCAACGCACAGGCGAAAGGATTACTGGATGTATTTCAATGGATGATGAAACGCCAGCAAGGACCATGGACTGAAAAGAAGGAATCCGCTTACGGTGAAAAACCTCAATCAATCATCACGCAAGGAGTGAAGATTACATTTGTGAATCATTCTACATTTTTAATTCAGATTGACGGAAAAAATATTCTTACTGATCCGGTTTGGAGTGAGCGCACCAGTCCATTTCAATTTGCCGGGCCTAAGCGCATGAATCAACCGGGCATTCGGTTCGAAGATTTGCCCAGGATTGATTTCATCATCCTCAGTCATAATCATTATGATCACCTCGACATCAAGACTGTAAAAAACATTTATAGAATCCATCAACCCAACATAATTACTCCGCTGGGATTAAAATCATTTTTGGATGAACATCATATAACATCGGCTACCGATATGGATTGGTGGCAAGAGGTTTCTCTTTCTGATTCGCTCACTATTCAATCGGTGCCCGCGCAACATTTTTCAGGGCGAGGGATCATCGATCGTGATGCAACATTATGGTGTGGCTATGTGATCAGGAATGATCAACGAACTATTTATTTCGCTGGTGATACCGGTTATAACCCTATTACATTTAAAGAGATTGGAAAGCGGTGTGTTCCTATTTCTGTCGCACTTATTCCCATCGGAGCTTTTAAACCCGCCTGGTTTATGTCACCCATACATTGCTCACCGGCCGAGGCTGTTCAAATTCATTTGGATGTGCATGCATCACAAAGTATCGCTACACATTTTGGAACATTCCCGCTGGCGGATGATGGCAAAGATGAACCAACCGTTGAATTGACTAAAGCCATGAGTGAAGCGAAGCTTGACACAGAAACGTTTCTGGCCTTGAAAGAAGGTGAGGGAAGGCTGTTTTAAAAGACCGCTTACAAAAAATTTGTATTGATTCGGATATTCATCTTGTAACTTGCTTTAAAGCCTATGGCTCATGAAAAGATTTATCACATTATTTCTATTTACTTTCATAGCAAATTGGGCTGCCGCTCAGCAAAAAATTGACTACGATAAAAAGCTAAAAGAATTAGGCATAGCGTTGATCACTCCAGCGAAACCCGTTGCTAATTATGTAAAAATGGTGCGCACAGGCAATCTGCTTTACCTGGCTGGGGATGGTCCATGGCGTGCCGATGGATCGTATGTTACAGGTAAGGTTGGCGTTGATCTTTCTGTCGAGCAAGGCTATGAAGCCGCAAAGCAAACTGGTATTTCCATTATCTCTACCCTAAAGGCTGAACTTGGCGATTTAAACAAAGTAAAACGCATCGTAAAAGTATTGGGCATCGTCAATTGCGCTAGTTCATTTACTGATCAACCCAAAGTAATCAATGGCTTCTCCGACTTGATAGTCGCTGTGTTTGGTGATAAAGGAAAGCATGCCCGCTCCGCAGTTGGAATGAGTTCTTTACCCATGAACACTTCTGTAGAGATTGAAGTTATTGTTGAAGTTGAATAAACAATTATGAGACGGAATGGCACTCTTCTTGTTTGGATTAAAAGTTACATAAAACTAAATTGCTTTAAATAAACTACTATGAAAAAACTACTTGCCCTTTTTGTGTTTGCTTTGGTTGCCAACATTTCCATGGCTCAAAAAATTGATTTCGATAAAAAGTTGAAAGAACTTGGTATCGAGTTGTCTACTCCAACAAAACCGATCGCTAATTATGTAAAAGCTGTTCGTGTTGGCAATCTTCTTTACTTGTCTGGCCATGGCCCCGACAAAGCTGATGGATCAAAGATTACCGGAAAAGTAGGTGCCGGCATGACCATCGAACAAGGATATGAATCAGCAAAACAAACTGGCATATCCATACTTTCTACACTCAAAGCTGAATTAGGAGATCTCAATAAAGTAAAACGTGTTGTTAAAGTATTGGGCATGGTCAATTGTACCGATACCTTTGCTGATCAACCCAAAGTAATCAATGGTTTCTCTGATCTGATGGTTGCCGTGTTTGGAGATAAAGGAAAACATGCCCGTTCCGCTGTTGGAATGAATTCACTTCCTGGAAACATCACCACCGAAATTGAAATCATTGTTGAAGTGGAGTAGTAACCCATTCTAAAACTTTAGCTTCCAGAAAAGGCATAAGGAATATCTTATGCCTTTTCTGCGTTTACAACCTAATTGCTATCTTTACAATCCTTTATGATAGACCGCAACTTCATATTCTTGCTAAGTACCCTGCTGCTCATAGCCGTGAGCTATGTGCAAGTCTTTCATAAAATTTCAAACCAGCAGAGTCTTTTAGTAGAGTTTAACGATGACTTCAGTGATAATGCCGAAGAAGGCGAAAAATCTACTGAAGAAAATGCGCGCGAGACAGATCAAGATGAAGATCCTTTTAATCTTGCCGAAATGACGATGCTCGCTTCATCTAATTACCTGGCTCCCTCCAAAAATGAAAATTATTTCTTCGGTCATTTCGGCTACTATCCAGAAATAGTTTCTCCACCGCCTCAGGTTTAAAACATTTTCGCTGCAAGCCGTCTAGCACTTGCCTATGTTTTAGATTCTCTCTCTCAATTCAATTCATTTATGAACGTAAGAAATTTCTGGTCATCGGATTTTCCATCCTCTGTGGTAGTATTTTTAGTCGCCTTGCCACTTTGTTTAGGTGTTGCCCTTGCTTCTGGGGCTCCATTATTTTCAGGCCTCATTGCCGGTATTATAGGTGGAATTGTTATTGGTGCTTTAAGTGGTTCTTATGTAAGCGTTAGTGGACCTGCGGCAGGCCTCACCACCATTGTAGCCGCTGCGATTTTAGATCTTGGATCGTTTCAGGCATTTTTATTAAGTGTTGTTTTGGCTGGCATAATTCAAATCGCTCTTGGTTTTGCCAAAGCAGGCAGCATCGGACATTTTATTCCCTCATCGGTAATCAAAGGAATGCTGGCCGCCATTGGCCTCATACTTATCTTAAAACAGATTCCCCATGCAGTGGGTTTTGATGAGGATTTTGAAGGTGATGAAAGTTTTTTTCAAGCCGATGGAAGAAATACGTTTTCAGAGATTCTTGCCTCACTGGAATATGTAAGCCCCGGTGCGATCGTGATTAGTGTGAGCTGCTTATTAATTATTATTTTATGGACTAAAAGTTTCTTTCAGCGCTTTCACTTTTTCAGATTGGTGCCTGCTCCGCTTGGGACCGTTGGTGCCGGTATTTTGCTCAACCTGCTCTTCAATTCTTTTTTCCCTGACCTCGCCATTGAACAAAAGCATTTGGTTTCGATGCCTATATTACTAGGATCTTCTGATACAAGCTCCTTCTTCAGTTTTCCGGATTTTACACTCTGGGCCAATCCTAAAGTTTACATAGCTGCTATTACGATCGCTGTTGTTGCCAGTCTCGAAACGTTGTTGAGCATTGAAGCTTGCGATAAAATGGATCCATACCATCACATCACCCCTCTTAACCGTGAACTTAAAGCGCAGGGAGTTGGAAATTTAGTGTCAGGACTGTTGGGTGGTCTTCCTGTAACTTCTGTGATCGTAAGAAGTTCTGCTAACATTAACGCTGGCGCAAAAACCAAGGCCTCTGCCATTTCTCACGGACTTATTTTACTGATTACGTTGTTGGCCATTCCAGGATTTCTGAATTTGATTCCGCTCTCCTGCCTGGCGGCCATTCTTCTTGTGGTTGGTTACAAGCTCACGAAAATTTCTTTGTATAAAGAAATGTATGCCAAAGGCATAAGTCAGTTCTATCCTTTTATAATTACCGTAGTTGCCATCCTGTTTACCAATCTCTTGCAAGGTGTGTTTTTAGGAATTGCTGTTGCCTTGTTTTTTATTCTGAAAACAAATTTTCAACGTGCCGTAATTGCTGTTCACTCCGAAGATAACTACCTGATCAAATTTTCAAAGGATGTATCGTTCATGCATAAGGCATCCCTTCGCAATGCACTGGCAAATGTGCCTAACGATACACGGTTACTCATTGATGGAAAAAAATCACACTTCATGGATGATGATATTATTGAAACCATTGAAGATTTTATTCAGATAGCAAAGATTAAAAATATTGAGATTGAAATTATCGGAATTAAGACCAAAGAAAAAACTGTGAACTAAATATCCTATGAAAAAATACGAACAACTTCTCCTTCAAAACCGCGCGTGGGTTGAGCAGAAACTACAGGAAGATAAAGACTTCTTTAATCGTTTGGCAAACGTGCAAACACCCGAATTTCTTTGGATCGGCTGTGCCGATAGCCGCGTTCCTGCCAACGAAATCACCGGAACAAATCCTGGTGAAGTATTCGTGCACCGCAACATTGCCAACATGGTGGTACACTCCGATATGAACATGCTTAGTGTATTAGACTATGCGGTGAATGTACTGGAAGTAAAACACGTTATCGTGTGCGGGCACTATGGTTGTGGAGGCATCAAAGCAGCCATGATCAACAAACAAATCGGACTGATTGATAATTGGATCCGTCACATCAAGGATGTTTATCGGATGCATCAGGATGAACTGGAAGCCATTGACGATATGAAGATGAGGCAAGATCGACTCACCGAACTCAACGTAATCGAGCAGGTATATGATCTAGGCAAAACTTCCATCATCCAGAATGCCTGGCAAAAACGCGGTGGTCCGTATGTGCATGGTTGGGTTTATGATGTGAGTAATGGCTTGATCAAAGATCTGAAAGTATCGATGCATGACGACTCTGAAATGCCCGATGTTTACCGATTTGAAAAGATGACAAAAGTCTAACGTATCCATCAGTGCTCCATAGAAAGGTCATCTTGGTTACTCAGGATGACCTTTTTTATATTATTTCAAAAACTAAAAAATTCAAATAGGGGTAAAAGATCATTCAGTTGTCATAACCTCAAAGCCTTAAAACCGTAAATTGCACTGAATACTATCAAGAGTGGTGGATTTATTGGAAAAACAGGCTTTGGAAACAATCCAGTCGGGCAACGAAAGTGCTTTTGAGATGATATTTAAAGCCTATTACCAACCTTTGTGTCGCTACGCATATTCTTTTCTTTCCGATAAGGAAGAAGCCGAAGAAGTGGTTCAATCTGCTTTTATCACGGTGTGGGAAAAACGAAAGCGCATTGATATTCAAACCTCATTTAAGTCTTACCTCTATCGCATGGTGCGCAACGGCTGCCTCAACGTGATTAAACACGAAAAGGTGAAGCAACAATATGTTGCTCATGAACTAGCGGTAACCGAAGTGTCACACGAATCTGTTTCGCAAAAAGTATATGCCACCGAATTAGAAATGAAAATTACGGAAGCGATGAAGGCATTACCAGAACAATGTCGCCTGGTGTTTCAACTAAGTCGATTTGAAGAATTGAAATATCAGGAGATTGCCGATCAACTTAATATCTCCATAAAGACCGTGGAGAATCACATGGGCAAAGCTTTGAAGATCATGCGGGAACAATTGAAAGAGTATTTGCCTTTGTTTTTACTATTTATGAAAGACTTTATTGAATAAGGTGGGTCCTGTGTTGAACGATATGGACGATTTGATTGGCAAAGTATTAGCCGGAGAAGCTACTGCTCAGGAGAAGGAAACGGTTATGCTATGGAGAAAGCAACATGAAACTAACGAGAAGTATTTTAATCAACTCAACCATATTTTTTATAAAGCCTCTGCTACCAATGTGCAGGTTGAATTCGATGCCGATGAAGCCTGGACTAAAGTAAAAGGTCAGCTTAACAAAAGTGAAGGCAAAGTTATTCCGATTTCAAGAGCCCCTTATTTCTCACCGCTTCGTGTTGCTGCTACGGTCTTTTTATTAGTTGCAATCAGTTTAACGATCTATCAGAAAACAGCCCCGCCAGTGCAAACTCTTGCCGTTGAATCAGAAACAACAACCAGGCAGGATACGCTACCTGATGGAAGTACTGCCTTCTTGAATAAAAAAACTGAGCTCCAATTTGAATACAACCCAAGAGAAAAAACACGAAAGGTAAAGTTGAAAGGCGAAGCCTACTTCAATGTAAAGCATCAAGAAGAAAAACCCTTCATCATCGAAGCGGATGAAATCCGGGTGCGCGACATCGGTACCGAGTTTAATTTAAAGGCATATCCTGATAAAGACACCATCGAAATTATTGTCACCTATGGTGAGGTGCAATTTTATACGAAAGATGATCCGGGACTTAATTTGAAGGCCGGAGAAAAAGCCATCTACAGCAAGCGCACCAAAGAGTTTTACCGTATCGAAAAGCCAGACACCAATATGCTGGCTTACAAAACAAAAGTATTTAGCTTCAACAATACAGATCTCCGGTCGGTGGTCTTATTACTTAATGAAGTCTATAACTCCAAAATAATACTGGCCACCGAAGCGCTTTACGTATGCCGCCTTACTGCCAATTTTAAAGAAGACAATCCTGAAATAATTGCCGAAGTGATTGCCGAAACTATGGGATTGGAACTTACTAAAAAAGATGATCAGCTTATCCTGAGCGGGAAGGAATGCTACAATTAAAGTTCTGGTATGAAGCATCTTTACGTTGTTTTAATCTGCCTCATACTTTCTAACACATCGCTTTTAGGGCAACCCAATATTCCTATTCTCGAAAGGAAAATTTCCATCACGGCTTCCAATGAAAAGATTTCCTCGATACTTAATCGCATCGGGCAACATGGAGGATTTTCTTTTTCGTATAACAGCGCGATTATAACTCCGGAAGAAACTACGTCATTGAACATGACCGACAAATCCGTTCGTGAAGTGCTTAATGAAATATTTAAAGGCACCCTGAATTTCAAAGAGAAAAGCAATTACCTTATTCTCACCAAAGCCATTACGCCACCTGTAAAAAATGACATCGTGGTGATTGTTCTTAATGGCTATGTCGAAGACGGCAAAACCGGAGAAAAAATTACACAGGCCAGTGTGTATGAAAAAAGTTCGGTCACCGCAACCACCACCGATCAATATGGATATTTCAAACTAAAATTGGAGAAGAAGTCTGATTCCGTTTTCATATCGGTAAACAAGAAAAATTATCGCGATACATTGGTGGGCATCACGGTTCCAGACAATCAGTATTTTAAAATTTCCATATTTCCCGAAATAGATTCTGCGGAACACATCACCCAGAAAGAAACCATTGATACCGCCACTAATGATGCCAATGATCTCTTATTCCCGTATGAAGATGAACCAAACGTTCAGAATATCCATGATACTCTATATCAATTGGTGCAGGCTTCCATTCTTCCATTCATAGGCACTAACCAGCGACTGAGCGGCAACGTGATCAATGATTATTCAATCAATTTTTTAGGCGGCTATTCGCTAGGCACGCGTCAGATTGAGTTGGGGTTTTTCGTTAATATGGATCGGGGTGATGTGAGCTGGCTGCAGGTGGCTGGATTCGGAAATCTAGTAGGAGGAAATGTGTTTGGAATTCAGGCAGCAGGATTTTCTAATGTGAATGGCGGTGAAACCAAAGCGGTGCAGCTGGCAGGATTTGCCAATACCAACTTTGGAGAGAGTCGCGGAGTACAGATAGCCGGATTTGCCAATACAAATCTAAACAGCATGAACGGTGTGCAGGTAGCCGGATTTAGCAATGTAACCCTTGGAGATTCGAGAGGTGCACAGATAGCTGGCTTTAGCAATGTACAGACTGGAGACTACCGGGGATCGCAGATAGCGGGACTAACCAACATTGCTACAGGAAAAATTTCAGGCTCGCAAATTTCAGCTTTATTCAATCATGGCAGGCGTGTGCATGGAACACAAATCGGATTGATCAATTATGCCGATAGCTTAGGCGGTGTTCCTATCGGGCTGTTGAGTATCGTGAAATCCGGTTATCACAAAATCGAACTTTCGGCTGATGAAGTCTTTTACACCAATGTTGCTTTTCGTACGGGTGTGAGAAAATTTCACACCATGCTGATAGCCGGATTCAAACCTCAGCAATCATTAAATGCTTCTGATACTTCTGTCTGGACATTTGGTTATGGGCTGGGCACAGCCCGAAAATTAACCCGCTGGCTTTATCTCGATCTGGATCTTTCATCGCAACATGTAAACAAGGGTGGCTTTACCAACTCGTTGAGTTTATTAAATAAAGCATATGTCGGTCTTGAATTTCAAGTAGCAAAAAAATTCTCCATTGCTACCGGCATTAGTTTGAATGGATACATAACACGCAATACCTATTCGCAATATCCGGAACTCTTCACCGATTATAAACCCAAAATAATCTTCGATGAAAATCTGAATCACAACATTAATCTGAAGATGTGGTGGGGTGCTAAAGTTGCACTACGATTTTTATAAAATCTTCCTTTAAATATTGGTTTGCGAAGACTCTGCTACAATGAATCCCCATTTGCATTAACATTTTGATGTATTCACCTACAACTAATTCTTTGAACCAAAAATTAAAATTGGAAAATCGTTGCCGAACGAAAAACTGGCTGGATACTGAGCAGCACCTTTATATTTTGCAGAAAGTTCAGGCACTCTTTGTTCTATATAAGTACTTAACTCCCGAATGGTAAGAGAACCATCCGTTATCGTGCCTGCATCTTTTCCCTGAAGGGCTTCCAGAAGGGAATAGGTAAAAACCCCATGACCAAGCTGGGCAAATTCCGTAGCAAACTGATCCGAACCTGCTGCGGTAAGCCAAAATGTGCCAGTGCTCCTGGCCAATTGGCCGATGGCTTTTTCTTCTGCGGCCCCGCGGGTGACTGCCGAGTTTAAAGCGCCAGCGGAATGGCAGGCATCAATAATGAATACCTGCTTTTGAGCATTAATGGCCATGGAAAGTTTTTTTATTTCACTGGCTGAAATTGCCTTTTCTTTTAGCAATGCTTCATTCCCATAAAGTTGGGTTACATCCTGGGGAACAATATAGAATTCGTTGGCAGGGGCTTCGCTCATGGTGCCATGCCCCGCATAATAAAAAATAAACATGTCCTGTTCTTGCACCGTACTGCTCATCTCTTTGAAAACATTGATAACATTTGCTTTTGTTGCCTGGCCTTCAAACAATGTTTTTATTACTATTGATTCAAACAAAGCTGAACCGCCTTTCTCCAACTGCCCTTTTATCGCTGTTGCATCCGGCAAGGCATAGTTTAGTTCATATTTTGGATTTTGATATTTATTGATACCAACGACCAAAGCATATAATTTAGGTTTCGTATTATCTTTCTCCGCATACGTAACCGTGAGTTTACATTTTTCAGAGTCTAATCCATCATTTGTACTGGCTATCGCATGCATTGAATTAGCATCTCCAAATAACGAATTTAAGCTGGCGGTGAATGAGTAATTGGCCGTTCCATTGGCGGGTTGATTGCCCACTAATTTTCCATTATGATATAACCGCACTTCTTTTACTTGATTCAGGTTGGCGGTAATTTTTAAGCGAACCACAATGTTTTTCTGTTTTGAACTAAAGGTGGCCATAGTTCCTGCATCCCTCGTTACAGCCTTTTCATTGACATCGAGAAACTCTAAAGTGGGCACTTGCTTCATGTCCTCATCAATGGTAACAGTTTTAACTGCAACAGCTCCGTCCGTTAACAGCTCATCGCCATTTAAAATAGTGTAGAGCAACCGTGGTGTATAATATTTATCGAAGGATGACTCCACGGAGGCTGTGCGCATGAGCTTGTCTCCATCATATTCTCTCCATTCCAGTTTTTCAAAAGCGCCTTGAGTGCCATCAATACGACCATCTTTGGCAATCACCGCCCAATCCTCCATGTCGGTAAAAATGTTGGCTACCACCTTGCGCTCTTTAGTGCTGAATAAACTCATAATGCCCGTGCTATACGTTATCAAATAGAAAGCGCCTCCGTTAATTTTCGTTAACCCTCCATTACTTACACTTTTCTTACCTTTTTCATTAGGGATAAGGATTGCTGCTTTATCAACAGCTTTGATGTAGGTATCTTTTGCTTCAAATAAAATATTGCCTGAAGCAACATCGATAAGTTTTATAGTTCCGTTCGGGGAAACAGAAATAAACTCTCTCCCGTTATCCAATATTTGGGTCTGCCTTTCAGTATTGAAAAATTCCTTTATGGTACTTAAACCGTCCGGACTTAATATTTTCGCGGAAAAACCTGACCCGTTTTTTCCAGATTTGTTACCCATCAAATTACAAAACATTCTATTGTCGTTTAGCATTTGAATAAGATAGGGGCTTTCTTCTTTGAATTCTATCGTCTGTAATAGTTTGCCGCTCTGAAGACTATACACTTTAATGCTACTTTCCTTAAGGTTTATGCCATAGAGTTTAGTACTATCAGGGGATATAGTTACATTTTGAATATCAAACTGATACTTAATTTCATATTGACCATTTTTTTCTTCGGCTAGGGCAGAATGTGGTGGGTTAAAATCAGTAGACTGGAACACTCTGTACTTTCCACTTGGTATGATAGGAAAATACCCAACTGGTGGTTTGCTGATAATTTTCTTTTCGTTGTTGGTAAGCCATATAAAAGATGAAGCGTTTGAAGTCTCAATCATATTCTGCTCTACCGTAAGCCACTGATTTAACTTTGAGAAATCCATAACATGCAATTCATTTTTAATGTTGCGTGCATAAATTCCATCCTGATTTAACTCCAACCTTCCATTTTTCAAGTTAATTATTTTAGACGAGTAAGCGGATTTTAATTGCTTATAATCCTTACTAAAATCTGTTTTTGATGTTGTTATCCCAAGCCTATTATTGTCCTCACTTACGGAGGGTAGAACCATTACCATGTTATTGCCCTCTTCCTTGTCGTAATCTTTTTTCTCCAGATACCTAACCGTTTGTGCTTGTAAGGTGCCCGTAAGTGAAATAAAGCATATTACCAGATATAGTCGTTTCCTCGTGCAAAGCAATAAAAAGGCAATAGTTACTTTTTTCATTTAGTAAGATTTTGATTTAAGCAGAGTTGGGATGAAGCAAGAGAAAGGCAAACTACGGTTAATTGCACATTGCAAACAATATTGTTGAGGTCTAAGATTTAGGCTCTCAAAAACTCTCTGCCGGGCTGCCTGTAGACACGGGGCAGACTTGCTTTGAATAACATTGTTCATTCACGATATCTATTTTTCTAGCTTCCTCATGTATCAAGAACCAATTTTTAATTCAGGATACTTTCTAATTAACCGTGCGGATGGCTTTGGCTCTTATCATTACTTTGGATTGTGCGTGGTGTGTGGAAAGGGCCTGAGCCAAATGAGCAGGGAATTCTATTGGAGAATCTTGACAAAAAACGCGAAGGATTGGCCATTCGATTTTATAATTTGTTCAACGCTATTTATTTTTTCATAGTCCAAGTTGTCACGAAGTCGTTCATTTGTCCAAGTGAGAAATCTTTGTTAATAATGTGTCACCAGTTAGTTGAATTTTTTGTTAGGCCACATTGCCACCAACCTCGACATTTTTGATATCTCGCTTTGTATTTATTTAAATTTTAATGCGCCTCCAGCCAATTCTTTACTATTCCCACTTCCACTTCCATGGGCACATCAAGTATCACGGCCGACCTCATGAGTTCAATCACCTTGAGTTTTACAATTTTCTGTTCTTCATGATGAAGGTCAAACACTAATTCGTCATGCACCTGCATGATCATTTTTGTTTTTAGCTTTTCGCGCTCCAGCCATTTGTGAATTTGAATCATTGCGATCTTAATAATATCCGTAGCGCTTCCCTGTATGGGTGCATTGATCGCGTTACGCTCGGCAAAACCTCGCGTAGTAATGTTGCGTGAGTTAATGTCGCGCAGGTAGCGTCTTCGTCCTAAAATGGTTTCTCCATATTCTTTCTCGCGTGCAAAGTTGATGGTTTCAGTTGCAAGCAATGCCAAGGTAAGTGTATCGCAGGCTCTGGAGGTAAATGCAAGTGGTGCCAGTTTAGTTTTATATCGCGGCAACCCACAACTGGAAGTGGAGACGAGTGGAGAGAGTATTGTGAAGCCGGAGTAGTTAAAACAAGCTTTGCCAGTCTTCACGAGCAAGGTCTATTCTTATTTCGGATTTGCTATTTCGCTCATGCGTTCATACCATCCTTTTGCAAGCCACTGTTTAAACGGCTCTGCTTCTGCAGAAGGCATTGATTAGGGATAATTTAATGCGAAGTACGTATAAACAATTTGTGACTTAAATTGCGACTATGTTAAGCAGCAGCCATGCTATTTTTTGACAAAAGCTCTAGTTGAACTTTTGTCTCCTTGAATGACTTTAATACTATAAAACCCGATTGGAAGTGTTGACAGGGAGATTGAGATTGTTTGAAGATTTGAACTCCTGCTTTGATGAACGATTTGACCCATTAGATTGTAAATCGCATAGGATAGTTCACAACAGCTGTCAAAGCCTTTGAATAGTATGTTGATTTCAGTTGTTGCTGGAACAGGAAATACTTCTATTGCGCACGCTTGCTCATGATCAGAAACTTCGGTAATAGGAGATAATTTAACCATAATGACATTTGAAGGAGGCGAGTATACAATATCGCCAGAGTTGTAATATCCACCAGCTCGGATTCTATAGTAATAAGTTAGGTCGTTGAGCAAATCAGAAAAGTTAATACCATTATACTGTCCTTGTATGATAACATTAAAAGGATCACTGAACTCTTTGTCCAAAGCAATATCAAAAAAATAAGAATTAGGCCAATTAGTAGCGGCAATACGATTCCAATTCGCTGTAAAGGAGGTAGGGGTAATTTCAGAAGGTGGAAGAGCTTCAGGTGTAAGGAAAGTAAAAGTGTGGACTTTGCCTGAGCTTAATGATGAACTTCTGCCATTGAACGAGCGTACACGAAAATAGTAGTGGGTCAGAGGCTTGAGCCCGCTAAACAAAAAAGAGGTATCATTTACAGGCAAATTGATAAAACCCCCGACTAAAGAAAAAAGGTTATCGCTGAATAAGTCAACGAAATAGCTGACTGCTCCTACTTCATTTCTCCATCGCACGCGGAATGAAGTACTAGCGCTATCGACCGTTTGCAAAGATGAAGGAGGATTTGACCCCCTTAAATCAATTATTTGTAAACGATTGGCGGAAGGCTCAGCTATGTAGCAATAATTATTATTAATAAATGGTGTAGTGGGTCCGATTCTAGCCTCACCATCTTCGTTTAAAACTCGAGTCACAAGAGTAGGGTCGTTTTTTTTCGAAATGTCCAATACTATAAGAGAACCTGGGGAGGTCACATATGCAAAATTTCCTTCAACTGAAATCCCTGAAGGATTGCTGAGTATGTAATCTGGAAAATTGGTTTTGCCGGTATGCTTGGGGAGTAATGGGTTGGATACGTCAACTATTTCTACAGTATTAGAAGAAGCACTTGTTAAGTAGACGTATCCGTAAGATAAATATAGACTACTTCCACTGAAGATTACAGCACCATCGGTTCCGTTCTCTAGACTAGACACAATGAATGGCGCAGATGGGTTTGAGATGTCTATAATTTGCAAGGCATAAGCTGTTGACAGATAAGCGTAATTTTCTTTCACTACCACAGCTGTCGGCAAGATGGCTGTGTTAATGGAGGCCAAATGAATTGGAATCAAAGGATTATTTATGTCAACAATCTCTAAGTTGCTAGTATAGTAGTTACAGATAAAGGCATAGCCACCGGAAACAAACAATGAATAGGGGTCGCCTAATGCGGCCCCATTATCGCCATTTGACAATGTAGATACATGAACAGGATTGGTTGGATCAGAGACATTGATGATTTCTAGGGCATATCCCCACCTGCTTGCTACAAACGCCAAATCATTAGAGACATATACACCGCTCGCTCCTATCAAATTCGCTCCGTTCTGCCCATTAATAAGTATGCCCGCAGGGAGAGGTTTACTGGGGGTACTGACATCGATTACTGTCAATGAATTGCTGACAGAACAGGCCACATAAGCATGGTCTCCTACAACATAAACCGATCGAGCGCCCTCCAGCTTAACACTTCCGTCCCCGTTTTTTATGGTCGCTTTATGAAAAGGTGTAGTCGGATCAGAAACATCTGCAATTTCCAATGAAGAACTATTTGTCGACAATATGTAGGCGGCTGTGCCTGATACCAGCACGTTGACAGGATAATTAAGAGTAGCATTTCCTTCGCCATTTTCCAGACTTCCCGAGTGAACCGGATTGGCGGGGTCCTTTATGTTAACTATTTCAAGTGCATTGCTTACAGAACATGTAACGTAAGCAAACTCACCATTGACTGACACTGAGTTTGGGAATATTAAAAGCGCACCACCTTCGCCATCCCTAATACTACCGACATGTTTTGGTGCTGCTCGGTTCGTTATGTCAATAACCTCGAGAGAACTTGATCCTATACCCACTGCATAGGCATAGTTGCCTTGGATGCTTATTGATCCCACTTGAGTCAGTAATGCTCCTCCAGCACCATCCGTCAGCCTGCCCGCATGTTTTGGTGAAGCAGGATTTGAAACATCGATAACTTCGATAGAGCTTGACTCTGTGCAAGCAACGTATGTATAGTTATCTTTTACATAAACTGATCTCGGGCTTTTAAGTGCAATGCCAGCAACCCCATCTGATGCTGTGCCTACATGGAAGGGATTGGCTGGAGATGAAATATCCAGTATTTCGACTGTATTGTTCCCAAGATTGGTAATGTATGCATATTGACCCGAGACATGAATAAATTGAGGAAATGAAAGTAACGCCCCCTGATATCCATTTGAAATGCGAGCTGCAACCACAGGGTTTAATGGATCTGAAATGTTAACAACCACTAATTTACTATCCCAATAGGATGTTATTAATGCATATGTTCCCGAGATTGCAATCGATCGGGCGTCATCAAATATTGCGTTAGTAACACCATTTATTATGCTTGAAACTATTGCTGGAGATGAGGGATTTGAAATATCAATTATTTGTAAGCCGGAACCAGTAGCTACATAGGCATAAGTACCTTTTATCTGAATCGCATTCGGTGCGGCAAAGTATGTCCCGAACGATCCATGCCAAATGGCCCCAGCATCGCCTAATACTGGGGTCTGGGCAGTGCAAGCTGTAAGACTAATTAACAGAATGATAAGACTCGTAATACAAAACCTTAGAAAGGAGCTCGTGATAGTATCTATTGTCATCTTAAGAAGAGTTATTATCCTAAGAAAATAAGATTATTACTTTGATATCGTCTGTTAATTGTCAGCCATTCAACTTTTGAAATCCAAAATTTCAGAGCCTGATAAAAGCGTTGAATGAAGATAAAACTTAAAACCATCTGGTCACGGAATCATTTAGGAACATTTGTGGTGCGCTGCAGGCTACTTCCGAGTTGTTGAATGAAGAAATTTCATTTTCCATTGTCCGTCAACTTTTTGGAATGTCGCATTTTCGAGCCAGTCTACTTGCGTTTTAATTGTGTCATTGATAATGAAATCGCCATGGTTATAGTAAATAATATCGCCACTATTTTCATCTATATTCACTTTCATATTTTCAAAAGTCCACGAGCCCTTAAATGATTTCACATTAGGGTTTGGTTTGACTAAACTGTCATTGGTCAAGATTTCTCCATCCTCAAAAAGAACAAAGTCCATTGTCGTTAGTGAGTTCAATTTCTCCAGGTCTTGTGTTTTTATTCCATCAAAATAGTCGGTTAGAATTTTTTTTAGAACTTCTGGGTCGTCCTTTTTTTGCTGGCAACTTGCCAGTAGCCCCAGGCATAAAATAATTGTTAGAATCTCTCTAGTTTTCATATTTATGTCTAATGCGCCTCCAGCCAATTCTTGCCTATCCCCACTTCGACTTCCATAGGCACATCGAGTATCACCGCTGAGCGCATGAGTTCGATCACTTTGGGTTTTACAATTTCCTGTTCTCCATGATGAAGATCAAACACCAATTCGTCATGCACCTGCATGATCATTTTTGTTTTTAGCTTTTCGCGCTCAAGCCATTTGTGAATTTGAATCATGGCTATCTTAATGATATCCGCAGCGCTTCCCTGGATGGGTGCATTGATCGCGTTGCGCTCGGCAAAACCTCTTGTAGTAATGTTGCGCGAATTGATGTCGCGCAGGTAGCGTCTTCGTCCTAAAATAGTTTCCACATATTCTTTCTCGCGTGCAAAGTTGATGGAGTCATCCATGTAACGTTTGATGGCGGAGAACTCTTTGAAATAGGCTTCAATGATTTCAGCTGCTTCGGTTCGTGATATCCCCAGGTTTTGCGAAAGACCAAAGGCCGTGCTTCCATATAAAATTCCAAAGTTCACTTCCTTCGCTTTACGTCTCATGTCGGGAGTAACTTTATCCAAAGGCACCTTGAAAACTTTGGCAGCCGTTGTCGCGTGAATGTCGCGCTTGTTGCGGAAGGCTTCAATCATGGTTTCATCTTTCGCAAACGATGCGGCAATGCGCAATTCAATCTGCGAATAATCGGCAGACATGAACAGGAAATCTTCACCACGAGGAACAAAGGCTCCGCGTATTTGTCTTCCTTTCTCTGTGCGTATAGGTATGTTCTGAAGGTTAGGATTATTTGAACTCAATCTTCCCGTGGCAGCCACGGCTTGCCGATAGTCAGTGTGAATACGATGATCAAGTTTGCTCACCATCTTGGGCAATGCATCCACGTAGGTGGAGCGAAGTTTTTCATATTCGCGGAAGTCCAGAATTTTTTTCGCGATCTCATGCTCGTTAGCCAGCTTCTGCAACACATCTTCCCCGGTAGCATATTGTCCGGTCTTTGTTTTCTTCGCTTTGTCTAGCAGCTTCATCTTGTCAAACAAAATTTCTCCCAACTGTCTTGGCGATGCGATGTTGAACTCCGTGCCGGCAATTTCAAAAATTTCCTTCTGTACAATGGCGCTGTCCTTCTTCAACGCTTCCGACATCCACTTCAGTGTTTCTTCATCCAGGTTCACGCCTTCAAACTCCATGTGCGCGAGCACCGACACCAGCGGCATTTCTACTTCGCGCAACAGACGCCACTGTCCTTTTTCCTGTAACTCTGCTTCGATTTTAGATTTTATCTGAAGGGTAAGATCTGCACGTTCGCAAGCCGATTCATAATTTTCAGTTTCCTCGTTTAAGTGATAATCCAGATACTGACCACATAAAATAGAAAAGTCGTGCGAGGCTTCTGGCTCAATTAAATAATGAGCAAGCATGGTGTCAAACAAATTGCCCTTCACATCAATGCCATATTTTTTCAATACCAGAATGGACGACTTAATGTTATGACCCACTTTGCCTATGCGATCATTCGCAAAGACATCGGCAAATTCATGAAGAGTACTCTGGGCTTCGTTGCTGAGTGGAACAAAAAAACTTTCGCCTGGTGAATAGGAGCAGGTAAAACTCGTGGCAATAAAATCAAAGTTGGCAGCCTCGTCCGTTAACACTTCAAACGAAAACTGTTTTTGATCTTTTAATTTCTGAATCAGTTCTTGTCGGCCTTCTGCTGTATCCACCTGGTGATAGGAAACACTCGTTTTGTCGAGTCCTTTCTTTTCAACCATTGGTGCAGGTGTTGACTCTTCAGATGGCGATAAGCCAAACATACTAAGCTGCGAAGGCTTTGATGCAGAAGTAGTAGAAGCAACAGCAGGAGCGCCATGCTGAAGACCAAAGATGCGCGGTGCCATAGTTTTAAATTCAAGCTCCTCAATGATGGGCTTCAATTTTTCAACATCGGGTCCGGTGTAAACCAAATCCTCTTCATCCCAGGGCACGGGCACATCAATAATGATGGTTGCTAATTTCTTGGATAAAATTGCTTGTTCACCAAATTGCTCAACGCGTTCCTTTTGTTTACCCTTCAATTCACTGGCGTGCGCAATAATATTCTCGACAGTCTTATATTGCTTTAGAAGTTCTGCAGCGGTCTTAGGTCCTATGCCCGGAATACCAGGAATGTTATCGGATGTGTCTCCCTGCAATCCCAATATATCAATCACCTGAGAGACATCTTCGATATCCCACTTTTCACAAACTTCTTTTGTCCCCAGTATGTCTACCGCATTGCCCATATAGGCGGGCTTATAAAGGAGAATCTTTTCTGTAACGAGCTGCCCAAAATCTTTATCGGGTGTCATCATAAAAACTTCGAACCCTTCTTTCTCTGCGCGCTTGGCAATGGTGCCGATAATATCATCTGCTTCAAATCCATCCAATTCCAAAATTGGAATGTTAAAGCCCCGCAGTATTTCTTTCACTTTCGGCACACCGCTTCGAATGTCTTCGGGAGACTCCTGACGGTTGGCTTTATATTCCGGAAAAATCTCATCGCGAAATGTTTTGGCCGAAGTATCAAATGCCACCGCGATGTGTGTGGGTCTCTGCTTTTGAATTACTTCCAGCAAGGTGTTGGTAAAACCAAACGGCACGGATGTATTAATTCCTTTGGAATTGATTCGTGGATTTTTGGTGAAAGCAAAGTGTGCGCGGTAAATGAGCGCATATGCATCAAGAAGAAAGAGTTTTTTATCAGAGGCCATGGGGCGAAGGTAGAAAGAAGGGATATAAGTTTAAACAGGAAAGTCAGGCTAATCTCTTTATTACCTAAAAAAGAAAAGAGCGGAAATGCTTCCGCTCTTCTTTTCATAATGATTATCGGTATTTCTAATTTTTGTTTTTCAAATCCAGTGCAAAGTCCCTGGCCGTTTTGGCTGTCATGATATCCATAAAGTTAAGCGCTCCATTGGTAGTTGGTCCTCCTCCGGTTTGAATCTGTGGCACCACCGCACCGGTGTATTTGCTAAATGCCTCGGCCCATACTTTCTGTACTTCTACCTGAGCTTTTAGTTTCATCTCAAGAGCTCCATCGGCCTGCATGATTCTTTGTCTTGCATAAGCATTCGCATCGGCCAACTCTTTAATTTTCTTAGCTTCGAGAATAGATCCTTCATAGGCAATTTTCTGTTGCATCTTATCTTGTTCAGCAACCTTCACTTTAGTTTGCGCTTCTACTACCTGCTTGGTTTGCTCCTGCTTTTGCTGATATTCAATTTCCACCAGGGCTTGTTCACCTTTTGCTTTCGCGGTAAGCGTTTGCTGTTGGGCCGTCATCAATTCTTGTTTTGAAATGGAAGACTTAGTTACTGCATCAATGATCTTCACCAATTTCTCATCCACTTTGTTTTCATAATCCACATCAGTGATGGCAGCATCCGCTACCGTAATACCATACTCCTTTATAGAAGAAAGTTTACGCTTCGGTGCGGATGTTTTTTTGTCATATTGAATTTCGGTTTGATACACTCTTTTCTTTTCCATCTCTAATGAATCGTATACTACGTTCTCTTCCGTTACCAATAAATAAACACCTTCTTTTAACTGATCTAAAAAATCCTGCGCCATTTGCGCGCGACCGCCACCGTAGTGTTTCTCACTGCTCATCAATTGAGCTGACGATTGTAAACACTCTTTTGTATAGGGAGCCAGTCTCTTCACCACCAATGACTGTGGCGTTCTGTGTGTGTTGTGAATAAGAATCATTTCTTTTTCATCCGATGGTAAAATAAACTGGGTAATACCACGCACATCGGCTGTAGTCGCATCGCTAAAGCGAATCATGATCTGGCCTACTTCAATGCCGTTGTCTTCGATCTCCAGCTTAGGCACAGCATCCTGATAGGTAACGGAGATCTGGTTTGGCCATTCTTTTTCTTTTGCGAAGAACCCTGCATAGAATATTCCGGGCGCAAACTGAACAATCTGTTCACCATTTGTTCGCTCTACCACGGTGCGATTTCCCGCATCGTTCCATGAGAAAGGATTAACAATAAGAAAGAGGATTAATCCAAGAATAGCTGCTACACCTGCAGCGATTGTCTTTTTTGTAATCATAGGGTTGTTGGGATTAGTTGAATTCATCTGATTAAGAGTTTTGATTTTTGTTGGGGTTGTTTTTGTTTGAAAAATAGTTGGTGAGCAGCAATACTATAACGTATGCAACAATACCGAACACGGCCAGAAATCCGACCGCTAATGCTAATCTAATCATAAGTTTGTGTGTCTTTAAATGTGAGAAAACTGAACGTGACGAAAGCGTCTGTGATTTTGCAACCTGAATGATGTGTTACATGTATGTTTGTGAATTTTGAACATATATGCAGCATCGATCAGGAGGGAAACCAAGGAAACAAAAATTTATTTTAACCAAGGTAAATCCTGCTTAAAAGGACAGTTCATTTAATATTGCCGCACTTTACTTTTTGATCTTTTCTAGGTAAATAGTACGTCTAAATCGTTTGTTATGATCCAAAGCAACCCCCTCGTTCAGTTTCTTAAATGGGAAAAAGAAGTGCCCAACGACTTGTTTCTTCGTCAACCTTTTGAGGGTGAGTGGCGTAACTGGACGTTTCAACAGGCGGGAGAAGAAGCCAGAAAAATTGCCGCGGGCTTAAAACAGCTAAACCTTCCTAACCGCAGCAATGTTGCACTGCTTTCAAAAAACTGCGCCCATTGGATCATCGCAGATCTTGCCATTATGATGGCCGGACATATTTCTGTTCCACTCTATGCAACGCTTACCGCACAATCCATTCAACAGATTCTAGAACATAGTGAGTCGAAAACAATCATCATCGGTAAACTCGATCATTACAAAGCACAACAAGAAGGAATTCCTGTCAGTATGATTCGCATCGGTATAGAATTGTATGGAATAAAAGAATCGCACTCGTGGGAGAACATGTTAGCTACTGAAAAACCAGTTTCAGAAGTTGCTTCGTGGGATTATGATGAGCTGCTTACCATCATGTACACATCCGGCACAACGGGCAAACCCAAAGGTGTGATGCACTCCGCTGGAAATTTCGATGCTGTGTTGAATGTTGCTATTTCAGATTTATTACTTCCAAAAAGACCGAGGTTGTTTTCATACTTACCCATAAGTCACATTGCTGAGCGCATGGGCGTAGAGATGGCTGGCATTTATCTTGGAGGAATGTTCTCCTTTGCAGAATCGCTGGAGACTTTCCCTAAAAATCTTTCCGACACTCAACCTGATGTTTTCTTTGCGGTGCCTCGCATCTGGGCAAAATTCCGTGAGAAGATTTCAGAAAAATTGCCTCCTAAAAAATTAAACACGCTGCTCTCCATTCCTATCATCAATAATGTGATTCGTAAAAGCATCAAGAAAAAATTGGGCCTTTCAAAAGCCACCCATATTTATTCTGGCGCTGCTCCCATTTCTGTGGATATGCTGGAATGGTTCGATAAGATTGGTGTTACCATTTATCAGGCTATCGGCATGACAGAAGATTGTATCTACTCGCATTTCAATAGAGCAGGAGCCAATCGTTTTGGAACGGTGGGTAAAGCACTCTCAGGCTTGCAATTTAAAATTGCTGACGATGGCGAGATGAGAATAAAAAATCCCAGCCTGATGAAGGGCTATTATAAAGAGCATGAACTCACCGTTGCTGCATTTGACGAACAAGGATTTTTAAAAACAGGCGATAAAGCAGAGAAGGACAAAGATGGCTATGTATCTATTGTGGGAAGAGTGAAAGATCAATTCAAAACAGACAAAGGAAAATATGTTTCGCCTGCGCCTATTGAAATGATGTTGACGGCCAATCAGGATATTGAACAGGCCTGCGTAGTAGGCATGGGCATACCACAACCTATTGCGTTAGTGGTGCTTTCCGCTGCCGGAAAGGCAAAATCGAAAGAAGACATAGCATTAAGCCTGGCGAACTCAATCAGTCAGGTTAATCCCAATCTGGAATCGTACGAAAAACTTGAGAAAGCTGTGATCATGAAAGGCGAATGGACCATTGAAAATGGCTTGATCACACCAACCCTGAAGGTGAAGAGAAATGAAGTAGAGAAAATTCACATTCCCAAATATCCGACCTGGTATCATACACAGCCTGGCGTAGTGATATGGGAATGATATAAATCATTTCCAGTCTTGATCTGGCTCATAGCTTGTGATTTATCAGAACATACCTTTAGATAAAAAAGGTTGAATGTTCTTGGTAAAGATTTCAACAGGAATTCAACAAGATTCTTTGTGAACTCTAACATTACTACTATGAAAAAGAAAGAGCCCGTAAGCACCATCATGACCAGGATGATTCATAAGGTGCAGATTAACGATAAACTATCTCATGCGCTTGAGCTGGTTCGCAAATACGGTGTGCGTCACATCCCAGTTATTCAGGATAAACAATTAGTTGGAATTATAAGCAAGACTGATTTAAACCGACTCACGTTCAGCACCATGTTTGATGGTGAGGAGGATGTCGATGAAACTGTTTTTGATATGCTCACCATCAGCCAGGTAATGTCGCACAAACCACGAGTAGTGAAAGCCAGCGATACGATTTATCAAGCAGCAAAAATTCTTTCAAAAGAAGAGTTTCATGCGTTGCCTGTGGTTGACGATAAAGATGAGAGCCAGTTAATTGGCATCGTCACGACTACCGATGTAATTCAATATATGTTGAAACAATATTAGAATAGTGGAGAATGAGCCATTGATAATGGATGATAGAAAAGACTGTCCATTATCAAATTGTCAACTGTCAATTAATTAAGTCTTGCTTTGAAGAAATCAAGCGTGTTTTTGTAAGCATCAGCAGTAAAGTCTTTGTTGTGTTTAGGATTGCTTGGGTTTGCAAAGGCGTGATCGGCATCGTACGCTTTCACGGTAACTTTCTTCCCCGCAGCCTTCATGTCGACCTCAAACTCATCCATCACATCTTTATTGATCCACTTATCTTGAGTAGGCCAGATGGCGAGTACATCGCAATTTAGGTTTTTTAAACGGCTCACATCACCTTCTGGCATTCCATAATAAATCACACAGGCTACAGCTTGTTTTTCGGCAGCCAATGAAGCCTGCATCGATTGGCCTCCGCCAAAGCACCATCCCACGGTAGCAATTTTGGCATCCTTGCCTGCATAAGCGATAGCACCTTTAACAATGATGTTGCCCCGGTCTTGCTTAAACTCACCCATAAATTTTCCAGCATCCGCTGGTGTTGTGGCAAGCTTGCCATCATACATGTCGAGGGCAATCACGTTTACGTTGCCCAGATCTTTATAGAGTTGTTCTGCTTCGCGTTTGATGTGATCATTTAATCCCCACCATTCCTGGAAAACAAAAACCCAGTTGTTTGTTTTCTTCTTGGCTACTAAGAGATAACCATTAGCATCCTGACCATCGGCCGTTTTAATGGTGATCGTCTTGCCGTTTTCACTCTGATGAATGTAAGGAACCGGATTGGGATGCGAGCTGTTGAAATCTTTGTTGGAAGCAAATAATGCAAACTTCTCTGTGGCAGAAGTGTGGCACACGGTAATGTCATCCGCATCATTTTGTGCCCATGCCGCTAGTGATACACACAGCCCAAGGAAAATCAGATTCAGTTTTTTCATCGTGTTTTGGTTGGTTTAATTTAGTCGTTAAGCTGACCGGAGATTACCCGGTCGTAGGTGATAAAATCGGTATTCACTGGTTCGTAATCCTTCTGTCGTAATAACATGGCCACCTGACCGCGGTGATACGTGCCATGATTAACAAGATGAATCATGATTTGTTGCACGTTGTTTTCAAAATAATCGCCCACATAGTTACGATACTTCATGATGCGGTCGAAGTTTTCATGTTCATGCAGAAAACTCATCCATAAATGATCGGCCTCTTCCACCATTGTTCGTAACTCGATCAAATCATATTTACCCCACAACTCATATTTGCTCTTAGGCAAATCTTTCATGCGATTGAGCCAGATAAAGTTTGCTGCCATCAGGTGCCCAAATACGGAAAGTATTTTTTCGTCAGTTACTGTTTGTTGCTCTAAACAACTGATGACTTTGCGATTGGCCCAGCCATTATACTCATACCATTTCAAAAAGAAATCCTTCATACTCCGCGTTGTCTTTTAAATATATCGGTACTTGATTCTGAAAAGAAAAAAGGAGAACAAATCTACAAGGTTTATCGGAAAGTTGTTTTTTGTGATGAACACAAAAGAATTAAGATGAGCTAAGCTTTACGGAATGGTTGCACTTTTAAATACGTGCCACTCCTCCACAGCCATTCAAAAAATCCATAACGGAAGCGGGCAAGCCACCATTGGCTAAAATAGATCTGGATGATAAAGACTACTATTCCAATGCCCACACTGGCCAAGGCTCCGATTTCTCCCAGTAAACCAAATCCTACGCTGAAAAAAATAAGGAAGCCAAAGCATGTTTGCATTAGGTAAGTGGTTAAACCCATTCGCCCTACGGCATAAAAGTTCATCAGCCTGGTGCGCCATTTCTCCTTTTGAAACAAGAGCACAATACCGGCCACATAAATTGTGGCAAGCGCGAGATTAAAGCCATCGAACAACAACCCACCTACCATCCACTGCACAATATCCGGCAGTTTGATTTTAGCTAACTCCGCACCCCCAAAGAAAGCCAAGGCAAAAAGGATAAGGCCCAACAGTAACCAAAGGCTTCGTTTTAAAAGTTGCTTGAATAGAGGAAGCTCATCCACCAACTGTTCGAACACGCGTTTTCTTCCGGCATACAATCCCAACAGGAATAGACCCAGTGTGATATAAATTCTTCCAGACTCCACCTGAAATTGATACTTGTAATCCATTTCGCCAAGATTGGTTTTTAAAATTTCACCATAGCTTCCAGACTTTACGGTGTTATAGTATTTTTCATTGGCGGCATCATCAACAAAAAATGGCTGTTGATTTTCCTGACCTGTGGCAGGAGTATTCAACGTCTGAAATCCTCTCACCATGGCCGATGGTAAATTGATGGTGAGGCACAAAGCAAGAATTAATAAAAGTTTATCGGGCAGCTTATAAAAAATCAACAATCCTATACCCAAC
>CANIVF010000021.1 GCA_947470895.1 Bacteroidota bacterium
CAACCTATGTCATTTAATCCTTGGTCCTCATTAACTTTTTTTGTCCTTCAATACATCACTGCATTGAACCTTAAAGAAATCAACTCGAATATACCCTCTATCGAGTATATCCGGGTCCGCTATCAATCTCCATTCATTCAAAGAACGTTTGTAATTTAAATCGAGCACTAAAGCTCTTATCCAAATACATTGTGGTCTTAAACCTTTTTGACTCCCCAGAACCGTTGTTCAGTGCCCCTTATTCCGTTTTGGGAGTGCAAATGTAGGAGCAATAATTACATAATGCAAATGCTGCCCAACTATTTTTTATAAATCTACAATTATTTTAAGATCGTTTGGGACCGATCCGGGCCAATAGAGACAACCGTAATGGGCACTTCGAGCGCTTTTTCAAGATATAAGATATAGGCTTTCAACTCGTTAGGCATACTTTCATTTGTCACTCCACTTATGGATGTATTCCAACCTTTTAATTCGGAATAAACCGGAGAGATTTTTTGCGTAATGTATTCATATGGAAGTGCCTCGGTGATTGTCCCATCATTCAGCTTATAATGAGTGCAAACTTTGATAGTTGGGAATGTATCCAACACATCTGCCTTCATCATCAGGAGCTGGGTAACACCATTAATCATGATCGAATACTTTAAAGAAGGTAAATCAATCCATCCACATCTGCGTGGACGGCCGGTAGTTGATCCAAATTCATTTCCCTGTTTGCGCATTTTGTCTCCTTCTTCATCCAACAACTCAGTAGGGAAAGGCCCGCTGCCCACTCGTGTACTGTATGCTTTAAAAATTCCATACACTTCACCAATACGGCTTGGAGCAATGCCTAAACCGGTACATGCACCGGCAGTCACTGTATTTGAGCTCGTTACGAATGGATAGCTACCGAAATCAATATCAAGCAATGAGCCTTGTGCTCCTTCTGCCAAGACAGAAGATCCTTTTTTCAACTCTTCGTTGATAAAGTATTCGCTATCGATCAGATTAAATTCTTTTAAGAATGTGATGGAATCAAAAAACTGTGCTTCCAATTCAGGCCAATTGAATTCGATGTCGTGGGCCTTTAATATTTCAAAATGGATATCCACTAACTTTTTAAACTTGGCGCTGAAATTATCCAACAGTACATCTCCTACTCGTAATCCCTGACGACCAATCTTATCCTGATAAGAAGGGCCAATTCCTTTTAAGGTTGATCCTATCTTATCAACACCTTTTGCTTTTTCATAAGCCTGATCCAATAACCGGTGAGTCGGAACAATCAGCGTAGCTTTTTTAGAAATAAATAAATTACCGCGAACATTGAGATTGTATTTGCTCAACTTTTCGATCTCAACCTTAAAAACAATTGGATCTAACACTACTCCATTCCCAATAATATTACGGGTATTCTCTCTGAAAATACCGGAAGGTATTTGATGCAGCACATGTTTGATACCATCAAACTCTAACGTATGACCTGCATTTGGTCCACCCTGAAAGCGCGCCACCACATCATATTTGGGAGCCAACACATCCACAATTTTACCTTTACCTTCGTCTCCCCACTGAAGACCCAATAAAACATCTACTTTCATGTGCTAATGTCTATTTTTTTATGCCAAATGGAATCTCCCGTCCTATTACCGCGCTCATCGGTAAGCTAAGTTGATGGAGATTTCATCGATCAGAATATTTTCCTGCACCGCAAAGTACGGCAAGCTTATTTATCTCTCTACTTATTTTTTGTGTAATACTTCGTCTTCCGATTTAATCGTCTGGAAGATGGCGTTCAACTTTGTGATTATCAGAAGCTTCTTCACACTTTCGGATGGATTCATCAAATAGACTTCTCCGCCTTTATTACGAAACTTGGTTAAAATCGTGATTAACACACCTATGCCACTGCTATTAATATACCTCAAATCAGAAATATCAATGATACAGGTTATTACTTGATGACTTACCGCATCATTGACGGCACTCACCAATTGAGTTCCGTTATCTTCACCTATCAAATCACCGGATATTCTTAATATCAGTGAGTTACCCTTAATTTCTTGTCCAAAATTCATGCACTAAAATTAATTTTTAAAAGTTTGATCACATGGAATTCGCTTAGTTAAAACATCTCGATAAGTATAATCCGTAAATGCTCATTTCACGGCTTACGGTTTTCGCAATTTTTCTTTGTACAGGAAGCATATAAAATCAAGGAGTGATGCATCACATTAAAATGCAGTAATTCCTCCACAGTGTTTTGAATTGTTTGAATGCGCGGATCACAAAACTCAATCACTTTGTTGCAGTCGGTACAAATTAAATGATCGTGCTGTTTAAATCCGTATGATTTCTCGTACTGTGCGATGTTCTTGCCAAACTGGTGCTTGCCAACCAGATCGCATTCTACTAATAAATCAAGTGTGTTATAAACCGTGGCACGACTCACCCGGTAATTCATATTTTTCATGTTGATGTAAAGGGACTCTACATCAAAGTGACCATTCAATGAATAAATCTGCTCCAGAATGGCATATCGTTCCGGTGTCTTTCGCAGTTCCTTGTTTTCCAAAAAGGCTGTAAAAATCCTCTTTACCTCTTCAAATGCTTTTGGATTTAATGCCATGGATAAAAATTACAGACAAATATAAACAGATTAGCCATTATTGTTTCTAGAGTCAAATCGTGAAACTTTCACCACGCCTTCCACCTTTTCGAGCTTCTCGATGAGCATCTCCAAATGACGGGTATCGTTCACGTAAAGCATGATTTCACCACTGAAAATACCCTGATCCGTTTTAAAAGAAAGCGAACTCATATTCACTTTCAATTCTTCTGAAATCACTTTTGAAACATCGTTGATCAATCCAACCCTGTCGGTTCCAATTACTTTGAGACCTGTAAGGAAGGCCACTTCATGTTGGGATGTCCACTTGGCTTTGATTACACGATTGCCTTGATTAGCAAGGAGTTCTGTTGCATTGGGGCACGTGGTGCGGTGTATTTTGATGCCTTCATTGACAGTAACGAATCCAAATACTTCATCACCAGGAATGGGCGTGCAGCATTTGGCCAGTTTATATTCCACTACATCCATATCCTCGCCAATAAGTAGAATGTCTTCGTAGCGGCCTTTTACCTTATTGATTTCTTGCTCAATGCTTTTTACATCCGTGATTTCTGAATGTGCTTTATTTTTTAGCGGTGAGGATGGCTTGAATTCTTTAAATCTCTTGAAATCGTTTAGAGTTATTAATCCTTTACCTACTCGATAGTGCAATTCGAACTGAGAATTAACTTTAAAGTAATCACGCATCTGTTCATAAACGCGGCTGCTGACATCAATCTTTAATTGTTTTGTTTTACGCAGTAAAATTTCTTTTCCATCATCCGCTACATTGCGCTTATCTTCTTTAAGTAATTCCTTGATTTTCGATTTTGCTTTCGGACTGATTACAAAGCGTAACCAATCTTCATTGGGCTTTTGCTTTGATGAGGTCAAAATCTCAATCTGATCACCATTTTTTAGAGTGTGGTTGATAGGCACCAATTTCTGATTGACTTTCGCACCAATGCACTTTGCACCAATATCGGTGTGAATATCGAATGCAAAATCAAGAGCAGTGGCTCCGATTGGCAATGTTTTTAACTCACCTTTAGGAGTAAATACAAAAATCTCTTCGTTAAAAAGATTGCCACGGAAATCATCCACAAACTCTAACGCAGTTAAATCTTGCTTTTCAAGAAGTTCGCGCACTTTTACCAACCATTTTTCCAGGTTGGATTCATGACTGGATCCATTGTCTTTATATTTCCAATGCGCGGCATAACCTTTCTCGGCAATTTCATCCATGCGCCTTGTGCGGATTTGCACCTCTACCCACTGGCCATTTTTTGCCATAACCGTGGTGTGCAGCGATTCATAACCATTTCCCTTTGGAGTGCTGATCCAATCTCTTAATCGATCGGGGTTAGGGGTGTAATAGTCCGTTACGATGGAATACACTTGCCAGCAATATGATTTTTCCTGCTCCAGTGGAGTATCGATGATGATGCGCACGGCAAACAAATCATACACTTCTTCAAAAGGTATGTTCTGCTTGCGCATTTTATTATAAATGGAGAAAATAGATTTTGGCCGGCTCTTGATTTCGCACTCTACATTGAGTTTATCGAGTTCTTCTTTAATCGGCTGAACAAATTGCTTGATAAATTTATTTCTGGAAGCCCGCGACTCATCAATTTTATTGGAAATGTCACGATAGACAGGATAATCCGTGAATCTCAAATACAAATCTTCCAATTCAGTCTTAATGGCATTCAAGCCAAGCCGGTGGGCCAGCGGAGCGTATAAATAAATCGTTTCAGAAGAAACCCTCAGTTGCTTGTTGCGTGGCATACTCTCCAGCGTACGCATGTTATGGAGACGATCTGCCAGTTTAATCAGAATCACACGAACGTCTTCCGACAAGGTGAAAAGCATCTTACGGAAGTTTTCGGCTTGGGCCGAGGTTCCATATTCAAATACACCTTTGATCTTGGTTAAGCCATCGATGATCTTGGCAATCTTCTTCCCGAAGATTTGTTCGAGGTCTTTTAGCTGAATGTCAGTGTCTTCCACCACATCGTGCAGCAAAGCCGCAATAATGGAAGTAGTTCCAAGACCAATCTCTTCAACACAAATTTCAGCCACTGATAATGGATGAAAAATGTATGGCTCACCCGATTTTCTACGCATTTCCTTGTGCGCCTCCATGGAGATGGTGAAAGCCCTCTTTATCAATTTGGCGTCCCCTTCCTTAAGAATAGGCTTTGCCTTACGCAGCAGTCTGCGATATCGGTTGATTATCTCTTTCCGCTCTTCTTCAACATCAATTACCACGTGCCGACAGGATTTATTAGGAATTTTTGAACAGTACTTTAATCATAACGAATAATCTCTAAATTTGCACTCCCTTTAGAAAAAAAACGTGTTTTTTTAATTCAAAAAAGGAAATGCTGGTCTGGTCTTAATCCGATCCCGGCAAGAGGAGCCTAACCTCTTTAAAAAAAATAATGCGGATGTGGCGTAATTGGCAGCCGCGCCAGACTTAGGATCTGGTGCCGTGAGGCGTGGGGGTTCGAGTCCCTTCATCCGCACATATATTGAACCCTCCTTTCGATAGAATAATTTATCGGCGGGAGGGTTCATTAATTAAAACAAGATTACATCAAGTCCTTATTATTGACTTTAAAACACGCATACCTTGAATATTACATTAGACAAACAAAGCGCCACTGACGGATTGATTATAATCCAATTGAGCGAATCTGACTATCAACCCAAAGTGGATGTTAAGTTAAAAGACTACGCACGTAAGGCCAATATCAAAGGATTCCGTCAAGGAAAAGTGCCTGCCGGTGTAATCAAAAAGATGTTTGGTAAGTCGGTGCTGGTGGAAGAAGTGAATCACATTGTATCCCATTCAGTATCCGATTACATACGCGATCAGAAATTGAGAATATTGGGCGACCCGATGCCTAACCAGGAAAAAGGTTTTGCCATTGACTGGGAGAATCAAAAAGATTTTGAATTTGAATTTCAGATCGGCCTGGTAGAAGATTTTCAGGTTGACCTTTCCAACGAAGTAAAAGTCACTTCAAACAAAATTGAAGTCGATCAGAAAGTAATCGATGAAACCCTCGAGGATCTTAAAAACCGTTTCGGTAATTCAACTAATCCTGAAGTAAGCGAGGCGGGTTGCAGTTTGTATGGAGAAATCTCCACCGGAACTGAAGAGAAAAAAGGATCCTTCATCGCTATTGATAAAGTAGCCAAGAAAGAACAAAAGAAATTTATTGGTGTGAAGAAAGACGATGTGATCGAGTTCGACATCGAAAAAGCATTTGATGATAAAGCGGCTATCGCACAAGCAATGAATCTTTCGGAAGAAGAAGCGGAGAAGGCAAAAGGAACGTATTCATTCACGGTAACCACCATCACCAAAGTAGAGCCAGCTTCCATCAATCAGGAGTTGTTTGATAAGGTGTTTGGGCCTGAAGTAGTGAAGACAGAAGAAGTGTTTATCGAAAAAATTAAGTCTACTATTGGCGAAAACTACAATCGGGAGACGGAACATTTGTTAGACCATGAAATTCAACACCTCTATGTTGATCACACCAAAATCAACATGCCAGATAAATTTTTAAAAAACTGGTTGATCAACACGAGCAACGGTCAGGTTACAGAAGATATTCTGGAAAAAGAATTTACTACTTACAAAGATTCCCTGAAGTGGGATCTGATCAAGAATAGGATTGCCGAAGAGAAAGAAATTAAAGTGGAAAGTGACGAAGTACGCGAAAAAGCCAAGCAATTCATCATGGAACAATTTGGTGGACCGGCCATTGCAGCACAGTTGGGAGATAAATTGGATGATATCGCTAATAATTACCTTTCCGGTCAAGATGGAAAAGGCGAAAACTTCATGAAAATTTACAATCAGCTTCGTCATGAGAGAATCCTGAAGGTGATTAAGGATTCCATCACGATAACGGAAAAGAAAGTGAGCCTAGACGAATTCAAAAAACTTTCGGCCATCCATCAGCATTAATCTATTCAGAACCTTTTGATAAAGGATTTGGTTATAGAAAAGCCTCGCATTTGTTGAGGCTTTTCTATTGAATATTTCTTACTAACATTGGGGAGTAAACAATTAAAGCGCGGTGCAAACCGACTATTATTTGAGTCATTAAATCAATTTATTTTAGATACTATGTCACAATCCAACGAATTCAGAAAGTATGCAGTGCACCATTTGGGCATGAGCGGAAATGCTTTAGACAGCTATGCAAAACATGTAAATGAAACTCCCTACACGGTAACCGGAATGACGCCTAACGTAGTGGAAGAGCGTCAGATGCGTGCCACTGTGATTGACGTATTCTCTCGCCTGATGGCGGATCGAATTATCTTTTTTGGAACTGCTGTGGATGATTATGTTGCCAATGTGATCACTGCGCAACTTCTTTTCCTGGAATCATCCGATCCCAAGAAGGATATCATCATGTACATCAACAGCCCGGGAGGATCTGTGCATGCAGGTTTAGGTATTTATGATACCATGCAGTACGTAAATCCTGACGTGGCCACCATTTGCACAGGACTAGCTGCTTCCATGGGTGCCGTTCTTTTGGCAGCCGGAACTCCTAAAAAGAGATCAGGTTTGAAACATGCCCGAGTGATGATTCACCAACCATCAGCCGGCATGCAGGGAACCTCCAAAGACATGGAGATTTCATTGAAGCAAACCATCGAATTGCGTCAGGATCTGTACACCATTCTGGCTAACCATTGCGGGCAAACCTTCGAAAGAATCGAAAAAGATTCTGATCGTGACTATTGGATGAGGGCGAGCGAAGCCAAAGAATACGGCCTGATCGATGAGGTTTTAGAGCGCAAGAAATAATCAGAAAGAATATCCATTAAGTACAGTTAGCCGATTAGCCAATTAAATTCTATATTTTTGTAGATCAATTGGTTAACCGGCTAATTGATTAATAATTAAACGATTAAGCATGGCTGAAGTAATTTGTTCGTTTTGCGGCAGAAATAAGAAAGATGTAGATCTGATGATCTCCGGCATACACGCCCACATTTGCGACAAGTGTGTGACGCAAGCCAGTCAGATTTTACAGGAAGAAAAGAAAAATAAAGTTGAAGCCGGTGGGCTCCCTAACTTCAAGTTGATCAAGCCTCGCGAGATCAAAAAGTTTTTGGATGAATATGTGATCGGTCAGGACGAAGCCAAGCGCGTGATGGCTGTGGCTGTTTATAATCATTACAAGCGCCTCATGCAGCGTAAAATCGATAACGACATCACCATCGAAAAATCAAACATCATTATGGTGGGCGAAACAGGAACAGGCAAAACATACCTGGCCCGTACCCTTGCTAAAATCTTGCAAGTACCTTTCTGTATCGCTGATGCAACAGTACTTACTGAAGCCGGTTATGTTGGTGAAGATGTGGAAAGCATACTTACCCGCTTATTACAAGCTGCCGACTATAATACCGAAGCCGCTGAGCGCGGGATTGTATACATCGATGAAATTGACAAGATCGCACGCAAATCAGATAATCCTTCCATCACCCGCGATGTGAGTGGCGAAGGCGTTCAGCAAGCGCTATTGAAACTATTGGAGGGAACCTCGGTGAACGTGCCACCGCAAGGCGGACGTAAGCACCCCGATCAAAAAATGATTTCTGTAAACACAGAAAATATTCTATTCATCTGCGGTGGAGCTTTTGAAGGAATCTCAAGATTGATTGGAAAAAGATTAAATACCCGCCCATTGGGATTTGCTACGAATCCCGATAGTTTAAATCCAGCGGATGTAGATAAGGACAATTTATTACAATTTGTATCAGCACAAGATCTCAAGAGTTTTGGATTGATTCCGGAACTGATCGGGCGATTGCCTGTACTTTCATTCTTGAATCCGTTGGATCATAGTGCGCTGCGCAAAATTTTGACCGAGCCAAAAAATGCGTTGGTAAAACAATACAAGAAGCTTTTTGAGATGGAAACCATTGAGGTGGAATTTAAAGAAGGAGCCTTGGATTTTATTGTTGAGAAAGCCGTTGACTTTAAACTGGGTGCCCGTGGACTTCGCTCCATTTGTGAAGCCATTATCAACGATGCTATGTTTGAGATGCCGTCTGATGAAACGACCGACAAGCTAGTGATCACGCGCGCTTACGCGGAAGAGAAATTCAACAAATCACATTACAGCAAGCTTAAGGTCGCTTAGATTATTTCCGTGTGAAATGCTCGGTGATTAGTCGTGCTGTATTTTCAGAAGCAGAACCAGTATCCAGCACCTGATATAGATTTTCATATTCTGTCGTAATAGATGTCAGATAATCTTGATCATACAAAAGTTTATGCAATTCGGTTTGTACTAACTCTTTTGTAGCATTAGTCTGGATCATTTCGCGAATCACTTCTTGGCCTGCAATCAGATTGACCAACGAGATAAACTTCACTTGCACGAGGCTGCTGGCAATAAAATATTCTAAGGCATTGGTTTTATAAACCACCACCTGAGGCACCTTGAATAATGCTGTTTCAAGTGTAGCCGTACCTGAGGTAACAATGGCTGCATCAGCACGATTTAGTAAATCATAAGTCTCCCCTTCTACAAACTTCACGTTCGGTTTACCTTTTAAGACATGGTATAAATTACCAGAAAGATTGCTGACAGCAGCAACTACAAATTGTACATCCTTGTTTTCATCCGCAATTTCGGCCATCAGCGGTACGATCAATTTCAATTCAATCTTACGACTGCCTGGTAAGAGTGCTACCAATTTTCTGTCGGATGAAATTTCATGCTTAGACATGAAATCTGCATTTACCTGGAACGACTTGATCGCGTCAAGAACCGGATTGCCAACATAGTCGACATGGAAGTCATACTTTTTGTAAAAGTCCTTTTCGAAAGGAAGGATCACAAACATTCTGTCCACGCTGGCCTTCAACTTCCACGCTCGACTTTGATACCAGGCCCAAACCTTTGGAGGGATATAATATAAAACAGGTATACCCTTTTTCTTCGCGAACTGAGCAATCTTCAGATTAAAACCACCATAATCGATCAGGATAATCGCATCGGGTTTAAACTCAAGAATATCTTTTTTGCAGGATGAAATGAATTTGAAAATCTTAAACAGACTTGTAGCTAAAGAAATAAAGCCCATAAACGCCATCTCCCTATAATGAACAGATAGCTTCACACCCATCTGTTGCATTTCATCACCACCAAATCCTCTTAGCTCAGCATGCTGATCATACTTAAGCAACGAGCGCACGAGGTTCCCTCCATGCAAATCACCTGATCGCTCACCGGCTATGATATAATACTTCACTAATTGTTGGTTGATGATTCGCCATAGTACTCTACATAGTTCCGGGGAGTTTCAAACAATCGGATGGAATGAAGTGTTCCAAACTTGCTGATGGAAGAAATCTTTGGTGCTAAAATTTTCCAGATCTCAATTACCAGATTTTCGCAACTGGCCAATTTATCTTTCATGAAATCCACATCGAGGTTCAGGTTCTTGTGATCCAGATTATCGATTACCTCGACCCTAATGAGCGTACTTAATTCCTTCAAATCGATGACAAAACCAGTATCCGGATCAGGCAATCCCTTTACAGTTACAATCAAATCAAAATTATGGCCGTGCCAGTTTTCATTAGCGCACGGTCCGAATACATCAATATTCTTCTCCTTGCTCCAGGATGGATTGTACAATTTATGAGCTGCATTAAAATGCTCTTTTCTGCTGACGTGAACCATAGATAATCAAAAACTGATGGCAAATATACAATAGTAGAAAGTCAGGTCACAGTATCTGGTTTTATGTAAATTGCCTCAAAAAAGAGGTTATGATCGTTGTTACAGGCGCAGCCGGTTTTATAGGTAGTTATTTAATCCACAGACTCAATCAGGATAATTTCAATGCCATTATTGCTGTCGATAAATTCGATAACGAGGAGAAAAATAAAAACCTAGTTGGGCTGAAGATAAAAGAGAAAGTAGATCGCGATCAGTTTCTGGGTTGGCTTGATCACAATTATGAAACCATCGAATTCATCGTTCACATTGGTGCCCGCACGGATACAGCTGAATTTGATATAGCGTTGCTCAACAAACTAAACACCCAAAATACAAAAGATATCTGGGCGCGTTGTTGCCAATATCAGATTCCGTTAATTTATGCATCATCCGCAGCCACATACGGTCTTGGTGAAAATGGATACGATGATGATGAATCGAAAATTAATTTGCTCAAACCACTAAATCCATATGGTCAGTCAAAACAAGATTTCGATGTTTGGGCTCTGGCACAAAAAGAAAAACCATTTTTTTGGGTAGGATTGAAATTCTTCAACGTGTACGGTCCCAATGAATATCACAAAGGTCGCATGGCTTCGGTGATCTGGCATGCCTATAACCAAATCATGAAGACAGGCAAAATGAAGTTATTCAAATCGCATCACACAGAGTTTAAAGATGGTGAGCAAATGCGTGACTTTGTTTATGTGAAAGATGTTGCCGAAGTATGTATGTTCTTCGTGAATCATAGGAAGAACTCCGGTGTTTATAATTTAGGATCTGGAAAGGCGCGAACTTTTGTCGATTTAACAAAAGCCGTATTTAAAGCTCTTAACAAAAAAGAAGAAATAGAGTTTATTGATACACCAGCCGACATTCGAGAAAAATATCAGTATTTTACAGAGGCTAATATGGAAAAGCTACAAAAGATTGGATACTCCCAATCTTTTACCACCCTGGAGGAAGGAGTAAATGATTACGTGAAGAATTTTCTTATTACTTATTCAAAAATTTAAGTACCTCAATAAAATCCAACTCTGTTTTTCTACTATAATATTCTGAATTCAATCCTTCTGTTAAGTTTACGATTCTCTTCAGAAACATTGGGCTTGATTGGTTTTTGCGCTCCATAACCCTTCTGAGAAATACGTAAAGGATTTATACCATGTTTTTTTAAATATTCTCCAACCGAACCTGCTCTTTTTAATGATAGCTGTTGGTTGCGAGATTCAGAGCCCGAATTATCGGTATGGCCAATGATTTCTATTTTTACAGATTCATTCATTTCCAAAAATTTAATAATCTCATTTAACTCGGTAAGTGATTGTTGCTTCAATTCATAGTGATCAACATCAAAAAACAGGTTGTTAAGTATAACCGATGCCTCTTTCTCCATGGGCAACAATGAAACATCGTGTATTACAGGTTTAATATCTTCGGATTGAAGATAATTAAAGTGTAAACTTTGAAAGAGATACATCGCTCGAGAAACATATAATGCATATTCGGCACCATCTGGCAATACCATGAGATATTGTCCTGTTACTGAATCTGATTCCACGGCTGATATTCTTTGATTGTGTTGGATATCAAAAAGTTCAATGTGTGCTCTTAATGGATTTTTACTTTTAGCATCGATCACTTTGCCTTTTAAAACATTCCCTTTATTACTTATTATTAAATTTACAGGCAGCTGTATTTTATAAAGCCGGCTCCGGTTTTTACCTTCCTCTTTAGAATAGTATGCCGTAGTTCCATCGGTAGTCACAATAAACGAGTATTGATCCCGATAATCATTTAATGGCTTTCCCATATTACCAGGAGATGCCCAGGCCCCTTCCTTCTTACTTGCCATGTATATATCGTAGCCACCATAACCCGGATGACCATTTGATACAATATAAATCGTTTGATTGTTGACGTGTATGTAAGGCGATATTTCGTCAAAGGGAGTATTGATCGGTGCACCGAGATTGACGGCTTTTGCCCAACCTGTTTCTGACAATTGTGAATACCAGATATCATATCCGCCACGCCCACCAGGACGATCGGAAACAAAATAGAGTTCGCTTCCATCAGCGGAGAGTGATGGTTGTGCATCCCAGGAAGGAGTGTTAACTGTAGCTCCTAAACTTTTTGGAACAGACCAAACATTACCAGTCCTTCTGCTCTCAAACAGATCGCAACCACGCTCACCACACACGGTAAAAATTAAATGCCTACCATCGGCAGAAATCGTAGATGCCCCTTCACGTCTGATCGTATTTATATTATCAGATAGTGAAACAGGCCTATTCCACGAATCATCTGCATTCTTTGTTGAAACAACAAGGTCTTCATTTTCATTTCGTGCCCCACCAAAACGTGCCGTAAAAATCAATTGAGATTGATCGGCCGTTACTGTAGGAAAATATTGCATAGGAAATGTATTGACTGTATCGCTCAGCACAGTAATTCTGTAATCGAATACATCCTGATCATGAGCCATTGCAAATTCGGCTTGCCCTTTCCAGAGGGTTGACTGAACAATCCTCTTCTGATCTGCCTTTTCTAGGGCAAGAAATTTTATGGAATAGTCGATCGTATTTTTATAATGACCAAGTTTCAATTCAGTTTGAGCTAATTCATAAAGATAAATTTTGCTCCGCGATGCACTCTGCGCTAGCGTAAGTCCTTGTTCGAAATACTGAATTGCCAAAGGTAGTTTATCCTGCACGCCATAGATTTGCGCTAGTCTGAAATATGCCTCGTCAAATTTCTTGTCCTTTTCAATGGCCTCTTGTAGTAATTGAATGGCTTTGTCATACTCGCCTCGCACACGAAAATTATCGGATTCCGTATAAAGCTCAACTGCTTTTTTGTTTTTGGTGCTTAAGGTTTGACCATCTGCCATACAAACCACGGTCATTAAAAAAATCAACAAGACAAACTTTAACTTATCCATAAAGCAAGTTACTAAAGATTATAACCTCAAAACGACAAAAAGAAATGGTTGTTATGCAATTATTTGATTGATTCGATGGATATTTCCTCGCCCTCCATGCCCAACATTGCATTGATCAACTTACAGGATTGGTACTGCCAGTAATTATCGATGGTAATGTCTGCTGCCAGAATCCTGCCTTCATCAAGTAAAGATTGACGCATAGTACCTTTCAATAAAAAATGATGAGGAGTGTACCAAATACCATCTTTCTTGAAAATAATATTCGCATAATAGGTATCGGTAATGAAACCATTCTTTACAATCAAAATATCATCAGCATCTCCTCGCTGTTGGTAAAGGTGGTGCAACGAAGAACGATCCTGAATTTTATGATCATACGAAATCGTGTTACTATACATGAGTTTCAACGACCTTACGGTATTAGCTACATAGGGAACAAATTCAGTCTTCTGGATTTCCGTGTCATAAATAATCCTGATTTTGAACAAACCTTCGGCAGGAATATTCATTCCGGAAAGGTGAGTGAACAACTCAACAAGAATCTCTTTTTTAAAGAAATAACGAGTAGATTCCTTCATCCTCGCTTCATGGTACGAGAGGTTGCGAAACACTCCATCGCTTAAATATATAGACTCAAGCAATGGGAACATAGATCTTTTGAATTGCTTCCTCATATTCCTCCTCGGCACTACTTTGCGCGGTAATACCACCGCCACTTCTAAAATACGTGCTATTGCCTTTCTGTTCAATAAATCGAATGGCAACACCACTATCGAGATTCTCACCATCAAAATAGCCAAATACTCCTGTGTAATATCCACGCTCCTCTCCTTCTGCCTCTTGAATGATCTGACATGTTCTTTTCTTGGGCGCACCACTGACTGAACCTGCCGGCAATAATGCAAACAGAATATTACCCAATTGTGAGTGAAACTCATCAGGCAAATCGCCCACAATCTCTGAACTTACCTGAAGCAATTTTTTATCATGTGTTATGATCTCCTCCACATAACGGAACTTTGAAATTTTTACATGTGATGCTATCTGATTTAAATCATTCCGAATTAAATCAACAATGGTGATGTGTTCGGCCAGTTCTTTCTTATTCGACAAAATAATGTCATATGCATTTTCTATGGATGCATCAATGGTTCCCTTCATGGGGTAGGAATATATTTTCTGATCTCTGATTTGAATGAATATTTCCGGGGAGAAAAAAAGAAAATGATTCTTCAGCCAGCATTTATATTTCGCTTCACTCCAATAAAATAAATCTTGCAGCGAATAATCTAAATCGATCTCCGATTTAATGGTAAGGTTAACCAGAAACGAGTCACCCCGCGATAAGTGTTGATAAACCTTATTGAATTTAGTCTCATATTCCTGCAGTGTTATTGGGTTCTTTTTTAGGCGTATGTCTCCATTAACCTGATACTGATTGGAAGCATTTGTAAATCCATTCAACGAAAACATCATCTTTTCAATATCGACCTGATCGATCGTCCAGGCCATGGGTTTCTTCCATTCAAAATCAATCAAAAACAAAAAAGGGACTTTATGCTGTCCCCATGTATTCAATTGGTGTACGAAATCCTCTACCCGCATAAACTAACTTATGGGATGTCCATATACTTGTGAACTTGCAACGAAATCTTCCACTGCGGATATTTCTTTACGTACTCAATAATCAATGGTAAAATTTCTTTTTCCTTCGACCATTCCGGTTGCAGAAATAATTCGCATCCTTGTTTTACTTGTTTAGCAAAATCTTCAGCCCAAGCAAAATCACTCTTGTGAAAGATGACTACTTTCAGTTCATCCGCTATTTCTGGAACAGATGCTTGAGGTGGTCTAAATTTTTTGGGTGAGAAACAAACCCAATCCCATTGGCCTGTGATCGGATATGCACCAGATGTTTCGATATGCGTTCGTAAGCCTGCTTGCTTCAATTCATTCGTAAGTATGGAAAGATTATGCATAGTTGGCTCTCCGCCCGTTACCACAACAATTCTACTTCCGCTGGCTTGTGCCTTCGCAACAATCTCGTTTATTTCGACCTTAGGGTAAGCCTCTGCATCCCAGGAATCTTTTACATCGCACCAGACACAACGCACTTCACATCCGCCCAAGCGAATAAAGTAAGCCGCGCTGCCTTGATAAAATCCTTCTCCCTGAATGGTGTAGAAGTGTTCCATCAATGGTAGCGAATTCAAAATTTTAGATTCCAAATTCAACATTTATGGGTTACGTAATTCAGTTGCGCGAAGTGTATTCAATAACAACGAAGCAATGGTCATCGGACCCACGCCACCAGGAACCGGAGTGATGTAGGACGTTTTCGGTGCAACTTCTTTAAACTCCACATCACCTTTCAATGCAAAACCACTTTTATATTGTGGGCCTTCAACACGAGTCGTGCCTACATCAATTACTACAGCTCCTTCCTTCACCATATCTGCAGTAATTAAACCTGGCTTACCAACGGCAGTAATTAAAATATCCGCATGACGGGTAAACATGCCAAGATCTTTGGTGAACTTATGACAAATGGTAACCGTAGCTTTTCCTTCTTCTACCAACATCATGCTTAACGGAGCACCCACTAAACGACTTGCTCCTACTACCACACAATTCTTTCCTTCTGTCGGGATGTTGTAACGCTTTAACAATTCCATCACACCAAACGGTGTAGCAGGAAGCAATAAAGGATTTTTTGAAACAATGCTTCCAAAGTTGCGATTGGTAAAGCCATCCACATCCTTGTCGGGTCTGATCTTTTCAGTAATGCGCTCCACAGAGATGTTGAGCGGTAAAGGTAACTGCACGATAAAGCCGTCCACATCTTCATCTCGATTAACCTGATCGATGTGCTTCATCAACTTATCTTCGCTAATGGTATCCGCAAAGCGCATCATCGTGTAATGAAACCCAACTTCCTTGCACGCTTTTACTTTATGATCCACATACGTTTGACTAGCGCCATCGTCACCAACCAAGATAATAGCGAGGTGTGGCACTTTCTTTCCTTCTTGTTTGCGCATGGCAACTTTTTCGGAAATTTCTTTCTTAATATCTTGCGATATCTTACGGCCATCGATGATGGTATACGTTTGTGTTTCAGTCATTGAATTTACTGCTTTGACGATTCCTGGCGTTTCATTCTTCTGGTTACCATCCATAATTTGATAAACTCTCGTGCAACTTTTTTATGCAAGGCTTTTATTTCAATCCATTCCTTTCTATTCGAAATTTCGTTTGATAAAGAAGGTTAATCAATTTTCAATACGGCCATAAACGCCTCTTGTGGAATTTCTACATTCCCTACTTGGCGCATGCGTTTCTTTCCTTTCTTTTGTTTCTCCAACAGTTTGCGCTTACGCGAAATATCACCACCATAACATTTTGCCAACACGTTTTTGCGAATGGCACTCAACGTTTCGCGTGCTACAATTTTTTGTCCGATGGCGGCTTGTATGACCACTTCAAACATGTGACGCGGGATAAGCTCTTTAAGTTTTTCGCACAACTTTCTGCCCCACTCCTGCGCCTTGCCACGATGAACAATTGCTGACAAGGCATCGATCTTTTCACCATTCAACTGAACATCCAACTTCACCATGTCGCTTTCGCGCCAATCGATTAAGGTATAATCCAATGAAGCGTATCCCTTTGAAATGGTTTTCAATTTATCAAAGAAGTCAAACACAATTTCAGCCAACGGCATTTCAAACGTTAACTCGACACGATCGGAACTAAGATAATTTTGATTCTTGATGATACCGCGTCTGTCCATACACAAGCCAATGATGCCGCCTATAAATTCTGATTTAGTTATGATCTGTGCGCGAATAAAAGGTTCATTGATAAAATCAATTGTAGTAGGATCAGGCATTTCTGATGGCGCATTGATATCGAGGACTTTTCCGTTAGTTAATGTGGCTTTGAATTGCACCGAAGGAACGGTGGTGATCACCGTCATGTTAAACTCGCGCTCTAAGCGTTCCTGAATAATCTCCATGTGGAGCAGGCCGAGGAAACCGCAACGGAAACCAAAACCTAAGGCGGCCGATGTTTCTGGCTCCCACACTAACGAAGCATCGTTGAGTTGTAGCTTTTCCATCGATGCACGTAGCTCTTCAAACTCTGAAGTTTCGACCGGGTAGATACCGGCAAATACCATTGGCTTCACATCTTCAAACCCTTTGATGGCCTCACCGGGGTTGTTTACCAGAGTAATGGTATCACCTACTTTAACTTCTTTGGCTACTTTAATACCGGAGATGAGATAACCCACATTGCCGGCACTGATCTCATTTTGTGGAAGCTTATCTAATTTCAATACACCAATTTCATCGGCACCGTATTGTTTATCAGCATTGACGAACTTAACAATATCACCTTTACGCATGGTGCCATTGAATACGCGATAGATAACTTCGATGCCGCGAAATGAATTGAATACGGAATCAAAAATCATCGCCTGAAGAGGAGCCTTGGGATCACCCTTCGGAGCTGGAACGCGTTCAATCACAGCCTTCAAAATATCTTCGATGCCTTTGCCTTCTTTTGCGCTGGCTTTCAAAACAGCACTGCGATCGCAACCAATCAATTCAACAATCTGATCCGTTACCTCTTCGGGCATAGCTGCCGGCAAATCAATTTTGTTGAGTACCGGAATAATCTCCAGGTTATGGTCTACCGCTAAATATAAATTAGAAATTGTTTGAGCCTGAATGCCCTGGGCTGCATCCACGATTAGCAAAGCACCCTCGCAGGCGGCAATGGAACGTGATACCTCGTAGGAAAAATCAACGTGGCCGGGGGTATCAATCAGGTTGAGGATATACTCCTTGCCTTCGTATTTATAAGCCATTTGAATGGCGTGCGACTTAATTGTTATGCCTTTTTCTCGCTCCAGGTCCATGTTATCAAGCACCTGTGCCTGCATTTGGCGGCCAGTAAGTGTGCCCGTAAACTCTAACAGGCGGTCAGCCAGTGTGCTTTTTCCGTGGTCAATATGCGCTATAATGCAAAAATTGCGGATGTTCTCCATTCCCGTCATTTCTTTCGATCGATTTAAAGCGCAAAGGTAGGAAGAAATGAGGGTTTATAAATGGGTTTCGGTTGAGATTAAAGAATCCATAAGTCTGAAATTTGCCAAGGAAATTGCAAGCCCGTATTTCCACACGCATGGAAAATTCAGACCTCCACTAAAACCAAAAGAAACAGGGTACAACTGTAAGCGAACCGGTTGTCGGTTATCAAAAAGAATCGAATCCAAAAAAATTATCTTTTACTAAGTTCAGGATTCGAGACAACTATCTATACCTATGAACCAATGGGGAATAAGTTCTCAGTTGGCACAACTGGCAATAAGAAACATAAATATGTTGAAGCTGCGAAAGGCACCAATCTTTTCTTTGCTGTTTCTCAAGATGAAAATGGAAATCGTAACTACGATACCGTTCCAATGAATATCGTGATTGAAAGACAGAAACAAGGCCTAACTCCTGTTCCGGAAAAAAATGAAGCAGGTCATCCATTGCTTTTTTATTTATCACCTAACGACTTGGTGTACTTACCCACAAATGAAGAACTGCCTATTACTGGAGTAATTTTCGCAAATCCCACTAACGAACAAGTTAAAAGAATTTACAAAATGGTAAGTTCCTCAGGAAATCAGTGCTTTTTCATACGACAGGACATTGCAAAATCAATTGTTTATAAGTATGAATTTTCAGCCTTAAATAAAACTGAAAAATCAATTGATGGAATTATGATAAAAGAATCTTGTATTAAATTAAAAGCCGACCGCCTAGGGAATGTAAGACCTGCTTAATAAAATGCAACCAGATAGGTCATATCACCTCTACACCCACGCCAACGGCTTCGAGAATCTTTTCAAGTCGAATGAGAATTATCGTTATTTTTTAAAACGGTATGATCATTTTATTCCATCCGTTGCCGATACACTGGCGTGGTGCCTGATGCCCAACCATATTAATTTTCTAGCACGGATAAAAACCCAAGCAGAACCGCGCGCTGCATATTCCCTTAAGCACCCTGAAAAGGAGCTGCCGGTTGAAGAAACTCTTCAAGGGTTAGGAACCCTTGAAGAGTTTAATTCGCCAGTTCGGTCATCTTTTCAACTCCTATACCCAGGCCTTTAACAAGATGTATAAGCGAAGAGGAAGCCTCTTTATCCATTCTTTTAAACGAAAGGAAATTACCAGCGACAGCTACCTCACCAACGATATTTTCTACATTCATACCAACGCGCAACGACATGGATTTGTAAAAAAGATTAATGATTGGCCCTGGTGTTCATTTCATGATGCGCTGGCGCAAACACCTACCAGGTTGAAACGCGAAAAAGTTATAGCATGGTTTGGTAACCGTGAAGAGTTTATCAGGTTCCATCAGCAATCGCATATAAAAGAGATGCCGGAATTTGATTTTTAATAAACCAGTTTATTAAAACAAACCCTTCAAGATTTTAAAACTCTTGAAGGGTTTTAAAGTAAAGAGTAGGATTGGTTTTAAGGAAAGGAAGGTTTAAAGAAAGAAAAGTTTATCGTTTCAATCAGGAGTTTTAACAGCAAGCGACATGATAAAACGCACCTTATACTTCGGCAACCCTGCCTACCTCAGCACTACACTCGATCAACTGATTGTGCGTCTTCCCGAAATAGAAAAAAATGCTACGGTGCCCGATCACTTCAAGAAGGAAGCCCATGCCACCATTCCGATTGAAGATATTGGGGTGGTCATTTTAGATCATCAACAAATCACCATCTCGCAAGCTTTGATAGCCAAGTTGCTCACCAACAATGTTGTCTTTATTACCTGCGACAGTACACACCATCCAACCGGCCTGATGCTAAACCTCGATGGTCACTCGCTGCAAAGCCAGCGCTTTCGGGCGCAACTGGAAGCCACAGAGCCGCTCAAAAAACAATTGTGGCAACAGACTATCAAATATAAAATTCAAAATCAGGCGGCCTTGCTTCAGTTGCAAGGTCTGGATATCCAAAACATGTTGCACTGGGCGGATAGTGTAAAGTCGGGTGACCCCGACAATCTGGAAGGCCGCGCCTCAGCCTGGTATTGGAAAAATCTTTTTGGTGTTGCCTCTGGTTTTATCAGGCACCCTATGGGGGCGCCTCCCAACAATTTGCTCAATTATGGCTATGCCATATTGCGCGCCACTACCGCACGTGCTTTGGTGGGTTCTGGTTTGTTGCCTACGCTCGGAATTTTTCATCGCAACCAATACAATGCCTATTGCCTGGCCGATGATGTGATGGAGCCTTACCGCCCGTTTGTAGACCGGCTGGTGTTGCAGATTTTAAAAGAGGAAGAGCGAGCTGAAGAACTCACACCGGCTATTAAGAAAAAACTTCTGGTATTGCCAGCGCTGGATGTGATGATACAAAAAGAAACCAGCCCGCTGATGATTGCACTGCAGCGCACCAGCGCCTCGATGGCGAAGTGTTTTTTAGGTGAAACGCGAAAAATTATTTATCCGGATATTAATTAACCCTTCGATCGTTTTAAACGCTCGAAGGGTTTTAAAAAAATAAAAGGTTAAAAAAGGAATGAATGAAAACCGAACGGCTAAACGCCTACCGCATTATGTGGATTATGGTATTATTCGATTTGCCTACCGAAACCAAGAAAGACAAAAAGAACTATACAGATTTCCGCAAAAGGATGATGAAAGATGGCTTCACCATGTTTCAGTTCAATGCCTACTTACGCCACTGTGCCAGCCGCGAAAATGCCGATGTGCATGTGAAGCGTGTAAAAAACAGCCTGCCACCCAGCGGGCACGTTGGCATTTTAACTATTACCGACAAGCAATTTGGCATGATGCAGATTTTTTATGGGCAGCAAGAAAAAGAAAAGGCCCCCATTCCACAACAGCTGGAACTGTTTTAGGCGGGAGCCTTTACTGATAGATTGCTCCTGTTTTTTTAATCCTGATTTTGAAGCTAAAGCACTGTGATAGAAAGCGTTGACCGGGGGTACTCTGTTTGCAATCTATCAAAGAACACAATCTGAAAGCAAATCAAAACGTTGATAACATAGTGCAATTACAAGAGTAGTTAGCCATAGCAAAACGATCAGTCCTTTGGAAACGATCTGAAGTTTCATTCATAAACTATGGTGCTAACAAATTATTCATTTTTATAAACCACCCCATCCTTCATCACAAAGGTTACCTTCTCCATGGTTTTGATGTTTTTAGTTGGGTCATCGTTTACCGCCACAAGGTCTGCTACCTTTCCTGCTTCGATTGAACCAATTTTATCCTCCATACCCAATACGGTAGCGTTAGTCATCGTAGCAATTTGAATGGTTTCCATCACCGGCATGCCTGCTTCTACCATATAAGCAAACTCACGGGCATTTTCGCCATGAGGAAATACGCCTGCATCGGTGCCAAATGCCATCTTCACTCCGCGTTTATAAGCGAGTGCAAATGCAGCTTTATCCTGCGGCCCAATCTGCAATGCTTTTGGTGCTACCAACGGATGATAGTATCCAGGGATTTTAGCCAATGCGGAAATGGATTCACCCGCTGTAATGGTGGCAATGTGATAAGTACCTTTCTGCTTCATCAGGTCTGCCAATTTTTCGGTCATCAACGATCCGTGTTCAATGGTAGTTACTCCTGCTTCTACCGCGCGTCTTGCGCCTTCTTCGCCAATGGCATGAACAGCCACATGCATTCCATAGTCTTTTGCTGTTTCCACAATGCCTCTCAATTCGTCATCGGTAAATTGTGGACCCGATGCATCGCGCGCGATACTTAACACACCACCTGTGGCGGTTATCTTTATTAAATCGGCTCCATCTTTATAACGCTGTCGCACGGCCTTTCTCGCATCTTCTTCACTGTTGATAATTCCTTCTGATGCTGTTGGGTCTGGCAATAATCCTCTTCGTGAGTTGTTCGTGGGATCACCATGACCACCAGTGGTTGCAATCGTTCTGCCTGAGGTAAAAACTCTGGGGCCAATTACAATACCCTGATTGATGGCATTGCGTAACGAAATGTTCACGCCCGTTCCGCCAAGATCGCGCACCGTGGTAAACCCTGCCAGCAACGTTCGCTTTGCATACACGGTTGACATGAAGGCAATGTCTGCTTCAGTAGCAGTATATCTTCGCGCTGCCTGATCCTTACTCGTTTCGCTTTCTAAATGTACGTGCAAGTCAATCCAGCCAGGCATAACAAATTTTCTGGACAAGTCGATGAGCTTATCTTCTTTGGATGGTTTTAAAAAACCTTTCGTAATGGATGCTATTTTATTTCCCTCAACAATGATGGTAGACTGAGAAAACACTTCATTGCTTTTTCCATCGATAAGATGGCCGCAATGTATGATGGTGCGCTGGGCCTGTGTTAAAATTGAAATGACTAACAGAAAAAATAAAATTAGATTTCGTTTCATGTAGAGAAAATTATTTGGACTTAAAAAAACCATGAGCTTCGCTCTTAAGTGTTTCAAGAATCTGTGTATCGTTTAACGATTCACCTACCTTATCAACGAGTCTGTAAATAAAGGTTTTTTCAAACCCAAGTCTCTCAACAATATCAGAACAGAATTCAATTTCTTTTAGAAACATTTTATTATCTAACAACATCAACTGCGTCAGCGTCAACGCATAATCAATTCGCTGATCGTCATTGAGTTTTTCAGGAATGATTACCGGGTGTTCTTCGTAAAATAATGTCTCCACCGATGATTCCGGATAGCCGTGCGCTTTGCCAATGTTTTTGATGAATTGTTTTTCATCCAGTGCCAGGTTGCCATCGGCCATGGCCAGGTTTACCAATAACTTGAGTTGTTCTAATGCGATCATGCTTTGCTATTTAGTGCATCTGTAAATTTAGTTTAAAATCAATACCTTTCCTCTTTGAAAATAATTAAAGAATGAATTTTCTGGCGCACTTATACCTGTCCGGAAATGACCCGGAAATCATGGTGGGAAATTTCATTGGCGATTTTGTTCGCGGACGTAATGTGCATGAGCAATTCCAACAAAATATTGCAACCGGCATTGAGCTACATCGTGAAATCGATGAATTTACAGACAGTCATTTAGTGGTTCTGGAAAGCAAAAAAAGATTACGACTCAAATACCGACACTACGCTCCGGTGATTGTCGATGTGTTCTATGATCACTTTCTGGCCATTCATTGGCGATCCTTCCACCCGCTGTCACTTCCTGATTTTGCAACTTATGCCTATTCGGAATTGGAAAGACATGAGGCCATTCTTCCTGAACGTGTTTTACACATGATGCCTTATATGATTCGTGGCAACTGGTTGGTGAACTATGCTAAAACGGAAGGCATTCATCGGGCACTCAGTGGCATGTCGCGCAGAACTCCCTATGAATCAAAAATGGACGAAGCCGTTCATGACCTTGAAAAATATTTTCACGAGTTTGAGTCTGAATTCCTTTTGTTTTTTCCTGAGTTAAAACAAATGAGCGAATCATTTATTAACTCAAAAGGCTTCATGGCCAGGAATCAATGATGATGTTCACATGCACTAGGGTAACGCAAAACACCAACGCAAGAAGTAGAAATTTTCCATTTGTAAATTATTTTCTTGAAAATAGGTAATTCCTATCCTGACGCTTTCAATCTTTGTAGTCAAATCACATTAACGACTTTAAAGCGACTGCCATGTTTAACGATCCTGAGCTCAGTGGAAAATATTTAGGTACCATCTCGCAAGATTTCGTAAAAATTTGCGATACGCTGAGGGAGGCTTCTTATCAGATCAGAACAGCTGGATTCGAATATCCTATTTTTCCAATATCAAAAGAGGAGTTGCCGATCGGTCAGTTATTGATTCCAAAAGAGCCCACGCAACTACTATGGAATTATCACGCATCTTTTCTCAATGAATTTGTTCAGCGCGAATTGGTGGCTCCTGACAAAGAGGAGGAATTCAAAAAGAACTATAAAGATCCTGATGAATTCTGCTGCCTCTTTGTCGTAGATGGCGCCTTTGCCAGCTTCGTTTACATTCCGTTTCCGGAGGATTGAATTATTTAATGATGGCTTGATAAATAAGTGTGCGAAGCTTAGCCTGATCATCAAGATCATTGGTTGGAGTAAGCTGCTTGAAATAAACCACTACTAAATCTTCTTTTGGATCAACCCAATACGTGGAACCATAGGCGCCTCCCCAACCGAACTCGCCTACTGAGCCCGGGACACCACGATCGCCAAGATCTTCACAAACTGAAAAGCCAAGACCAAAGCCGATACCTGTTCCCCTACTGTAACCAATCGCACCAAGATGACTTACTGTCATTAATTCTACTGTGCTCGGAGCAAGAATACGTGCACCATTGTAAGTGCCCTTGTTCAACATCATCTGTAGAAACTTAGCATAGTCTGAGGCCGTGGAAAGTAAGCCTGCACCGCCCGAAAAACTTTTGCGTGGACCATTAACATAAGCGCCTTGTCCGATCATACCACCTGGATCAGGTGAGCGCTCAAGAGGCTTATCTGCATAGGCCGAATAAACTGCTGCAAGACGATTCACTTTGTTTTGTGGCAAATAGAAGTGAGTGTCCTTCATGCCTAGCGGAATAAGGATTCTTGATGTGATGAATTCATCCAACGATTTTCCAGAGACCTTTTCAATGATAGCTCCTAATATGTCGGTGTTATAACCATATACAAATTTCTCACCGGGCTGCGCATCCATCGGAAGTTTGGCCAGCCGTGCAATGGTTGCACCAACAGGCTCGTTGCGATCGGCAAAATACCAACCTTGTATTCCTGCTTCTTTCCATTTGTCTGCAGCTAAGCCATAACCATAGCCAATGCCAGCGCTATGAGTAAGTAAATCGCGAAGTGTAATTTTGCGTTTAGCTTTTATGATATCATAACCTCCACCTTCTCTTGGTTCGGCTACTGTGGTTTCCATAAATTCAGGAATGTATTTTCCTGCAGGGTCGGAGATCAGCAATTTACCTTCCTCCTGCAAAATCATGATGCCCACACTAATCAATGCTTTTGACTGAGATGCTATTCTAAAAATTGCATCATTCTGCATGGAAGTATTTGCTTCGATGTCTCTTTTACCAAACGAATTGAAATAGGCCACCTTGCCGTGCCGTGCCACCAAGACTACACTACCGGACATTTTTTTATCGTCAGCATACGCTTGAAAGACACTGGTAAGACGTTGAAGCCTTTCTGATGAAAAGCCTAACTCTTCAGGCTTGCCCGTTGGAAGATCCTGAGCACAGAGTGATGTAACAAGAACAATAAAAACAAAGAGAATAGAAATTCTGCGGAGGGCTTGGCTGATCATAGGATGAGAGTTTAGACTTTCAAATTAAAAATAATTAGTAATATATTAAGTTACTTACGAATATTCCTTTAGAAGAAACCTTTAACAAAGAGACTGACGCAATAAAAAACTGTAATGAAGGCTTATCAACTTCCTTTTCTGGCTGCTTCAGTGGTATCAATCTTTAGAAATAAACTTATACATGATTGGCAATGGGTCTTTCAAAACAAATTTTAGAGGTGTATTATTAATTATAAATCCGGGTTTTAATAAAACACTTTTCTCACGTCTTATCATGAGAAGCAGCCCTTTTAAATTTATGTATTTCATAAACTCGTATTCAGGTCTTTCGAATTTCTCATCCATACTTGCAAGACAGTATAAATGAGGAAAATTTACACCAGCAAGTAGTGATGCATTTAATGACATCCAAAATCTGGGATTCATTTCAATTACTTTAAACTGCTTATCATTTTTATCATATCTCATATCAATATGAGCAACACCAGACCAATTCAGAGATTTCATTAAACTTTCTACCACACGATATAATTCTGGCTCATAAAGAAAATCCACTCCGATTTGTGGTGCGAATTCGTTTTTACCAATCATATTCCCTTTTTGGATGGTGAAGGCTAAAATGTTTCCCTCCTTACATAAAACACTGCAGTCGATATCATAACCATCAATATACTCCTGAAAAAGATTTGCATAATTGAACCCGTGCTTATCAAAATGATCATAAATATCTTGTTTAGCCTTAAACACATGTATTCCATAACCACCACCAAATCCCTCCAGTGGTTTGATCAGTACAGGAAAATTTAAAACATCAATTTTGTCAAGCTGCTTTTGGGACTCAACCATGATGCTTTTGGGATTTGGGATATTGTTCGAATCTAAATGACGGGATAAAAGTCCCTTATTGATGGCAGAATCGAAACTGCTTAATGAAGGTAATACACCTAATCTGTCTTTATATAAAACCCTATCACGATGTTTGATGAGTGCTCTGATACCGACTTCAAATATTGGCATAACAACGTCAATATCATGCTTTTCAATTTCTTTATTGATGTTAGCAATCCAATCTAAATCAGAATCAGTTTTGGCGTAATAAGAAAATTTGTGAACATATCTTGAATATCGCATAGCGTTATTCTTTTTATTAGACATCACATACGTTTTGATCTCCCGTATTTGAGAAAAGCAGTTAATCACATACCTTAAAATATGGCTTTCTCCATCGGGTATTAAAACAGATACGCTTCTGTTTGTATTTTTCTCTTTCATAGATAAATCTGTTTTGTATTCTATGATTTTTAGCAAAGAATCATTCTAAGATAAACTCATATTCACTTAAAATTCTAATCACGCGAGGTAAATGAATTCCGCGTGTATCGCCTTTTACGATCATCACTTTCGCTCTGAATTAATCAGAATATTTAAATGTATCCTATATTAAGAATGATTGAAACAATTTCAAAATTCCAAAAAATGCCAATCAGGTAAAAATCAGGCCTCTTGAATAGAACTAAAGCTTGCTGTGGTTATTCAACCTTAAAATGGTTCCAGCCTTGTGCTGTGATTGGCACAAGGGTTTGCTGCTTGGTGATCATTACATTTTGATTAGCATTCTCGTGCATGTGGCCGATAAAATGAATGTCAGGATGATTCTTTAGCTTTTCGTAGTCTGTAGGAGTGATCGTAAATAATAATTCATAGTCTTCGCCTCCATTGAGCACACACGTTATCGGATCGATCTTAAATTCAATAGCTGTTTCAAACGTGTCATGATCGATTGGCACTTTATCCTCAAAAATTTTCACACCCAACTTTGAGTTCTTGCTCAGGTGAAGTAACTCAGAAGCAAGGCCGTCTGAAATATCAATCATGGAAGTAGGCACACAATTTCGTTCAGCCAGGTCGTGCACAATATCCATGCGGGCTTCGGGCTTTAATTGGCGTCCAACCAAGTACTCATATTTTTCTAAATCAGGTTGCATTTCAGGATTGGTGAGAAATACCTGCTTCTCACGCTCCAATACCTGCAAGCCTACATAAGCAGCACCTAAATCTCCGGTAACACAAATGATATCGTTAGCTTTTGCTCCATTACGCTCCACCACTTTATCCTTAGCCACTCTGCCAATCGCTGTTATTGAAATGATCAATCCCGATACCGAAGAAGAAGTATCGCCACCCACCAGATCTACTTTATAACTATCGCAAGCTGCGCGAATGCCTTCGTATAGTGCATCAACAGCTTCTAATGAAAATCGATTACTGATTCCAAGACTAATCACAATCTGTTCGGGTTTTGCATTCATCGCAGCAATGTCCGATACATTAACTGCTACTGCTTTGTAACCAAGATGTTGCAATGGCATATACGATAAATCGAAGTGGACACCTTCTAATAACATGTCGGTTGAAACTACGATTGACTCCTCGCCTGAACTGATTACCGCAGCATCGTCACCAATACCTTTCAACGAAGTTTCATTCTGTAATGAAAACTGCTGTTGAATACGATCAATCAATCCAAACTCTCCAAGCCGGGATAATTCTGTTCTCTTTTCACTCATAAAAAACATTTATTGGAGCAATAATACAACTACCGATTCAGATAACGGACGCTTCACTTTTTCTTTTCCTGACATAATTCAATCAACACACCGTTGGTTGTTTTGGGATGAAGAAACACGATTTCTTTATTGTCGGCACCAGATTTTGGATTATCAGATAACAACGCGAATCCGAGATCACTCAACGATTTCATTTCATCCTCAACGGGATCGGCATCAAAAGCCAGGTGATGAATACCTTCCCCTCTTTTTTCAATAAATTTTGCAATGGGCGAATCTGCACGGGTGGCTTCCAGCAATTCAATTTTTATTCCACCTACTTCAAAAAAAGAAGTTCGCACACCCTCCGATTCCACCTCTTCTACTTTGTAATGCGGTTTTCCAAGTATTTTGGCAAAAAGTGCATTAGACTCATCCAGGTTTTTTACGGCAATACCGATATGCTCCAATTTCTTCATACCTTTCAATTAACCAGCTTTTATTAATTTTGAAGGGAAATTGAGAAACTTTTAACGCTTTACGAAAGTTTTAAAGAACGAAATGGCAAAAATCAACCTAGAAACAACCGCTGACGCTCACGTAGAGGCTGCCCGCTTCCAAGAAAAGATAATCGATTATCTGGGCTTGCGTGCCAGCGACCTGATGTTTGAATACTCACTGCTCGAAGGCAAAACTAAGCTTGACTTGATTACGATAAGCCCGAGACACAACCAATCATTCTTGTTTCACTCCGAAACCGGAGCAGATAAGATAGACGCTTTGAAGAAGATGTTGGAATATGTGCAGAACTATAAAGAGAAAGAAAACTCCTACACCATTCAGTGGGTAACTAAAAGTGACAGCGAATTGCATACTTCGTACTTTCGGGCCAGCAACATTCTGGATGCATTAGAAAAATTATATTATGGCCGCGACCGGAACACAATTACCGTGTTTAGTGTTGTATTAAATCCAATATCTTAGAAATTATGATTAGCGTAACCGATAAAGCAAAAGAGAGAATCATCAATTTGCGCATAGAAGAAGGCAAATCTGAAAACCATAACATTCGTGTGTCTGTGAAGGGCGGAGGTTGTTCTGGCTTAATGTACGATTTGGGTTTTGATGATCAGATTAATTCCGTAGATCAGGTATTTGAAGACAAGGGTGTAAAAATTCTGGTTGACAAAAAGAGCTTGTTGTATTTACTCGGCACTACGCTGGATTTTTCTGATGGTCTTAACGGAAAAGGTTTTCAATTCATTAACCCTAATGCATCGCGCACCTGTGGCTGCGGTGAGAGTTTCTCCGTATAGTGAAATCGGTACCGTATTGTGTGGCAATAGTTTTGATGGGAATTTCTTTCCAATCGAAAAGCCAAAATACATATGTTCAAGAAGGGCAAGTCTGGTTTCGTTATTATAATCAGGCTCAACTCTCCGAAAAGTTAATTCTTTATACAGAAGTTGACGAACGAAGGAGAGTTGATCCGTGGAGTCAGGCACAGTTTTTCGCTCACATTCATCTGCACTATAGGGTGAAGCCATGGCTGGAGGTCGCTGCCGGCATGAATTTCAATTTGAATAACATAATTACACCCAACCGATCGTTGGTGGTTCAGGAATGGCGTCCCTGGCAGGAAGCCTCTCTTTTTAAAAATCTGGGCAAAGAAGTACTATTTCAATTCAGATACAGGCTTGACGAGCGATTCATCCACCGAAACGACAGGCAAGTCTTATTAGATGGTTATCATTTTAACTGGCGCCATAGGTTTAGGATTCAGATTATTAAACCGATAGCTAAATTCAATAATGACCGAATTCTTACGCTAAAAATTTCTGACGAGGTGATGCTCAATTCTGGAGATGTGGCAAGAGTCTTCGATCAGAATAGAGTTTTTGCTTCTCTTGAAATGAAATTAAACAATCACTGGTCAATTGAAAGTGGCTATCTGAATTTGATCCAGCAGGTTTCTGAGGTTGTATTCAGTGAGCGCAATATTATTCGCACTACCTTATACCACCGCGTTAGCTTTAAGTAATTTATTAAGAAACGAAAGCAATACACTTCAGCTCAATGGCAATCGGTGTTGGCAATGCATTTACTTCCACCGTAGTTCTACAAGGCTGGGTTTCCTTGTCGGAAAAATAAGAGGCATAAATTTTATTGAAAATCGGAAAGTCATCTTTCATATTAGTAAGATAAACGGTCACGTCAATCAAATCTTCCCAGCGCGCACCAGAAGCTTCCAAAACGTATTTCACATTTTGAAATACAGAATGACATTGCTCTTCAATATTATAAGAGATTATGTTTCGGTTTTCATCTAACGTAACACCAGGGATTTCTTTCGACCCTTTTTTTCGAGGACCAACACCAGAGAGAAAAAGAAGATTACCTAATTTTCTAGCATGAGGATAAGGACCAACGGGTTCAGGTGCTTTTTCAGAAGAAACTATATTGCTCATAATTATAGTCTAAATACCAAAAACTAAACTCGCCCACAAACTATGATAGTCAGCGCCATCTTTTCCTGATTTAATCATCCGCACGCTACTCACCATCCACTCACCACTAGCACTGATAGGAAAGCGAATAGAACCATCTTTCCCAGTATATATGTTTTGAAGAAAAGTAGTGTCCTTGATTTTACTCCACACTTTCACCAGAGCATGAGGTGCGGGTTTACCTTCAAAGAAAATTGTGCATTGAAGATAGTCTCCTGTTTTTAACGTGTAAGGATTTTGATCCGGAACAATCTCATAACGCAACCCAATCATTTTTCTGAAGGTATCATCCCTCCTCTCACCCACCTGCACCAGCAATTTGGCATAGCGAGTATAAAATTCTTTAGACGGCTTACCCAATTGATTTAACTTCTTGCGCTCACTTAAAATATGATCAAGACCATCATCTTCCAAATAATCATTGAAGGCCGCTGGTTCCATTTCGAGATAAGCATCATTGCTTTTGAGGGTTATTAAATAGGTTCCTGCGTGACCGGGCTTGAGAAAAAGATTATTTCCTTTTGTTGATTTGACATCTTTCGATAGATCCTTCACTAAGCCACCTCCATACAACTCTATTTCTTCTGCTTTGTATCGATGGAGATCCCAGAATTCACCACTAAAATTTTCACCTACCATGAAATCAATTTTCATTTCCTCATTGATCTGATAACGATATTTTTTTGGTTGCAACCAAAACTCGTGCGCATTTGTAAAAAGCGTTGTTAGCAAAACAATTGTTACTGTAATGAATTTTTTCATTCGATTAATCTTTGAAAGTAATATACACCCGGAAGGTTCACACTTTTCTGCAACCTAGCTCTTACCATGGCTCATGATCTCTTCAATCTCTTCTGCTTCAATCGGAATATTTTGCATGAGGTCGAAATTCTTATTCTTTCCAATCACCACGTTGTTCTCCAGCCTTACTCCCATTTTTTCTTCCTTAACATAAATACCCGGTTCAATTGTCCATACCGAACCTACTTGAATCTTATTATGCATGTTGCCCACATCATGCACATCCAAACCCAACATATGCGAAGTGCCATGATAAAAATATCTTTTGAATGCAGGGTTGTCTTTATGTTGATTCTTGATATCCGTTTTATCAATCAGCTTTAACTTCAGTAACTCCGACTCCATCATTTTTTCAATCTCCTTTTGATAATCGAAATACACAACACCAGGTCTTAATATTTTATTTGCCTCGCGTTGAATGCGATGAACAGCATGGTAAACATCTTTTTGCCGTTGCGTAAATTTACCACTCACTGGAATAGTACGGGTAAGATCAGAATTGTAGTTGGCATATTCAGCTGCTACATCCAATAACAATAAATCACCGGCATGACATTGTCGGCTGTTTTCTACATAATGAAGAATCACATTATTTTCTCCAGACGCAATGATTGGACCATAGGCAAACCCTTTCGAGCCTAAACGAACAAACTCATGAATAAACTCCGCTTCAATCTCATATTCCATCACACCAGGACGCAGATAATTTAACACTCTTCGAAAGCCACACTCGGTGATGTCACATGCTTTTTGAATCAGTTCCAATTCGCGCGGTTGTTTCACGCTGCGTAACTCACCCATAATGGGAGCTACTCTTCGGTATCGATATAGTGGATAAGTCTTCTGGCACCAATTGATAAATCGGGCATCGCGTGTTTGCACCACTTCTTCCGCACGATAATGCTCATTCGTGTTCAGATAAACATTCTCTACACCACCAATCGTCATCATGTGATGCAACAATTTTTCGAAATCCGACAGCCACATCACGGTTTCAACACCTGAAATTTCAAATGCTTCCCTTTTGGTGAGTTTGTGCCCCTCCCATTTTTCCATTAATTCATTGGGCTCCTTCAGGAATAAAACTTCGCGAAACTTCTTATCAGGGAAATCGGGACAAACCACCAAAATGCTTTCTTCCTGATGAATGCCGCTTAAATAATACAAATCGCTATTCTGTTTAAAGCCCAGCGTGCCATCGGCATTGGTAGGCATGATATCGTTGGAATTGAAAACGGATACCGAACCGGGTTTCAATAATTTTGCTAATCGCTTACGGTTGGTGGTGAACAGTTGCTGACCAATGGGTTCGTGTCTCATAATAGAAATATCATAGTGCTTGAAAATCGATTTACGTCTGATAGCTTTTGGAAAGTTACAAAATCTCTGTTGACATGAAAAAGTTATCGATTTCTCTTATCATGATCCTGACCTTTGTAGGGTTTCTTACCGTATAAGAAACAAAGGTGCCGGGGAAAATTTCCAGTTGTTTAAAAAGGATCTTCCCGGCCCCAACACTAAACTCTTTGCTCCACGAACAAAAAGTGAGTGAACTATTTAAAGAAACTTGCGAAGCCATCAACAACAGCTGGGGTTTCAGCTTGCAGGACAACCGAAACAAAAGCAAAAAAAGATCTTATTCAATATCTTGTGCAAGCTTCAGGCTATGGCTCAAATTTCCTATTTGAATGCTGGCCCTATGGCTAACGGAAAAATTCAATCCGAACATGTGGCCTTACTAAAATAATTAGGCGAGAGGAACAGAACTTACGGAGAAACAATTTTTGGCAGACGCGGAGGTCCACCAGGTGTCCGTGAATGGGGTTTAATGACTCAAAAAGGAATAAGCTATCTGTTCACATTCTAAATTGGCATGATGAAACCCTCGCACTTACCCAAGCGTGGCAAGAAGATTTTGATCGCAAAACTCTATATCGACAAAACAACCATTACAGTTACAGAAAATGATTTCGGCTTGAGTATTAAAGCAACAAAAGACAAAATGAACGAGTTTGATACGGTGATTGAACTGGAAGTGAAAGAAATAACAATGAACAGTTGACAATGCCTCAATTGTGAACTGTTCATGATCACTTTTCAACTAATACGTTTCTCCCTGTGGATCATTTACATCATCGGTATCAACATAATTGATAATAATGAATGTGAAAAGTAAGCCTGAAAATAAACCTTCTAAGGCCACCATAAAAGCAGCTATGTATGGATTGAGATATCGGCCCATCGGTTCATTATCAATGATGCCTTGCATGAGTGCGGCATCCAGTGAAAAATAGGTAAACAGGAATAACGCAAAAACTCCAGAGGCAATAGCACCCGTAGCAACACCAGTTATCAGTGCCCTGAAATAATTCATGTGATCTTCATGGGTCTGTTTGAATTTCTTCAAGGCAAAATAAATGCCTCCCACCTGAATGATCACGTTCAGAAAACGTAATTCATAGTGATGTACAAGGCCTACCAGTTTCATCAGCAGGAAAAAGGCAATCAAGCCGCCTGCGATTTTCAAACCATAATTCTCTGGTATACGATTAGGATTATTGAATAGACTCATAAATAAAAGGATTAGTGGATAAGCTAATTTTTGCATTAAAAAGGTGAATTACAATCTTTTAGTTTCGCTAAAAATTATATATCTTCATCGCCCTAATAAAAGTTCCCTAAATCAAAATCCACCTGAATATGATCAAAAAAATACTTCTGTCTCTGGGAGGATTAGTTGTTCTCCTTGTACTCATTGGCTTTGTTTTACCTGCTAAGCTGGAAATTTCGAAGAGTGTCTCCATCAGTGCTTCTGCTTCGAATGTTTTCGAAGAAATTAATAACCTGGAACGCTGGGAAAAATGGCAATACTGGAACACCCTCGATCCAGACATGAAAATCACCTATGGAGAAAAGAAAGAAGGAACTGGCGCTATGTATTCATGGAGCGGCCCACAATTGGGTGAAGGCAAACTTTCTATTACGGAAAGTATTTCAAATAAATCTGTCGCTGTGGAAATGAATTTCTCCGGTAATCCAGCCAGCGCGTTTTACTCGCTTGAACCCGATGGAGAAAATACAAAATTGAATTTCAATTTTTCTAATGATGCAGGAATGAACCCCATCGGGCATTGGATTAATGTATTCATGAAAAGTGAAATTGAAAAATCATTTGATTATGCTGGAGAAAAAATAAAAAGCATTGCGGAAGCAAAACCAAAATTCACGTACACACTTACCGAAGAAAATGTTCCTGCTATCAGCTATGTTGGAATTATGCATACCATGAGTCCGAAAGACCCGGCCTCCATTAGTGAACAAACAGGAAAGATGTTCACTGAATTAGACAAAGACTTAAAAAAAATGAAAGTTGCTGTTATCGGATACCCGTTTTGTTTATATCCGAAATACACCGAAGAATCAATGGACTTTGTCTGTGCATTTCCCGTGGCTGCTGATGCAAAAGTACCATCAAAATATAAGGTAACTCAAACTGAGGGAGGTCTTACTGTGAAGGGTACTCACCATGGTAGTTACAATAACATGCAGGTCATCCATAGCGAAATTGCCAGCTACATTAAATTCAAAAATATGACTGAGATCGGTGCACCTTGGGAAGTTTATATTACTGATCCCCTGATGGAAAATGATACAACAAAGTGGATTACGGAAGTGTATTATCCGGTGAAGAGAAATTAAGAAAAGCTACTGGCTGCAAGCTTCAAGCAAATGAAGATAATCGAGTTGCATAGTCGTTAATACTATTTAGTCAAAGTGACACATTCAGAATTCAAGACCTCATTAAATTATTCAACTCCTCCATCGGTGACAACACTGCTGAAGGCATTGTGGCATGATGCCCGCGGTGAATGGGATAAAGCGCATGACCTTGCTCAGAATGTGAACACACCAGATGGTTCGTGGATACATGCCTATCTGCATCGAAAAGAAGGCGACCGATCGAATGCTCAATACTGGTATAACCGTGCCAAGCGGAACATGCCTGACTATTCACTCGAGCAAGAATGGGAGGAGTTAGTACGTGAGTTACTTTTGAAACCAACTCCATACATCTAAACATTTTTTTTCACTACCGTAGCACTTGCCTGCGCGGTTGGCAGCACTACTAAATCAGCAATAACTACATGTGCTGGCCTTGTTAGTGCAAATAAAATAAGGTCAGCAATATCTTGACCTTGCAAAGCCTCCAAACCTTTATACACGTTTGATGCACGGCTTTCGTCACCTTTAAAGCGTACGAGTGAAAATTCAGTTTCAACAAGACCCGGATGAATGGCCGTAACTTTTATACTATGTGTATTTAAATCAATGCGCATACCTTTGGTGAGTGCATCTACGGCAAACTTACTGGCGCAATACACATTGCCATAGGCATACACCTCTTTGCCTGCTATTGAACCAATATTGATGATATGGCCGGCATTACGATTGGTCATAACGGGTAACACTTCTTTCGTTACATACAGGAGCCCTTTCACATTGATGTCGATCATCGCATCCCAATCTTCAAGACTTCCTGTTTGAATTGGATCAAGACCATGCGCATTGCCAGCATTATTGATAAGTACATCAATCTCTTTCCATTCTGATGGCAAGGAAGCAATAGCCACAGCCACTTCCTTCTGATGGCGAACTTCAAAAGAAAGCGTGGTCACTTCGGTAAGCTTCATTAATTCCAGCGCCAGTTTTTGCAACCGATCCTTTCTTCTTCCGCAAAGGATCAGCTTAAAATTATTGAGGGCAAGTAGGCGTGCCGTGGCTTCACCTATTCCTGAGGTTGCTCCTGTAATGAGTACGATACGTTTTTGTGACATGATCAGATTAGCTAAAGGGCGTACAAAGGTAAGGGCTTCAAGCTACTGGCAAATAATTTATTGTATTAACCTGACTAATTCCCACAGCCAAAAACAAGATATCTCTTATTGAAACACAAAATAAACCGAGATGGTGTTGGTATTCAGACGCTTTATTGGATCAGAATAAACGCTTGGGTCGTTGCCCAACACATTCATAATACCTCGCGCAAAACGAATTTCCTGTGAAAATTTAAAGAGTGGAAAATAAAAATCAAACCCGATGCCTCCTTCAAGTTGCACATTGCTTTTGCGTATGTCCAAGGATGCATTGGATTTTATTTCATTCTTTCCAGACAACTCAATTCCTGGGGTAATGCCTCCGATCATATACATGCGCACATTACCTCTGCGCATAGATTTATATTTAAGCAATAACGGAAGTTCTACGTGGGTAGATTCAACAAATTGCTCATCGGTGGATTCATCGGTGTAGGTATAACGCAATTTGTGCGTATAGAATCCGGCCTTTGGCATGAGGCGCAGATCTAAAAATTCATTAACGCGATAATTCACTAAAAAGCCAAGCGAAAAGCCAAGAGAAAAATCAGCCATAATGGAACTTACCGTGTCATATTTAGAAGTAACAAATTCATCGGCATAGCTTACCTGATAAGCAGTGGTATGCACACCAATCATGAAACCATAACTGATCAATCGATCGTCATAGTTTGGATTATGCTGACGTGCCCACTTGAAACGCTGACCGTCTGAAATAAACGGCAAGCCAATCAAGACAACCAGAAATATTATTTTATTCCGGTGTAGAGCGAACTTATTCCGAAAGTCAAAGGCTTGCATACGGTATCTTTAAAACCAAGTCGGTTTAAAATGCTAACGAAACTATCCCCATCCGGAAACGCCTGCACCGATTCGGGCAAATACGTGTAGGCAGCAGGGTCTTTTGAAATCACCTTTCCTATTTTGGGTAAGATGAAGTTGAAGTAGAAATTGTAAAACTGTTTAAATGGAAACATCCGTGGTTTGGAAAACTCCAACACCACCATACGGCCACCAGGCTTGAGCACTCTATGCATTTCGGCAAGTCCCTTTTCCAGATTTTCAAAATTGCGCACACCAAATGCAACGATCACCGCATCGAATTTATTCTCTTCGAAAGGCAAATTCTCAGAATCTCCATTGAGCAACTCTATTCTGGAGTCGAGTCCGCGGTCTTTCATCTTCTTCCGCCCTACTTCAAGCATGCCGTTGGAGATATCAATACCGATCACTTTATTGGGATTGAGTTTAAGAGTTTCCACAGCAAAATCGCCTGTGCCTGTTGCCACATCCAAAATTAATTTCGGTTTGCTGGGAGCCAATAGTTTTACAGCTTTCTTTCTCCAACGGATATCAATACCTAAACTGAGAAAATGATTGAGAAAATCGTAGTTGCCGCTGATTGAATCAAACATACGTGCCACCTGCTCTTTCTTTCTGCTACGGTCCTCTTTATATGGAACTACTGTCAATGTAATTGTGGTTAAAAGGAAAACAAAATCTGTGACTAGCAAACAAATTTACGAAAGGATAGTTATGCGTTGATAAAATTAGTTCTGCAACACTTTAAACTCTACCCTTCTGTTAATGGCACGGCCGCCCTCCTCGTCATCATTCGAAACGAGGGGTTTGGTTTCGGCATAGCCTACTGCAGTAACCCGTTTTCCTTCAATGCCTTTAGATGTCATGTAGCTTTTCACGGCCACCGCTCTCTTTTGCGAAAGTTGCAAGTTAATATCATGGCTACCTACGTTATCGGTATGGCCACCGATTTCAACTCTAACTTTGGTATTCTGTTGCATCATGAGCAAGAGTTTATCCAGTTCATCAAATGATTCTGGTTTCAATGTGGCTTTACCTGTATCAAAAAAAACATGACGCAAAACTGATGTCTCTCCTGTTTTTATTTTTCTCAGCTTGATCGATTTCTCTTCTTTGGTTGGAGCTGCTGTTGCTCCTCCCAATGAAATTTCCATATTTTCAAAAATGTAGCCTTCCAATTCGGCATAAACCATATAGCGCTTTACGGTGGAAGACATGATCACAAATTCGCTCACCCCATCACCTCTATTCAATGACCCAATAGTAGAATTATCTGTTCCTCTCATCCTAACTTTCGCATCCAAAGGCTGATTCGTTTCTGCATCAATCACCCTGAGCAAAAATTTATGAATCTGAGTCTCCTTCCTGGCTGGCTCCCGCACAACAACGGGCTTTTCCTCTGCCTTCTTCACTTCATCAGTAACCAGATAAATATCAGAGTAGCCATAACCTCCAGCCCTTTCTGACGCAAAATAAAAGCGATTCGGAGTAGAAGTTCCTGTAATGAAAACATCGTCATCAGGGGTGTTGATGGGATATCCAAGGTTTTCCGGCTCCGACCATTCAGCAGTTTCGGCATTTACCAATGTCGCTTTGAACAAATCGCGGCCACCCATACCCATTCTCCCCATCGAACTGAAGTATAATGTTTTACCCTCATAATCGATATATGGAGAATCTTCTTCATACTCTGTATTTATATTTGGGCCAAGATTTTTTATAACGCTCCATACTCCCTTTGCGTTTTTCTTTGCTGAATAAATATCCGAAACTCCCAGGCCTCCGGGTCTTTCACTGGCAAAATATATGGTCGATTCATCTTTTGTCATGGATACTGATGATTCGCGAAAGGGCGAATTAATAGTTCCCGGAAGGGTTTTGGGAATAGACCAACTTCCATCGGGTTGCCTGTCGCTAAAGAATATATCACCCTCACCAACGCCATCTTTATAAATGAAAAGCATGTTTCCATTGGGGGATAGTGTGAGGTTCGAGTTATTATAGCGGGTGTTGATGGACGTGCCGATATTCTTGGCTTGTTCCCACGTTCCGTTTGCTTTTTTACTCAGAAAAACATCTTCATAAGGCTTGTTATCATACCAAACATTTTCATTGATGTTACCTTCCCTTCTTCGGGTCGTGAAAATAATTTCTGTCTCATCTGCATTGACTACTGGGGCATAATCATCATAGTCGGAGTTAATCTCGCTACCCAAGTTGGTAATGGAGAAGGCTTTAGGTTGAACAATGAATTCCTTGGCATTTTTACACTCTTGTATTCTACGGTCTACCTCTTTGGCAGTCACTTTGTCTTTGCCCGCGTAATTGGAACTCGTATTTTCTACTTTGGTTTTATACTCATTGTAAAATTCAAGTGCTTTATCAAATTGCAATCCATACTGATAACTAAGACCAATCCAATACTCGAGATCGAACCGATATGTTGGTTGTTGACGATGAACCCGATTGAAATATTTTTCTGCTAAATCTTTATTAATCGTGGTGATGTACATGTATCCAGCCTCGAAATTGGCCTTCATGTTGGTGGTATCAAAGTTGGCGGCAATCACCATCAAATCGCGGGCATCATCAATCGCTTTAGTAGCAGTAACCATCTCCTTTGCCAATTCATAATATTGCTCCGATTGAGCCTTATCCTGTTCCTGAGCTTGCAAAAATTGCAAGGGAAACAGGAGAACAAGGAAGTAGATTAAAGCCCTGCCAAATTGGTGCATACACACAGCGGTTTCATTAAATGCTAAAAATACCTTTTTGTAACTGGCAAGATAATAACAATATAGCTACTTCAAAACGAGTTAAAGTCGATAAATACAAGATCAGTAACGTTCATTCCGTAATTTTGAGAATTATCATACACGTTAATCAGGCAAAAGCACATGGAAATTACATCTGCGGAGTTTATTATCAGCAATACACAGGTTAGTAAGTGTCCCATGCCAGACAAGCCAGAATTTGCTTTTATCGGTCGCTCAAACGTAGGCAAATCGTCTTTGATTAATATGCTCACGCAGCGTAAAAACCTGGCCAAGACATCATCAACTCCTGGCAAAACCCAAACCATCAATCATTTTCTCATCAATCAGAAATGGTATCTGGTCGACCTTCCCGGATATGGTTATGCAACCGTGAGTAAGACCACGAAAGAGGGTTGGTCGCAGATGATTACCTCTTACTTTACCCAGCGTGAAAATGTGTATTGTACCTTTATCCTGATCGACTCACGCCTTGAACCTCAGAAAAAAGATATTGACTTTATCAATTGGCTTGGCGGATTGGGTATTCCAATTGCCTTGGTACTCACCAAAATTGATAAGATCAAGCAATCTGAATTAGCCAGATCACGAAAAAATTTTGAAACTCGCTTATTGAAGGATTGGGAAGAATTGCCGCCCATCTTTATCACTTCGGCCGAGAAGAAGACGGGACGTGATCATTTGCTCAATTTTATCGAGGAAGCCAGTAAAAAATAGATCAGAAACAACTTGCATATTCACTTTGCTAAGTTCTTAAAGTAGACTTAGTTTTGCGCGCTAATGAATGCATTATGGATTTAACAGAAATAGCATCGATCAGTGGTAAAGGTGGTTTATACAAAGTGGTGAAGCCTGGCAAAACGGGCGTATTGCTCGAATCCATGGATGCTGCCAAAAGTAAACTAGTAGCAGGTGCATCACAGCGCATGTCACTACTCAGCGAGATTTCTATTTACACGACCACCAGAGAAGGTACGGTTGCCTTGCAGGATGTGTTAAAGAAAATCAATAAAGATTTTGGTACTGATCTTGGTGTGGATTCTAATTCCGATTCCAATGAGTTAAAATCATTTCTGAAATCAGTGTTACCCGAGTATGATCAGGATCGTGTATATGTTTCCGATATTAAGAAATTAGTGAAGTGGTACAGCCTTTTGCATGAATACGCACCTGAAGTATTCAGTGAAAAACCTGAAGAAGCTGCTGAGTAAACTCTCTGCTTTATGCCAATGCGATCTCTCGGAGTAATTATTATTATAACTCGCCCGAGGAGTATTGAAATTGGTCCTGATTATTTTTTATAAACCGATCCTATCCAGTACTGTTCCAATCGGAAATGCCATGCTTGAAGCTTCGATGAAATTGGCCATTTGAATGGTGTTTGAAACGAGGATTGCTAAATTCGCCCCGACTTTGCGACCTACAGGAGCAAATATACATTGCAGTCGTTTGAAATCAATTCAGTTCAGCTTATGAAGATTTTTAAGTTTGGTGGTGCATCTTTAAAAAATGCGCAGGGAATTGAAAACGTGGCTTCGCTTTTAAAGAATCACTCTCAGGATAAACTACTGGTGGTTGTGTCGGCCATGGGCAAAACCACCAATGCGCTGGAAAAAATCGTTGACCTGGGGCTGGAAAAGAAAGATTTTAAGAGCGAACTCGAAGACATAAAATCCTATCACCATCAAGCTCTTCAAAATCTTGAATTAGTTGATCCATCAGTACAAAAATTAATTGATGATGTCATTGAAAAGATTACATCCGAGGCCTCGAAGACTGGTGACTTCGATCAGGTTTATGATCAGGTGGTATCTCAGGGTGAAATTCTCTCCTCTCTTATTTTATGTGCGTATCTTCAATCTATAGCAATTCCTGTCGCCTGGGTTGACGCCCGTACAATTGTTGCCACTGATGAAAGCTATCGCGAAGGAAAGGTGGATTGGGGGAAAACAAGGCAAGCAGCACAACCGCTTAAAAGTATTCTGGAAAAGAAAATAATTATCACACAAGGATTCATCGGGGCCACTTCATCCGGGCGCACCACCACACTAGGTCGAGAAGGATCGGATTACAGCGCAGCAATTTTTGCCTCTTGCCTGGGCGCACAATCTGTAACCATCTGGAAAGATGTACCCGGTGTGATGAGCGCTGACCCCAAGCGGTTACCCAATGCCGTTGTGTTTGAAGAACTCCCCTATCAAGAAGCTGCTGAGATGACGTATTATGGAGCATCTGTGATTCACCCAAAAACCATTAAGCCACTCGCAAATTCAAAAATTCCATTGCTGGTAAAAAACTTTGATGATCCTTCGTTGCCTGGCACCCACATCCATGAATGCAAAGTCGACAGGCTGCCTCCCCTCATTGTATTCAAGGACAATCAATGTTTGATTTCGTGCAAGGTTACTGACTACACCTTTGTGAATGAGCGACAAATCGAACTCATCTTCCAGGCACTGATGAATCATGACATTCATATCAATGTTATGCAAAACTCTGCGATCTCATTTTCCATCTGCGTTGACTTTCGGGATCACAAGATTTTGAAATTGATTCAGGAACTCAGCAAACATTTTGAAGTATACTACAACACAGGATTGACATTGATCACCATCAAAAACTATGATGCTGCTTCGTTTCGTGAATACAGAAATAAAGCAGGTGTTATTCTGGAACAATCTTCACGCTCTACCTTACAGGTTTTGGTGAAAAGTTAATTGCTGTCTTTATTGATGGTGTTGTTCATATTTTCAATTGACCGGTTGAGGATATCAAAAACGAGTTGAAAATCTTCCTCATCACCGTAATAAGGATCGGGCACATCCCCCCCCTCTTGCGGATCAAACTCCCGAATCAATTTAATTTTGTGCTGATGGGCGTACGCTGTTGGCAATTTGAGAATAGTATCATAATTACTTTGATCCATGGCGAGAATAAGATCAAAAGAATGCAAGTCCTGATCGGTTAACTGGCGGGCTGCATGCCTGATGGGCACACCATTTTTGATAGAATTTTGAATCGTACGTGTGTCAGGGGAATTACCAATATGAAAATTGGAAGTGCCACATGAGTCACTTTGATAGGTGCCACCCAGCCCTTTTTCAGTTATTTTCTGATTAAAAATAGCTTCCGCCAACGGAGAGCGGCAGATGTTACCAAGGCACACAAATAAAATTCTCTTCATAAGTCTGCTAAATTAGATCAACATCAGGTTACATCAAATCCATGATGAGCATATGGCAATACATAGCACATAGTTTATCCGCCTTTTGGTTAGAAATGGCATCCTCAAACGAGAGGGGGCCTTTGTTTTTTTACCCATCTCCATCTATACCAACCACACCGGTAATTTTTTAGTTTTGTTGTATCAATAAAATCTGAAAGATGGAATTCATAAAAGTTACTGAGCAAAAAGAGCCCTTCATCGCATTGATTGAACTCAATCGCCCCAAAGAGCTAAATGCATTGAATAAGCAACTGATGGAAGAAGTGCGCGATGCATTACAAGCTCTGGATAAAAATGATCAGGTTCGTGTGATTATTATTACCGGCAATGAACAAGCCTTTGCCGCTGGGGCTGATATCAAACAGATGGCTGATAAATCAGCGATTGACATGTTGTTGATAGATCAGTTTAGCACGTGGGATCAGATTAGAAGAACCAAGAAACCCATCATCGCTGCCGTGTCGGGCTTTGCATTAGGAGGTGGATGCGAATTTGCCATGACATGCGATATGATCATCGCTTCAGAAACGGCAAAGTTTGGTCAGCCTGAAATAAAAATTGGAACAATACCTGGAGCCGGTGGAACTCAACGGCTCACCCGTGCTATTGGTAAAGCTAAATCCATGGAGCTGATTCTTACCGGAAGATTTCTATCTGCCGAAGATGCACTTTACTATGGATTGGTGAATAAAGTAGTGCCGAAAGAAATGTACATGCTTGAAACCATGCAGCTCGCCAAAGAAATCGCACAACTCTCACCCGTTGCCGTTCAGCTTGCTAAAGAAGCAGTGAACCGGTCATTTGAAACTCACCTCGATGAAGGTCTGGCTTTCGAGCGAAAGAATTTTTACCTCACCTTTGCTTCGGAAGATCAGAAAGAGGGAATGAAAGCTTTTGTTGAAAAACGAAAAGCTGACTTCAAAGGCAAATAAAAAACAAAGCCCGGCTACGAACCAGGCTTTTTCAATCTATTTCCAAACCTGAATTACCTCACAGTAATGCCAAAGCCAGCAGAAAGAGCACGGTATTCAGAGAGTGTATAATCCGCATGCAATGTGAAAACTGCCAACTTCAATCGAAAGCCCGCTGTAGCACGTACTCCAGAAGCAGAAAAATCAAGATTTACAGGGTCCACTTGATCAGGTGTGTTAATGTTATCATCTAAATCATACGATCCTGTAAGAGCAAGGTTTGACGTGGCAATGTTATAACCTACACCTCCATAAATGGTAAGTACCGAAATTTTCTTTGAAACCAATGCCTGAATAGTTGTAGCGTTGAATTCAAAAGAGCCTTTTTGATTTTGACCTGATGTGGTGCCTGAAATATCCTGCTCAGCAGCCATTTTGGTGTAACCGGCAAAGAGAGATATATCAACCGGCAAAGCCTTTACAACAGGGATATATTGACCTACATCATGCATCACCCCTACTCCCAATAAATTGAATTTGAAGTCTTGCGCTTTCAGGGTTGGTACAAATCTCACCTTAAGGTCAAACCCTTTGGGAAGGCCAATTCCTAATTGATACATAGGAACAGGCAAAGCATTTGCAATTTTAATCGCACCCTCAAGATCAAGCCCGGGAGGACCAGTCATTGAGGCGCTTGAACCACTTAATTTATAAGATGGCGATTTATCAGGGCCAAAAATAGTAGGCACATTGGCAGATTCTGTAGAGCCTATAGTCTTGCCATCATAAAGGGTCAAATCTACATTCTCAAGTTTATTATTATCTACCAGATAAAACTCATCCGAAGTTGGAACATACATGAGTGAGGCAGTTACCGTTAAATCAACGCCAAGTGTTTTGTGAGGCTTGGCTGTATTGTACCAGCCTTGATTTAAACCACTTCCAATTGTTCTCATGGCGGGACCAACATAGCCTTCAATCAACATGTTTGCGTCCTTAACACTTCCTTTAAGCAAATCATCAATGTTGTCCTGAGCATATGCTCCTGTAAGAGACAGAACTGAAAATAAACACACCAGCAGTCGTTTTTTCATATTCACTGTTTTTATTGATAACGCAAATTAATTGAATTTCTGATGTATTCGAAACGAGGTTGATTTAGAAGCCCTGAATATCCGTCTCTTTAAACTATTTTAGCGAAAAATTAAGCCTTGATTCTCTATACTTTTCTTATCTGGATTGCACAGTTGCTATATCGCATCGTTGCGTTCTTTCATCCTAAGGCACGACTTTTTGTAAGTGGTCGTGCAAATCTTTTTAAAAGACTGAATTTGGCACTTAGCGAAAACAAGAATACGATCATTTGGATACATTGTGCTTCACTCGGAGAATTTGAACAAGGAAGACCAATCATAGAGTCGTTTAAAAAGCAAGATCCATCCATCAAAATTCTGCTTACTTTCTTTTCTCCTTCCGGGTACGAAGTAAGAAAAAACTATGCACTGGCCGACTATATTTTTTATCTCCCCTGGGATACTGCTCAAAACGCCAAGCGATTTATCCAAATCACGAAGCCGTCATTGGCTATTTTTATCAAATACGAATTCTGGTATAATTATACCTATCAATTAAAAAAGAAGAATATTCCCATCATCTCAGCATCCAGCATTTTTCGTCCTGATCAGGTGTTTTTTAAATGGTACGGATTATTCTTCCGTAACATGCTGAAACAGTTTACTCACTTCTTTGTGCAGAATACTCAAAGTAGTGAGTTACTTAAAAATATCGGAATTACACAAACGACAGTGGCAGGTGATACTCGTTTTGACCGGGTTTTTGAAATCGCACAACATGCTGCCGAACTAGAAATCGTTAAGAAGTTTAAGTCGCATGAAAACATTTTTGTAGTCGGAAGTCTTTGGCCAGAAGATCTTGAAGTACTCGCACCCTTTATTAATGAGCATAGGCAATCACTGAAATTCATTCTGGCACCCCATGAAATCAGTGAGCCTTTTATCACACAAATTGAACAATCCATGAGTGCAAAAACAGTTCGCTATTCACGTGCAACTGAAAATATAGAAAATTATTCTGTGCTGATTATTGACAACATCGGGATGCTTTCAAAACTGTATCGCTATGGCGAATTTGCTTATATAGGAGGTGCCTTTGGCAAAGGACTTCATAATATTCTCGAAGCCGCATGCTACGGTGTTCCTATTTTCTTTGGTAATAAAAATTACCAAAAGTTTCTGGAGGCTAAAGATTTGGTTATCCGTGGTGGCGCATTTGCGGTTGAAAATCATACTGATCTAAAAAAGAATTTTGAGTTACTTAACAACAACCCGGAAAATTTTTCATTGGCTTGTGAGGTTACTCGTTCCTATGTAAAAGAAAATCTTGGTGCTACCTCAAAAATTATATCGTTCTGCAAAACAATCCTATCATCATGAAAGGTCGGATATTCAAATCAACAGGATCATGGTATGAGGTGCTGGCTGAAAACCATAAACGATATTCGTGCCGCGTGCGTGGTAAGTTTCGGTTGGATGAGATAAAAGAATCAAACCCGGTAGCCGTTGGCGACCATGTAATCATTGAACTTGAAAATGATATTGGCTCCATAACAGAAATTCTGCCGAGACGAAATCACATTCTTCGTCAATCCGTAAAGAGAACTGGTCATGCCAGTGTGCTCGCAGCCAATGTGGATCAAGTGATGTTGCTCGCAACATTTAAGCAACCACGTACATCCTGGGGATTTATTGATCGCTTTCTGGTGGCAGCCGAATCATTTCGCATTCCTCAACTCCTCGTATTTAACAAAAAAGATATACTCACTCAGGACCAACTTGAAGAGCTCCTCCCGATACTTAATCGGTACGAATCTTTTGGCGTATCAACCATGATTATTTCTGCCGGCTTCGATGATGACATCTCGAACGTTCAAAAAATGTTGGAAGGAAAGGCCACACTTGTTGCCGGCCATTCCGGAGTGGGAAAGTCAACATTGTTGAATCGACTATCACCCATCATAACACAAGCAACGAACAACATTTCAGATTTTTCAGATAAAGGAACACACACAACAACCTTTGCCGAAATGTTTGAATTGAATGAGCACACATTTATCATTGACACACCAGGTATAAAAGAATGGGGATTGGTTAATATGGAACCTCCGGAGATTTCTGACTACTTTCCTGAAATGAGAGATTTACGATTGAACTGTAAATTTGGCGCACGATGTCTCCACATCAACGAACCCAAATGCGCCATCAAAGAAGCAGTTGAAGATAATCAGATTATTCTTTCTCGCTACGAAAGTTACTTGAGTATGGCTCTTGGTCTGGATAACCGAAAATAAGCAGTCAGAGTGAGCACTGCAATTTCCAAAAAGAAAAGGCGAGTTTAAAATCCAAGGACTTAAGTGAAACGCCAACCTCATAGTGCAATCTTCGTTTCAATGCCCCAACCTCTTCCTTAGTTCTGTTTAATCCTTTAATCTTTTTGCAAACCTCAAGTGTTGACCATCGTTGTGGATTTGATCGATGGAATTGTGTTGCTGACATAGATGTGGAGAGCACTCGCTTCCCGACAAGCACCGATGAAGAATAGATAAATTTAAAGTTTCTGGAAGATCGTATCCAAAAGTCAAAATCTTCAAAGGCAAGAGCCTCATCATATCCTTTCAATGAGTCCAACACCAACTTCCGAAACATCATGGTGGGCGAACAAATAAAATATCGTTGTATTAGTTCCGTATACACATCCCCGCATGGAATGCTGTTATGTGGAAATTGCTCTGAATGAAGTCGCATCGGATTTCCATGTTCATCGATATACTGAGCATCCGAAAATGTTACTCCATAGTCATCACCAGCATCCATTAGAATATTGACTCCCTCCTCAATACGATTTGATTTTAGCACATCATCAGCCGATAAATCAATAATAAATTTACCGCTGGCTAACTGATAGGCTTTGTTAAATGTTTTACAATAACCCAGGTTTTTACCGTTCAGAATAAATGTAGCTTCCGGATGATTGGCCATCCAACGTTTGATCACCTTCCCACTACCATCGGTGCTGCCATCATCAATCACAATTAACTCCACATGAGAATAGGTTTGATGGATTACGGAATTCAATGCCTCCGCAACAAATTGAGCATGGTTATAACAGACACAAATAACAGTAACCAGGGGCGGAATCATGCTAATATCTTTTCAAAAATAAGTTTGCGATTGCTCTGTCCTGCGATGCTTTTTTTAAAGTGTAACAACGAACGGTTAATTTTTCCATTTACCGTGGAAGTGCCAAGATCAATCATTTCCCTCCCCTGCTCATGTGCAGTCTTATAAATTTCCGAAATCAATAATACCACAGGACTAAATTTATCAAATCGCCTGGCGTGGGCATAATAAAAAGTGTAGAGAATTTTTTTATTAACTAAAATTACGATGACCGCAGCAGCGGTGCCGCTATGATCATATACTCGATACAAAGAGAAATTCTTTGAAAATAGAAATACGGTCTTCTTTAATTCCAAAACACTCATCGACAGACTTTGGTTTCTTTCATTTCTACACGCTTCAATAAAGGAATAGATTTCTTTTAACCGTGTATGTTTTACTTTTTCAAATGAAAATAGTTTCTCTGCCTTTTTGAGCTTTTGTCGCTCCGAAATTTTAATCTTCTTATCAAAAGATTTTCGATCAACAGCAATTACACTGGATACCTCCTTACTCGTTGAATAGTGTAATCTTCTTAGTGTTTCTTCTACCAATCCAAAATTTTTATCGTAACCTTCCGGATAGCTTTTTACCAGCATTTTTTTGACTCCTCTGGTTTTTAAATCTGCTTCGATCAACGAAAAAAAAGCAGCCAACTCGTTGATTTCAATTTTTCGGTATATCTCCAAAAACCCAAAAGGAGCACGAAAGGGACTAGCGGCTACATCATTGTTAACATGAAAAGCGATGCGAACTTTAACAGTGCTGGTACTTTCTTCAAGCGATTCATAAATACGCCAATTTTTTTCCGACTGTAACCAAAGATGCTTTGAGCTATTGAATAAAAAATTGGTGCTCGTAAAAGATGATTCACTTTGAAGATCGTATGAATGAAAGAGGTGATTTTCCGGTTTGCTCATCAAGCTTTGGTTTTCACTTTTGCCCAATCTTTAAATTGCCAGAAGATTATTCCGGTGGTAAGATGATTTCCTTTTACGTCATGAATTTTCACTTCGCAGGGTACCACTATTGTTTCTTGTGTTTGCAATGGCTTCACCACTTTTTCCTCCAGCCATTCTTTCGAAATGACAAACTCAGCGGTGGCATCCATTTTTCCCTGATAGTGATAGTTCATTTCCATGCGCTGCATAATGATGCGATACTTCTTCATATCCAAACTGCTGAGCAACAAAAAACCGGTAGTAAATTCTGAGATGGTGGCAAGGCCACAAGCGTGTAATCCACGAATGTGATTGAAGTTACTCTTGCGGTATGGCATCAGGGTTTTCAGCCGATAATCACCGATCTCCACTACCTTGAAACCGTGAGGCTTATTAAAGGGGATCATTCGGTTTAGTGACCAATTCAACACCATCAAATAAAACGATGAATGTTTTGCTTTTTGGAGTATTTTGGCAGCATCAAGCATATTTCAAAATTTAAAATTCCGATTTACGATTTTTAACTCACATAAAGATGAAAAAAATAGTTGTTCTGGGGGCTGGTTTGGTAGGGAAAGCAATAGCCATAGACCTTTCAAAAAATTTCGATGTCACTTCCGTGGATATTAATGAGGGGGCACTTTCTGAACTGAGCAGCTTCAATATAAAGACTCAAAAAGCAGACTTCGCTAACACCAAGATTCTTTCAGCCCTCCTACAACCTTTTGATTTGGTGGTCGGTGCAGTGCCTGGCTTCATGGGTTTTGAAACCTGCAAGACGGTGATTGAAGCTGGAAAAAACATGGTGGATATCTCCTTTTTTCCGGAAGACCCATTTTTGCTGGATGATCTTGCTAAGAAACATAACGTAACCATCGTGATGGATTGTGGAGTAGCACCCGGTATGGGCAATATTATTTTAGGCTATCACAATCAGAAAATGAAAATCACTTCTTACGAATGCCTGGTGGGTGGCTTGCCTGTGGTGCGCGAGTGGCCTTATGAATACAAAGCGGTGTTCTCACCCATTGATGTGATTGAAGAATATACTCGCCCGGCTCGCTATGTTCAACATGGAGCCATGGTCGTTAGAGAAGCGCTTTCCGATGCAGAGCTTGTTCACTTTGATGAAGTAGGCACACTGGAATCGTGGAACTCAGATGGCCTAAGGTCATTGATCAAAACAATGCCGCACATTCCTGACATGATTGAAAAAACGTTACGTTATCCTGGCTGCGTTGAATACCTGCGCGTGTTGCGCGAAACAGGTTTCTTTTCGTATGATGAAGTGGATGTGAAAGGAGTAAAAATCAGACCTATCGATCTTACGGCCAAATTATTGTTTCCCAAATGGAAATTGAAACCTGGTGAAGAAGAGTTTACAGTCATGCGCATCCGCATGTCGGGAGAAGAAAAAGGTCAGCCCAGAAAAATTCAATACAATCTTTACGACCGCACCGAAAAATCATCAGGAACATTATCCATGGCTCGAACCACCGGATATACGTGCACCGCGGCTGTACATCTTGTCTTAGATGGGAAATATGATCGCAAAGGAATAAGCCCTCCCGAATATCTGGGTGAGAATGAAAATAATTTCAAATTTATTTTGAATTATCTGAGAGCCAGAGGAGTTGAATACCGGGTAAATTAGTTTGTAAAATCATGAATATGTGAGGTCAACCTAATAATGATTAATTAGTACATTACTGCTTCATAAATTTCTCCAATGACTGAAATCAGAAAGCCTAGTTTGCTTCAAGCTTTTATACCCATTACAACTCTTGTTGTATTTCTCTCGATCAATGTTTTGGTGTTCGGATCAGGTGCCACCGATGGCCCAAACCAGATTGCTCTACTTTTATCCGCCTCAGTTGCCGGTATTATTTCATGGAGGCTAGGTCATACCTGGGAGAAAATTGAAATGAGTATTGTCAAAAGTATCAGTTCCGCCATGGGTGCTATGCTGATTTTGCTGGTGATCGGATCGCTCTCCGGAACCTGGCTGCTCAGCGGCATCGTGCCGGCTATGATTTATTATGGGTTAAAAATTCTTAATCCTACCATTTTTTTATTTGCAGCCTGTGTAGTGTGTTGTATTGTTTCGCTGGCAACAGGCAGTTCATGGTCCACCGTTGCCACAGTGGGAATCGCTTTATTAGGAATTGGAAAAACATTAGGTATTCATGAAGGTGTAATTGCAGGTGCTATTATTTCAGGAGCCTATTTCGGTGATAAAATGTCTCCGCTTTCTGATACCACCAATCTTGCACCTGCCATGGCCGGGTCAGATTTGTTTACTCACATTCGTTACATGATGATTACAACTGTTCCAACCTTAATCATAACCTTGGTGATTTTTTTCATCTGGGGTTTCACTATTGATACAACAGGCTCAACGGATACCAATCAGGTATTAACAGCGCTTGATCAGGCTTTCAACTTAAACCCGATATTATTCGTTGTGCCCGCGCTGGTCTTATTCATGATTGTGAAAAAGACACCTGCCATACCGGCTTTGCTGATAGGTTCAATGCTTGGTGGAGTCGCTGCTATTATTTTTCAGCCGCAAATCATCGATCAGATTTCAGAAATTTCAAATGATGGCGTTAAATCATCTTTTGTTGCTGTGATGAAAGCTTTGGCAATGTCAATCAACATTAAAACAGATAATGCCATGATCTCTGATTTACTTTCTTCCGGAGGCATGGCTGGCATGCTCAACACCATCTGGCTCATTTTAGGTGCCATGATATTTGGAGGGGTTATGGAGTCCTGTGGATTGTTAATGCGTATCGTAGAAGAGATCATAAAGTGGGCACATTCAACAGGTTCGTTAGTAGCCTCAACGGTAGTCACGAGCATATTTTTTAATCTCACAGCCGGAGATCAGTACATGGCTATTGCCATACCCGGAAGAATGTTTGCAGACACCTATCGAAAGAAGGGTTATAAACCTGAGTTATTGAGTCGCACATTAGAAGATGCAGGCACCGTTACGTCCGTGCTTGTTCCGTGGAATACCTGCGGAGCCACACAGGCTAAAGTATTAGGCATTTCAACATGGGCATATGCTCCTTATTGTTTCTTTTGCATCATCAGTCCTTTAATGACTATACTGCAAGCTTATATGAATTTTAAAATCCGAAGATTGGATGACCCTGCACCCGCCAAATAATAAAATCAACATTTCGAATGATGAAATCAACACTCTTCCATTGGGAGCGTTTGAGGGGGAAACCATTATCGTTTCTGAAGAGAAAAAAATAATCCATGCCTTTGATGAAATCAAAGAACATGTGGTGGTTGGATTTGATACCGAAACAAAACCTGTTTTTGTGCGTGGCCAACAAAACAAAGTTGCCTTAATGCAAGTTGCGCTACCCGATAAAGTTTTTTTGATCAGACTTAAGCAAACAGGAATTACGCCTCACCTCATAGAATTTTTAGAAAGCGATAGCATCCTGAAAGCGGGTGTTGCCCTTCGCGATGATATCAAAGCCTTGCAGCGATTGAAGCATTATAAGCCGGGAGGTTTTATTGAACTGGCAAGCCTGAGCAAAGAAGCTGGCCTGCAGGTTGAAAGCGTAAAAAAATTAACAGCCTTACTTTTAGGGTTTCGGATTTCAAAAAGCGCACAAACTTCTAATTGGGAAGCCGAAGTGCTTCAGGATAAACAAATCAGCTATGCAGCAACCGATGCGTGGGTGTGTTTACAGATTTACCATAAGCTTTCACTGAAATAAACGAGCTATCTGGTGTGGCCAACAAAGCCAGCTAATGCACGCATGGCTAAAAATAAACTTAACATCGTAAGCATGGCACCCATCAACATCGGTGCACCAGGAAAATAAACAGGAGCTTCAGCGGCAGTGAAGTAACTGAATAGCTGTGCCATCAATAAAGGCCCAAATATCGAAGTAACACTCATCAAACTTGTCAAAGCCCCCTGCAACTCGCCTTGCTCATTGGATGGAACCTGCGAAGAAATGATTCCTTGCAAGGCAGGTCCTGCAATTCCTCCCAGACAATAAGGAACAAGAAAAGCAAACATCATCCATCCTTCTGTAGCAAAAGCAAATAAGACTAAACCAATGCTATACAAGCCGAGACCTACATAAAGCGAAGTTTTCTGTCCCCATGCTGGAATAATAATTCGAATCAATCCACCCTGAACAATAGAAATCAGAACGCCAACCGCTGCCAGTGAACCTCCAATCATGGCACTGCTCCATTTAAATTTCTCTATGGTATAATACGACCAGTTGCTTTGTACTGCGTGGGCCGCGATGTATATCAATATCAGAGAAGCTACTAATCCCAAAACAAGAGGATAGCGCTTAAGGTTAAGTAATGATCCTATCGGATTCGCACGCTTCCATTCAAACGGCCTGCGGTTCTCTTGTTTTAAAGACTCTGGCAAAATAAAAAGTCCGTAAAGAAAATTGAGTAAACTCAAAACAGCAGCCGCAATAAATGGAACTCTCGGGCCATACGTACCTAAAAGTCCACCCATCGCAGGACCAATAATAAATCCAACGCCAAACGCAGCGCCAATGATCCCAAAATTCTGACCACGTTTTTCAGGCGTGCTGATGTCCGCAATGTAGGCACCGGCTGTAGTAAAACTTGCGCCTAGTACGCCAGCAATAATCCTACCCACAAAAAGCCAACCGAGCGTTGGTGCAAGTGCCAGAAAAATATAATCGAGCCCAAAGCCAAATAATGATCCGAGTAAAATTGGTCTTCGCCCATATTGATCACTTAACCCACCCAAAATAGGTGCCCATAAAAATTGCATGATGGCGAATGCAAATAAAAGCCATCCTCCAATACGCGCGGCTTCACTGGTGGTGCTGTGAGTTAATTCGATGATCAGATTGGGAAGTACCGGAATGATAATTCCAAAGCCAATGGTATCAATAAGAATGGTGACAAAAATGAAACCCAAAGCGGCCTGCTTGTTCGAACCCATAAAGAATAGTTTGTTAAAAGTTAAAAAATTATTCGCTCAGCAAAAAAGAAATTTTGTGACCTGTTACTTGCAGCAAGTCTACTTTAGATTTGAATGAAGTAAAATACTTTCGTTTCACTTCTGCATACAGAACACACTCTTCCAGAAATTCCTGACGGATGATGATCAATTCAAATTCCCTAACCAATCGCAGAGCATCGGTGGTGGATTCATAAGGATAGTGTAGTGTAAGACAGCGAGTAACCTCCCTTTCGATAATGATAGCATGATTCAATGCATCTTCCGCTGCTGTTTTATAGGCTTGTATCAAACCGCCCACTCCTAGTTTAACACCACCAAAATAGCGCACCACCACAACCAGCACATTAGTAAGATTTTTTGACTTAATCTGACCCAATATCGGATCGCCCGCAGAATGATTAGGTTCACCATCATCAAACGCCCTTAGTCTGCCCTTATCTTCTCCTAAAATCCAGCCAAAACAATGGTGGCGTGCATCAAAGTATTTCCTTTTGAGGGCTTCAATCTTGATTTTAATCTCCTCTTCCGAACTAACAGGGTAAGCAAACGCAAGAAATTTGCTGCCCAGTTCTTTATAGTTCCCTTCTGAGGGTTCTTCAATTGTGAGAAAAGAAAAAACTTCCATGTGTAACGCAAACCTACATTTTTACGTCCTAAGGTGGTGAATCTATCATCAATTAAAATAATTTTTAAAGCGAGCAACCAATCATAATCCGCTCAGTCTATGTTGATGTAATAATGAAGCTCAAAATTTATAAACCATGAAAAAAATACTGATCACTTATTTCGCTCTCTTTTTTTCTTTGACTTTGTCATTTGCTCAAACAAAAGAAAGCCGCAAAGTAGACACCTTCACAAAAATTGCCTTCCGTGTGCCCGGCAAATTATATCTGAAGCAAGGGCCTGAACAAAAAGTTGAGCTGGAAGGAAACAAAGAAATTCTTTCTAAAATTGAAACCGAAGTAAGTGGCGGCCGCCTGAGCATTGGTCGCGAAAATGGAAACTGGAAAATGTGGGATTGGGATAATGACGATAAGATCATTGTTTATATAACCGTAAAAGATCTGGAAGGCGTTAGCGTAAGTGGTTCTGGGGCCTTGATCGGAGAAAGTAAATTTAAAACCGACCATCTCGATTTGAATGTAAGCGGGTCTGGTTCTCTTACGCTGGAAGCGGATGCAAGCGGAGATCTCGGTGCCAACGTTTCTGGTTCGGGTCGAGTTGATTTCAAAGGCACATGCCAAGATGTAGATAGTAAAGTAAGCGGATCAGGTAAAATTACTGTTGGACTAACTGCTGCAAACCAGGTTGTACTGGGCGTATCGGGCTCAGGAAAAATAATTGCTAATGGCAACGCGAAAGAAATCAGGGCAACCATTAGTGGCTCCGGTGAAGTACTTGCTGCCGAACTACAAGTGGACGCTTGCGAAATCCGAATTTCCGGATCAGGGGATGCGGAAGTGAATGTGAAGAATTCGATAGATGCCACCATTTCAGGAAGCGGAAGTGTATCTTATAAAGGAAACCCTGCTCAGGTAAACAGTCACTCTTCCGGAAGTGGCAAGGTGAGAAAGATGTAGTCGCATCCCATCAAAAAAAATAAAAAAACCGTCCCGATAAACGAGACGGTTTTTTATTTTGAGAACAAAACTTGTTACATATTATTCACAATCTCATTGGCAAACTCTGAACACTTCAGCAACGTTGCTCCTTCCATCTGGCGATGGAAATCGTACGTTACACGCTTGTTAGAAATTGCTTTTTCAAGACCTTTGTTGATCAGGTCGGCAGCTTCCTGCCAGCCCATGTACTCAAGCATCATCACACCAGAAAGAATTACAGATCCAGGATTTACTTTATCCTGATCGGCATACTTAGGCGCAGTGCCATGAGTGGCTTCAAAAATGGCGTGGCCCGTGATGTAATTGATGTTAGCTCCAGGAGCGATACCAATACCACCTACCTGAGCAGCAAGAGCATCACTCAAATAATCACCATTCAGGTTCAACGTAGCGATTACTTCAAATTCTTCAGGACGAGTTAATACTTGTTGAAGTGTAATATCAGCAATAGAATCTTTGATGATAATTTTACCTGCTTCGATAGCCGCTTTCTGTTCCGCATTTGCAGCATCTTCACCTTTTTCTTTCTTGGTCTTTTCCCACTTGTTCCAGGTGTAAACCTTATCAGCAAAATGTTCTTCCGCTACGGCATATCCCCAATCGCGGAAAGCACCTTCGGTATATTTCATGATGTTACCCTTGTGCACCAATGTGACCGACTTTCTGTTGAACTTAACGGCATAGGCAATAGCACTATGAATCAAACGAACGCTACCACTATAACTTACTGCTTTAATACCGAGACCCACCTGCACCTCGTTGTTCATGTTGGTAGCACCAACCATCTTCCAGAATTCTTCCGATTTCTCTTTCGTGTTGAAGCGAATTTTTTTGAATTCTTTAGGAAACTCTTTCTCAATAAAATCCAATACCTTTTGCGCTTCAGGTGTACCTGCTGCAAACTCAATACCGGCATAGATATCCTCAGTGTTCTCACGAAAGATAACCATGTCCACAGCACTTGGATTTTTAACGGGTGAAGGAACTCCCTGATACCATCTCACCGGACGAAGACAAACATACAGATCCAAAATCTGACGAAGCGCCACGTTCAACGAACGAATGCCACCACCAATTGGAGTAGTAAGCGGTCCTTTTATTCCAACTAAATATTCTCTGAAAGCATCGAGGGTTTCGTCCGGAAGCCAGTTACCGGTTTTCTTAAAAGACTTTTCTCCTGCCAGTACTTCCTTCCAGTTTATTTTCTTCTTGCCACCATAGGCTTTCGCTACTGCCGAATCAAATACGTGCTGCGAAGCACGCCAGATATCTGGTCCTGTGCCGTCTCCTTCAATGAAGGGGATAACTGGACTATCAGGCACATTCAACTTTCCATTGGTGATGGTAATTTTTTGATCGCTCATGTTAGTACTGATTAAAATTATAAAGGGTTCAAAACTGCCGTGAAATTAAAAATTATCGAGGTATTTAAAACTACCGCTAATACTTCTCATCCTGATTTGGAAAGTCGCGAGCCTTGATGTCTCTGATGTATTTCTGAACAGCATGGGTGATGATTCCATGCAAATCGGCATATCTGCGCAAAAATCGGGGTTTAAATTCTTTGTTGATCCCGAGCATATCCTGCATAACCAATACCTGACCATCCACATCAGGACCGGCCCCAATTCCAATCACAGGTATTTGCAACTGGGAAGATACTTTTTTAGCCAGCTCAGCAGGAATCTTCTCTAAAACCAATGCAAAACAGCCACATTCCTGAAGCAGTAAAGCATCCTCGATGAGTTTGTTTGCTTCTGCCTCTTCTTTGGCCCGAACGGTATACGTCCCAAACTTATAAATGGATTGAGGTGTCAAGCCAAGGTGACCCATCACAGGCACACCAGCACTTAATATTCTCAAAACCGAATCCTTTATTTCGCTTCCTCCTTCCAACTTTACGGAGTGGGCACCTGATTCTTTCATGATGCGTATGGCAGATCGAAGCGCCTCACCCGAACTACCCTGATAATGACCAAAAGGAATATCAACAACGACCAAAGCACGCTTCACAGCCTTCACCACGGAAGTAGCATGATAAATCATTTGATCTAACGTAATGGGTAGCGTGGTTTCGTTTCCTGCCATTACGTTCGAGGCCGAGTCGCCAACCAAAATCACATCCATGCCAGCACCATCGATAATTTTGGCCATACTAAAATCGTAGGCGGTGAGCATAGAAATTTTCTCACCACGGTTCTTCATCTCCTGAAGCTGATGAGTGGTAATCTTTTTGATGTCTTGTTGTTTGTAGCTTGACATTGTTAAACTAGATTCTGGATTTTATCCTGGATATAAAATTACTTCAGATAAACTGAAGCGTTCTTACCGAGCACGACCTCAACATGATCGGTTAATGTGGTTGCCAATTCATACCCTGTATAGGTGGGTGTAATTGGGAATAGTGTGTTGCTTCGATTTACTAATACGGCTACTTCAATTTTTTTTACTTCAATATTTAAGAATGGTTTCATGCCATAGGCAAGAGTGCGCCCGGTATTCAGCACATCATCCACAAGCACAATACATTTCTTTTTGATGTCTTTACTCTGGACATCAAGAGTTACTTCACTTTGCTGTGGCGAAAATTTATCCAACGATACTTTAACCAGATTAATTTTAATCGAAGATATCTTCCCCAATTCAGCAGCGATCTGTTTGGCCAGTAAATATCCCTGGCCATCCAGACCAGCAATCACCATTGTCTTTTCCTTGAAGTTATTTTCAAGAATCTCGTAAGCAATGCGTGTAATCTTTTGATTCACTTTTACGGCACCAAGCACGCGATTCGATGTATCCGTTGCACTCATGGTATTGGAACTACTTTGCTGTCTTTGAAGGTTGAAAGAATCACCGTGGTTTGCATATTATCCACCACCTCAATGTTGGTTACTTTTTCAAGCATCAGATTTTGATAAGCGGGGATATCAGGTGCAACAATTTTTAAAATAAAATCTGCCTGACCCGTTACATGATGACACTCCACGACCTCATCAATTTTCTGAATGGCAATCATAAACTTGGCGATGTTCTCCTTATTATGGCCTTTCAAAGACACCATCACAAATGTGGAAACACCAAGACCTACACTCGCCATATCAACCACCGCATGATAGCTCTTAATAATTCCAGAGTTCTCCAGTTTTTTTACCCGCTCCAACGTGGGGGCTGGTGACAATCCTATTTCCTGCGCAAGCTGGGCATTGGTGATGTTTGAGTTGGCCTGAAGGATTTCTAAAATCTTTCGGTCGGTAGGGTCAAGTGGCTTCATCAAAAGATTAAGTAATATTAAGTTTATGAATATAGTAAAATTAAAATAAAATTCCGGCATCAAACCTCTATCCGGAATAATATTCTTAACTGTAGTGCCTATTCAACCACCGAAAATTTAAAATTCTGTGCCGGGCCACCAGCGGAATAAGAAGCAAAATAGATTCCTGCTTGTAATGCCGACACGTCCAGCTTTACCTGATTCAAACCTTTTAAGGTTGAAGAATAGTGATTGTTGAGGATAGCCTGCCCTGCTGAATTATAAATAATTACATCCATCGGTTCGCTGCCTATATTGATCCATTCAAGAATAAGTTCATCATGAGCAGGGTTCGGATATGGCACTATTGAAATGTAACGGTCTGTTACATTCACACATTTACGGTTGTCGAATTCATACTGGTCAGAATTAACACGGACCTCAGCACAGGCAAAGGCCACGGCTCGAGGTACTATAGTTGGCGTGAAGACATAAGCATATGACGAATCCGGCTTAATCACTTTAAAAATCTTCTCACTAATCAGCGCGTTTCCGGAGATGTCCAGATAAACTTCAGGATTAATCAAAGCCACGTTACTCCTGTTATGAATAATTACTTCGGAAGTCCAATTATTGCTGCCTGCGATTTTTGTCAACTTGAAATCTGAAATAGAAGCG